>JBDGRN010000118.1:0-33309 GCA_042218125.1 Halobacteria archaeon | reverse complement strand
AAATCAAGAAGAGGTGGAAAGCTAATGAAACGAAATCTTTACCGTACAACACACCCTAATCAGACAGTCAACCACTCTTAAGCTTATTTTAACTATATCATTAGATTTTATAAATAATAATTGTAGTTTTAGATCCTGATTCCGGAAGATTTTGAATTTTTATAGCTGTAAAACCCCCATAAGAAATATATTAGAAGTAACCTAATCTCTTGTTGAAAATGACAGAAGAAGCAGTGAAGGAACAGTTAGACGACTACATCCACGAGGTCGCGACTCATGCGTTCCATGAACTTGATCCCACGAACGTCGTAAACGTGGATCTACCTGCCGACAAGATCAAGTCGGCTTTAAGACAGGATATCAGGCAGGAGGTCATCGGTATCAAGTCCGGGTTTCAGGGCCAGTTAACGGTTTTTATACAGGCTGTTTCGGAGAAGGACAGGGACGAGTCTTTCGAGAAGTTCCTGGAGGAAGACATATTTTTCAGGAACTACGAGGGGGATAGGGAAGACGAACTACGTCGCGACCTCAGGGATCATTTCGACGAAGTGGTGGAGAACATCGGTCCGTTGGTCGAGAGCGACGAGGATTTCTGGGTTTCGGTCGAGGAGCATTACGAGAACGGCGAAGCAGTGGAGTCTCTTAACACTGTATTCAAAAGGAGTGAGGTAGTGGAGGACTACAGGGATGGCTTCGTAATGGAGATGAGTCTTGATACAGGTCTCCCCATAGAGGAGATAGAGTACACCGACGAGGGCCTCCGGGTTCTTAAAAGTGGAGAGGAACATATTCAGGAGTTGATAGAGGAGAAGGTCGGGTAGTACAGCTAAGAGAATAACCAGGCACCCGTATCTATCAAACACAAAAACATAGATCCAGACGGTAAATCAAAATACTTAGACAGTAAATCAAAATACTTCAGACCATAATCGGAGGTTCCTGACCGAACCAGTTAATACCCGAATCTTTTCATCGGTTTCGGCTGATTGCTCCGGCTCCATACCTCTTCAGCACGTTCTCGGA
The DNA here is from genome assembly GCA_042218125.1 of Halobacteria archaeon. Classification (GTDB taxonomy): domain Archaea; phylum Halobacteriota; class Halobacteria; order Halobacteriales; family Halorutilaceae; genus JBDGRN01. Next base: position 32,286 of record JBDGRN010000118.1, on the reverse strand, counting down.
AGTTTGGTATTCCCTGAAGTACAACCAGACTCCATGGTTATTCGTAACGGCGGTTTCGTCGCCGAATACGTGGAGGACGTCAACGAGGACGCGGTTCAGCCTAACGGAGTGGACCTCTCGGTCGGCAAGATATACCGACACGAGGGACGCAGCGTCGTGAAGGAAGGTGAGTACGAACTTCCCGACAGGGTTGAGTTAGACGACAAGGAAGGTTTCTACGAACTCGAACCGGGAGGATACACGGTCGAGTACGGAGAAGTGATAGAGATCCCCGAGGACCATGCGGGCTTCATCTATCCCCGAAGTCGCCTCATGCGTTGCGGAGGTATGCTGTTCTCGGCGGTCTGGGACTCCGGATACAGGGGGAGGGGAGAGGGGGGTCTCTGGGTCCAGACCCCGATGAAGCTGGAGAAAGGGATGAAGATCGGGCAGATGGTCTATACGGAGACCGAGAACCTGGATGAGACCTACGACGGAAGCCACCAGGGCGAAAACCTTTAGCCATCGCGAAAACCTTTAACCATCGACGTATCGAGGCAGTCTACTGATTTTAAATCTACTCACGGTTGGTTTAGAATCACCGTTTTACTTTCAACAAATATTTACTTTGGTGGCAGAATTAGATACTCTATCTAATGGCAGTTGAGAACGTCGAGCTGAACGACAAGTGGGAGACTTTCTACAGACGTTACTACAAGAACCGTATCGGAGAGATAGCCAAGGGAGAAAAGAGTTCGCTCGAGATCGATTACAGTGACCTTTACCAGTTCGACAGCGAGTTAGCGGACGACCTGATCAGGCATCCCGAGGACATCCGTGAGTCGGCGTCGCAGGCACTGACTAACTTCGACGTCGCCGCAGATGTCAGCCTCGAAAACACCAACGTCCGTATAAAGAACTACGAGGACAAGACCGGGATACGTGAGATAAGAAGTGAGGACGTAAACAACCTCATTGCCGTCGAGGGTATCGTGAGGAAGGCGACGGACGTCCGGCCCAAGGTTCTGGAGGCGACCTTCGAATGTCAACGGTGTGGATCGATGACGACGGTGAAACAGTCGGGGAACGAGTTCAAGGAGCCGTACGAATGCAGGGGATGTGAAAGGAAGGGGCCATTCGACATACTATACGAACAGAGCGAGTTCGTGGACGCCCAGAAACTCAGGGTGCAGGAGTCGCCGGAGGGTCTCAGGGGTGGTCAGACGCCGCAGAAGATCGACGTCAACATAGAGGACGACATTACCGGACAGGTGACGCCGGGCGACAGGGTGACCGCGACAGGTATACTCAGGGCGACGCCGCAGGACGACTCGACGACCTTCGATCTCCATATGGAGGGAATCAACGTCGAGATAGAGGACCAGGACTTCGAAGACTTCGAAATTACCGAGGAGGATGTCGAAAGGATCCAAGAGATAGCGGCGTCGGAGAGGATATATGAGGAGATGGTGGAGAGCATAGCACCCAGTATCTATGGTTACGAGGAGGAGAAGCTGGCGATGATTCTACAGCTTTTCTCGGGTGTGACAAAGGAACTTCCGGACGGAACCCACATACGTGGCGACATGCATATCCTCATGGTCGGCGATCCGGGAACGGCGAAGTCACAGCTCCTACAGTACGTACAGAAGATAGCTCCACGCGGTATATACACCAGCGGCAAAGGTTCCACCTCGGCTGGTCTGACCGCCGCGGCTGTGCAGGACGACTTCGGCGACGGAAAATGGACGCTGGAGGCGGGCGCACTGGTTCTCGCCGACAAGGGTGTGGCGTGTGTCGACGAGGTCGACAAGATGGAGCCACACGACAGGTCGGCGTTACATGAGGCTCTGGAGCAGCAGCAGGTGAGTGTCGCTAAAGCAGGCATCACCGCGACTCTGAAGTCTCGGTGCTCCCTGCTTGGTGCAGCAAACCCAAAGTACGGTAGGTTCGACCAGTACGAAGGTATCGCGGAACAGATAGATCTCGAACCCGCGTTGATATCACGTTTCGACCTCATATTCACGGTTACCGACGACCCCGACAAGAAGCAGGACTCCAAGCTGGCTCGGCATATACTCAAAACCAACTTTGCGGGAGAACTCGCCGAATCGGGTGGAGACGCCGAGGATGAGCTAGAGGAGATCGAGCCAGACATAGAACCCGACATCTTCAGGAAGTACGTCGCCTACTCCAGAAGAAACTGCAACCCACGGATGACCGACCGTGCCCGTGAACGTCTCGAGGAGTTCTACGTCGATCTCCGTACCAAGGGTTCGAGCGAGGGCGACGCGGTACCGGTAACGGCTAGGAAGTTAGAGGCTCTGATACGGCTGGCTGAAGCAAGCGCTAGGGTCCGTTTAGGCCAGATGGTTACGGTAGAGGATGCCGAGAGAGCCATAGACGTTACGATGAGTAGCCTGGACAGAGTAGGCAGGGACCCCGAGACCGGCGAGTTCGACGCCGACATCATAGAGTCCGGACACAGCCAGAGTCAGAGGGAGAGGATCAAGGGAATCAAGGAGGTAATCCAGACGATACTTGACGAGAACGAGGACGGCAAGGCACATATAGACGAGATAACTGGTCTCGCCGAGGAGAACGGTATGGAGAGACAGAAAGCGATAGAGGAGATAGAGAGCCTGAAACGTAGCGGCGAGATCCTTGAGCCGGAAAACGACCACTACAGACTGGTGTAGCGACCCCAGTCAAAACACAACTCTAACTACACTGGTGTGGCGAACCCAACCAAAATACAGCTGATAAAGTTCCCAGCACCTACATCTTTCAAAGTACCTACACCATACAAAGTACCTACACCAATCTAAAAATGGTCCTCACTCTAAACTATCTCGGTCTCCTCTACGGCTTTTTCGGCTGCGTCCTCCGTGATGCCAGACATTATCGTGTAACGTCCGGGACGTATCTCGTTCGTACCCATAAGTGCCTCTACAACTTCCTCTCTCGTGAATCCGAGACCCTCTGCCGACGTAGGTGCCCCTATACTCTCTAGCGCGTCCCTGACGTTACGCCAGTCCTTACCGTGGAGGTACATCGAGACAATCGAGCCGACACCGACCTGTTCCCCGTGTAGCGCCCTCTTGTGGTCGATCCTGTCGAGGGCGTGGGAGAACTTGTGCTCCCCGCCACTCGCAGGACGGGATGACCCAGCTATACTCATTGCGACACCCGAAGAAACCAGAGCCTTCACCACTATACGTGCGCTTTCCTCCAGACCCGGCTTTATTGAGTCGGCGCTATCCACCAGTATCTGAGCCGTCAACTCACTCAGTTCCCCAGCGTACTCGCTGTAATCGGCGTTCTGGAGCCTGCTGGCTAACCTCCAGTCCTTGACTGCTGTATGGTTCGAGATTATGTCGGCGCAGCCACTCGCCATTAACCTGTAGGGTGCCTCGGATAAAATCTCCGTGTCTGCCACCACCCCCAGTGGAGGATGGGCACTCACCGAATGTCTGGTCTTTCCATCGGGTACCGAGGCGCGGGAGCTAGTGATTCCGTCGTGGCTCGCGGCGGTTGGTACGCTGACGAAGGAAAGCTCCATATCGTCTGCAGCGACCTTCGCTACGTCTATCGGAACCCCACCCCCCACCCCTATCAAGACGTCTGCCTCCGAGTTTTCCAGGGCGTCGACCGACTTCTGTATAGCCTCGAAACCCGCCTCCTCCACGACGACCTGATCGGCGTCGAGTCCGTCCCTTTGCAGGTACTCTACCACGTCGTCAGCCGCGATCTTCCGGGTGGTTGGCGACGTGACCACGAGGGCTTTATTGAAGTTCAGACGGTTGTCGAGGACATCAGGAACCTCCTCCAAGACATCTTCTCCAACAATTATGTTCCGCGGCAGGTTGACCCAGTTTGACTTCCCAAAAACACTCATTTCTTTAATTTAGAAGGGAGCCAGTTTAAGACTAACGAGACTACCCATTTACTGAGATAAACATTAGCCGGTTGAAGTAGTTTTGAAACGGGTATAAGTTATGGGTAGTTTTGAAAACAGAAAGGCGTCACAGGTAGTTTTGAAAAGGCTTGACAGAGGTTTTCAGGAAAACCAACTGTCAGACAAACGGTCGTTTGTACAAAACTAAAACAGATGCCACGAAAACTGCGGTGGAGAGACCGTATGGTGCTGCATATACTGCTGAGCTTAAACCACCGACACCTCCAGCAAATACACCTGCTACTGCCGCGAATACCGGCCAGGTACATCCGACGCAGGACACTAGTCCAAGGACGCCGCCCGCTACAGCACCCGATGCATCCAGGACCGCTGCGTATAATAGATAGGATAACGCGAGATAACCGAACGCCATGAACGGTAGTATCTTGATGTATACCACGTCGGCGAAGGTCACTATCGGACCCCATGCCGGTACCGTCCAAGTAACGTTTAAACCGGATGCCGTGGACGCCAGTCCAACGAATCCACTGATCCACATGATGAAGAGGAAGTAGATGGCCGACAGAACCCCTACCGCTATCTTTCTGCGTCTATCTTCGCAGTTAACCTCGGTTTTTATAGCTGCATAGGCTCCGACGTTAATCCAGATCCATGAATAGATGAGTTCTGGTACCGACGTGAGGGAGGTTTCGGTTACAGTGAGATAACCTACAACTAACGTCACCTCCAGTAACAGGACCAAGAACCATAGCATAAACCGTGGCGAAACCGTCCACCGGCTGGCGTTTTCTGTACTCATTTTTGGAGTTTTATTTTGTATTCATTCAGGGTGTAACCCGTATCTCAACACCGAAACCATCTTTTCTAAACCAGCACTGTATCGATTATGACGGAGATCAGCAGGATTCCGAGGAACAGGTTGGACGCGTGAAAGCTCCTCATCGCCGCCCTGTCCGTCCTTTTCCTGTAGAGATTTATCACCATGTATACGAACACGGCTCCAGCAGTCGTCGTTAACAGTACGTAGGTCCAGCCTACCGGGGTTACGGCTCCAAGGATGCTAGCTCCTGCGAACGTCGCCCCCAGGTAGAACAGGATGTGGCGGAGCGTTACGTCGTCTCCCTCCACTACAGGTAACATCGGGAATCCGCCTCTCTCGTAGTCCCGTTTGTACGCGAGTGCGAGGTTGTAGAAATGTGCCGGCGTCCAGGCGAAGATAACGCCGCCAAGTACCAGTGCAGGTAGACCGATGGAGTCCGTTACCGCCGCCCAACCTATGAGTGCCGGAAGCGCCCCGACAGCACCGCCTATCACTATGTTCTGTGTCGTATGGGGTTTGAGGAGGAGGGTGTAGACGACGCTGTAGAACAGAATCGCCGTCATACCCAGTATGGCGGCAAGTAGATTGACGTATATATAGAAAACCGCGAACGACAGAACCGTTAACCCGAGGCCGAACGCTACTGCGTTACGGACAGCGACCTCGTTGTTTACTATCGGTCTGTCTGCTGTCCGTGCCATCTCGGCGTCCCTCTCCCTTTCCAGGACGTTGTTGAAGGTGCCGCTGGCTCCGATAGACAGGACTCCCCCAAGGAGCGTTCCAGCCACGGCGACCCAGGTAACGGTGTTTCCGGGGACTGCGGCCGCCATTCCTATCGCGGCGACTGCAACCAGACAGAGAAGCCACATCAGTTTCGGCTTCATGAGTTTGTAGTAAGCCGTGATCTTGCCGTAGTTCTCCCTTCCCTCCGTTATCTCCTTCCTTTCCCTCACCATCTTGATCGGTGAACGTGGATTCTCAGCTTCGAGAGTCCAGGTCAGGGAGAGTAGTAACGCCGTGAATATAGACATCGCTACTACCAAATGGAGACCCGATATCGCGACGGATCCGGAGAAACTGCCCGTGGCGACTGCGGCACCGACACCGATCTGTATGGGGTATAAAATAGATGCGACAGTTAGCGCGTACTTAATTCGTCGGGGTAGAGAGGACCGTAGAGCCTTGTATCCCGTGTAAACAACCAGTACACCGGTAAGTATCACCAGAACCCTGTATCCCCATGCAATAGTCATCGCCGTATCGTGTACCGGTGGAGTCCAGTATCCGTTACATGACGGCCATGTTTTACAGGCGTGTCCAACCCTGGTTACCGCGAGGGTAGCGCCCGTCAGTATAACTACGTAGGTAAGGAAAGTAGCCGAGGCTAGAAACTCCGGAAATACGCCCAGATTCGGTACTTCGGTTCCCTTCTTTCCATCTGTTCCCCTTTTCCGTTCCGTTTTACGTTTGGTGTTCATTTCTATCTCCCCCTTTAGTAATATATACGACGGTGGTCGCGACCGTCAGAGAAATCATTATAACTGTAGCGGTGGCGAGGTGTGAAGTGACGATTAAGGGCTGTAGATTCTCGGTAACCGTCAGGCCACCCAGGATAATCTGGAAGGGCAGGAGCACGACTGCGGCGCCGAGGCTCCGTTTAACCCTTCCATCGTCTATCTTTTTCCACGCCCAGACCGCTGCTATTAAGATAAGAATACCCACTATCATTGCAAGTCCGCGGTGAGCCCATTCGACGAATATCTGCAGCCCGGAGTATCCAGCGGCGTAGTTGGAGTTCGCTAGCATTTCAGGATGCAGGAAAGGAACCCATACTCCGTAGCATTTGGGCCAGTCGGGACAGGATAGCCCCGCACCAACAGCCTTGGTGTAGGCACCCAGCATCATTAGAATGAAAGTCAGAACCGAGGTAATAAGAAGGAATACGGGGAACCCTGAAACGTCGCCGCCGTACCTATATTTACCTTCGGCTCTTTTGGTGCTCATCACGTGTTAGACCAGTGGTGGCTAACCTACATAAACTCTGTTTTATCTATCAGAAACTGGGAGGAGTCCTACGGCCCTTTTTGTATAAGAGTTCCAGAAATAGAAGTATCGGAACCGACGGCACCAGAAACAACACTACCACCAACAACTGTATCACAAACAACTGTATTACAAACAACACTACCACCAACAACTGTATCACAAACAACCGCACCAGAATACGCGGGTTTAGTACGGGGAGATTGTTTCTATGCGAGGATGTTTTTGTCGAAAAACGTTATCATTTAAGAAAACGTGTTACATTTTATATATGAATTACTCCGAGGACGGATGCGGTGGTTCGTTCAGTTTCGATCCGGATGAAAGCTACGAGACAGAATACCGTGAGTACAGTTTTTCTCTACCCGAGACCTACAACCTCGGAGTGGACATCTACGAAGCCAATCCGGATTCAGGTATCGCTGCTGTACAGGTTGAGGATTCCGGCGGTACTGAAGAGTACAGCTTCGGGTATCTCGACGAAAAAAGCGACTCCCTGGCGGACTCGATCTCAGGTCTCGGTTTCGAACGAGGTGACCGGGTGGCCGTATGTCTCGATGAGGGTCCGGAGTCCATCGTGGTACATACGGCTCTCCTGAAGGCAGGGCTGGTTTCGGCGCCGGTATCGAGGATGCTCGGTAGACGTGCGATCGAAACCCGGTTGAGGGACATGGACGCCAGATATGTTTTCACCGGCGTCGGTAAGCTAGAGGATTTCGGGAAAATATACGGGGAGTTGGAGAGTCTCGAAGGTATAGGTTTGGTGGAAAGGGGTCAAGACGGGGACGTCCAGGAGGTGGCGGATAGGCACTCCGACGGAAATGAAGATCCTGTAGTTCCCGACGGCGTAGACAGTTATACCGACGGCGTAGACAGTTACAACGAGATGGTTTCTTCCGGCGATCCAGAACAGTTCTCCGCCGCCGACAGTTCGGGAGATGATCCTGCATTCGTCTTCTACAACAGCGGGACAACGGGGGAGCCGAAAGGCGTCTTCAAGCCCCACAGAGTAGTACCTGGTAGGCTACCGGGTTTCGCGCTGGCGCAGAGCTTTCCCGACCGGGGAAACCGTTTCTACTCTCCCGTCGAGTGGGCGTGGATAGGTGGCCTGCTCGACTCGGTACTTGCTCCGCTTCTCCTTGGTCTGACGCTTGTAGTAAAACGTCGTGGTAAGTTCGATCCCGTGGATACGTTGTCATTCCTCGAGAACCAACGGGTCACCAACGGTTTCCTCCCCCCGACGGCCCTTCGTTCTATAAAGGAAACGGGGACGGAGGGGTTCGAACTCGAACTCGAGGGGGTGCACGCCGCTGGTGAAAAGGTTTCCGACGAACTGAAGAGCTGGGCAAGAGACGAGCTTGACGTCAGACTGAACGAGGTCTACGGACAGAGCGAAGCGGGTTTCGTGGTTGGAGAGTCCGTTATGATCGAACGTAGGCCCGGTGCTACGGGAAAGCCGTACCCGGGCCACGAAGTTGATATCGTGGACGGCGAGGGCGAGGTACTTGAGGACGGCGAGGTCGGAGAGATTGCAGTGGATAAGTCGTCACCTGTAGTGATGACGAAGTACCTGGGTCGCCCTGAGAAGACGAGCGATGCGTTCGTCGACGGCTGGTTGTTGACCGGAGATCTTGGCTACAGGGACGAGGATGGTTATATCTATTACGAGTGCCGTAAGGACGACCTGATTATATCGAGTGGATACAGGATCTCTGCCCCCGAGGTAGAGGAGGAGATCGACAGGCATCCGGACGTGTTGGAGTCCGCCGTCGTCGGTGAACCCGACCACATGAGGGGTGAGCTGGTAAAAGCCTACGTGGTTACGGACGGGGAGTTAAGTGACGTCGGTAGTTCCAAGGAGTCGGTGAAAAACCAGGTAAAGGAAAACCTGGCGGCTTACGAGTATCCACGTAGAGTCGAGATTCTGGAGAGTTTACCGAGAACAGTTACGGGAAAGATCGATAAATCCGAGCTGAGTTGACTGATACCGACGTATTGTTTATTTTATATATCCGAGGTGAAGCCAGTGTCACAGTATATTCACCTTTATTGTTTAAATTATAAATCCGAAGTGAAGCCAGCGTCACAGTATATAATTCCGAGGTGAGGTCTGTATAACGCTGGATCCTTTCCTTCGAGTCTTCAGTTGTTTTCCGGCTTCTAACTCACTCCCCTTCCCCGAACTCCTTCTTCTGGAGATCCGAGATCTTTTTCCTGACTTTCTCCCTCCCGTTCTCGGTAAGCCCCTCGGTTTTCGAGAGGTATGCCTTCGCCGAATCCAGTCCGTGTTTGTTCAGCATGTTGGACCCCGCCTCCACCACCGGTAGCTTGAGGGGTTCGTAGTCGCCGGGAGGGTTACCGTCGGTTCCCGTGGTTACGAGAAAATGGGAGATCACGTCTTTCTTCTGAGTTTCGGAGAGTTCACTCCATCTGTCGGCGTAACCAAAGTCCTCTAGCTCCGGTCTTTTCCACTCCTCGGTCGTAGTTCCGTCGTAACTAACTTCGTTAACTATCATGGATTATGAATACTCCACCTTGGAAATAAAGCTATGGTTTAGAGGAACTTTTGACAAAAACTGCTCCCGAGATGTTAATGAAAACCCGTGTTGTCGTTAGAAACGGCAAACTGTACCGGGGATTTTCTAACCATTGCGATCGAATTCATAGCGGGCTCGTTGGTTCAGGGGAGTTAGATAACCTCGGATATATTAACTACAATCATGAGTATGATTCCGGCGGGTAACAGGTACTTTACTATGTAGTAAATTACGTCGTTTTGGACTGGCCTCTTTTCCGGTAGCCACGTAAAACCCACGGCCGTAAGCATAGCAGCTACCGGCAACAAGTAGTTACCGGTTGAAAAGTCCATTAGGTCGAGGAACGGTACCCCGAACAGCTGAATATCCATGGCCGAGTAGCTTAATGCTGAAGGAATTCCGAGTATCAGTACGATAACCGTTGTTAGGGCGGATGCCCTCCTACGTGATACTCCTTTACCGATACTAACCGAGGACCCGACATTTAGTAGGGCAATGGATGTAGACAGTGAACCTACGAACAGCAGAACAAAGAAAACTATACCCAGAATGTTGCCGTACGGCATGTTGGTGAAGAGTTTTGGAAACGTCTTGAACGCGAAGTCCCGCCCTACCTTTTGACTCATACCGGGCCCTCCGAACTGTGCGAGTATAGGGAAGATAATCAAACCCATGATTATCGCGGCTGAGAAGTTGAAGAACGTGATGATAATCGATGCCTTGGGTATGCTTACATCCTCGTCGAGGTAGCTACCGTACGTAAGTAACTCACCATGACCCAGGGCCAGCGAGAAGAACGCCTGTCCGAAGACAGCCATCCATATACTGGGGCTTTTGAGGACCGAGAAATCCGGCGTTATAAACATCGAAACACCCTCACCGAACTTGGGTAGAGTTGCCACGAAGGCGAGTAGCACCAGCATCACGATGAAGATGAAGGGTATGAGGACCTTCGACACCTTCTCGATACCGTCCTCAACGTTGAATGATACTATGACCCCCGAGAGGAGGACGGAAATCACGAAAAATATTACTGGATAATGTGTCGACGTGAGATCCCCGAACGTATAGGAGAAGCCCTGTATAGAGATGAAGATAAATGCAAGTATCCACGACATTATGACGAAGTAGTAACTCAGAATCAGGGTTGCAGTTACAGCGATTATCCATCCAAAGATCCCCTGGTTCCAATGCTCGAAGGTCGAGACGACGTCCGCTCCTGAGTAACGACCACCCGACACCTCTACTATCATCAGTGGTATTCCGAAGACGATGGTGGTTAGAATGTAAGCCAAGATATACGCGCCTCCGCCGTCGTTGTGAACTACGAGAGGGAACCTGTATATGTTGCCAAGACCGACCGCTGCACCGATCGCAGCAACGATGAAGCCGAACCTGGAAGACCATTGAGCCATAAAATCAAGTAAATTTGAAATGTTAAAAAATATGTGATAAGGTAAAAGACCTGTTTACCATCCTCTATTGTGATAAGGTAAAAGACCTGTTTACCATCCTTTCCACGAGAAACCAAGGTGAAAACCAGGTTCCAGTAAACTCAGTCACCGGTATCGGACTGGTTTGGTTGATATTCAGAGTATTCAAAATCGTTGCTTTTCGTCAGGTATATCTATACTGTCTATCCAAGCGGTTCGTAAATGAAAAACCATACTGTTATTCTGGTTACTTCAGTAGCTTTAGCCGTTGTTCTGATATCTGCTGGAGTATCCGTATCATTGGGACACAACTCTTCACACGACAACGGTAACATATCGGACGTACAGGAACTGGAGGAGGAAGGACGTACTGTAATCAACGTATGGTTAGAGGCAGGTAGGGTGATAGTCGAGAAAACCGAGGAGGGCGGTTTTGTTATCCTAAACGAAACCAAGAACGCGGGGGACTATATTCTGGAGAAAACAAAGAAGGATAGCTTCGTTCTGGTGAACGAGTCCGAGAAGAGTGAACGTATCGTGGTAAGTAAAGCAAAAGAAGGTGGATACAAGGTAACTGACCAGAGTAAGATTGCGGCTTCACGTGCACTGAACGTTACGATGGAAGCAGGTTCCGCCGCCAAAAATACAACCGCCCATGCCGGCGAGAAGGTGAAGAACGCAACCGAGAAGGCGGGTGAGAAGCTTTCGGACAAAAGCCAGGGACAGCCCGGATTCAATGTTTCTATAACAGTACTCGTCTCCCTGATAGTCGCTATCCAGGCTGCGATTCGAGGACGACGAATAACCTAATCTGCAAACTTTCCCTATTTAAAAACGACAGACGGTTCCCCGGCCAAGCTGGCAACTCCGGCTGGCGGAATCAAGGTTCGGTCTCTGCGGTTTACTACATACCAGGTTCGTAGTTACAGTGTTCGTAGTTAGAGTAGGCCGGCCAGGAGTTGAACCAAAACCAGACATTCCTGCTCACTACATTGCGCAAGCTGTGACTGGTAGAATTCAAATCCAGCCCTTGCTCGCTCACTTAGTTCACTGCGCCGGCCGGGATTTGAACCCGGGCTATAGCCTTGGGAAGGCCATGTCCTACCACTAGACCACCGGCGCTCCGTCTTAGACTGCGTTTCAGATATATGGGTAAATCAATTTAAATCGAGTGGTTCACTCCGAGGTAGATCTGTCCATGGATCGAGATCTATCTATCGATCAAGTACTATTCGTAGAAGCAGAACTGTTCCCAGACCCAGTACTATTCGTAGAGGAAGAACCGTTAACGGTTCCAGTACTATTCGTAGAAGCAGAACTGTTCCCAGACCCAGTACTGTAAACCCTGGACGGAATAGACACTCGCGTAAGACCTTCGAGTTTGTACTTACCACCCCGGAGCCCCTTTTTCTTCAACGTCATGTCAACGTCAAGTATAACCTCGTCTACGTAATCCTCCAGACGGGTAACCAGAAACTCCATATCCAGCTTTTCTCCGGCTTCACCGGGCCAGTTCGGTATCTCAAGTAACATGCCGCTATCCCTCGGATTCCGGTATATATCTATCTCGGGTCTTGGACTCCATCCCGGCGCCATAAGTGCGAACCTGGCTGGAAAACCTTCACCGCTGTAGGGAACCCTCAGGTTCATTCTTAGATTCTTGAGGTTCAGGTTGTCCCGTACCTCGTACGATACGGACACCGGAACTTGGTCACCCTCCGAACCGTACCACCTCTGTCCAGACTCCATCTTCACCGTAGATACCAGGTTACCTTCGTTAACGAAGTAGAGTTCCGCGCTGCCATCCTCGTTCTTCTCGATCCTCGGGCTGTCGAGTTCCCGGGTTTCCGGCGAGATAGCGGTACATCCCGAGAGGGAGGTGAGGCCTGCGGCACCGAGGCCTACTACGAAGTCACGGCGTTCCATAGGATAAAAAACGACCAACCCCTTGATATAACCATCTATTAACGATACTTAATTTCAGTGACCGAGAAAGCAAGATCTAACGGATAGGGAGACATACCAGAATGATCTGTCGAACGGTTGGAGAGAACGTAGCCATCCAAAACAGCCAACGTTCCGGAGGGTTTGATTCACTCCATGATTCCGTATCCCCGTCTGAACAGGTAGATATCGAACAGAAATACCACGACCGTTAACAGGGAGAGAACCGCCAGCGATAGTTCCGGACGTACATCGACGCTCTCGGGTCCAAGGAATCCGTAACGTACTCCGTTAACCATGTAGACCATCGGATTCAGGAGTGACACCTCCTCCCAAACTCCCGGCAGATCTCTGATGGAGTAGAATACGCCACCAAAGAAGACGAGAGGACGGAGTATGAACTGGTTCATTACTGTGAGGTAGTCGAAGTCCTCCGCCCACAGACCCCCTATAACGCCGAAACTGGCGAAAAGAAGGGATATCACGATCATAAAGGCTGCAAGATAGATCCAGCTGTAGACGCTGACGGTGGTGAATACGGCTCCGACGAACGAAATGAGTATACCGATCAGTACGCCGCGGAGCGCACCAGATAGGACGTACCCCGCTACCATCTCAGTGTTCGATAGGGGAGACGTCACCGCCTCGTGTATGTACTCGTTCCATCTGCCGTGAAAAAGTGAGAAAGAGCTGTTCTCAAAGCTGTTGGAGATCGCACCGAGTACAACGAGTCCCGGAAGGATGAACAGTATGTAAGGAACCCCGTTTATGAGGTTTATCCTCTCACCGAGTATAACGCCGAAAACGCTGAAGTACAGGACGTTAGTAATCAACGGCGGGAGAAAAGTGTTCCTCGGTCTACGTATGTAACGTAGTACCTCCCGCCTGATCAGAGTCCTGAAACCCGTGCTGAAGAACCCTCCACCGTTCATCTCGTGGTGTCACCCCCTGATTCAGTCATGTCTACGAATACCTCCTCCAGAGACGTCCTGACGATGTCGATATCTACTATATCGTATCCCTCATTCTCCACCGCACGTACAAGATCTGGAACAACACTTCCCCCGTGTTTTGCCTTAACTACAAAGTCGCCGTCCCGGACCTCGACTTCACGTATCTTGTCGTCCTCCACATCGAGAATGAGTTCCTCGGCATCTTCCGGTGAATGTCTGGTGGTTACGTAGATACTGTCCAGACCACGACCCATGAGTTCCTCGGGGGTTGCTACCTCGACCTTCCGGCCACGATCCATAATCGCGACCTTGTCACATAGCTTCTCAGCCTCCTCTATGTAATGTGTGGTTAGTAGGATCGTCGTTCCCTCCTGGTTTAGCCGAGTGATTATCTCCCAGAGGTCATGTCTCAGCTGTACGTCGACGCCGGCGGTTGGTTCATCCAGGATAAGAAGGTCTGGATCGGTAACCATTGCCCGCGCTAGCATGAACCGGCGTTTCATTCCACCCGAAAGCCAGTGGAACCTCGTGTCCCTTTTGTCGTAGATCCCGACTGTTTTGAGGGCATCCTCGGCGTACCCCTTGGCTTCCCCCTTGGGAATACCGTGGTATCCCGCCTGATGGACGAGCACCTCCTTGATGGGGAAGAACCGATCGACGTTGAACTCCTGGGGCGCCAGCCCTATCTTTCGGCGCGCCATCCTGTACTCCTCCTCGACGTCGTATCCAAACACCCTTGCGTCGCCTCCCGTCTTCTTGACGAGCCCCACGAGTACGTTTATGAAAGTGGTTTTTCCGGCGCCGTTAGGACCCAACAGACCGAAGAAGTCCCCCTCATCTACCTCTATATCGATGCCGTCGAGTGCCTGTACGTCACCGTAGTTCTTCTCCAGTCCACGGGTTTCTATAGCTGCCGGCATCTAGTAGGTAGGTTGATATCAAGAGTTTAAATATAATGGAAAAAACCTGGAACCACCGATCTGTAATTGAGGAGATGACGGATCTGGATTGTGTAGCTCAGGTAAGCATGTACTATAATAAAGGAAAGATAAACCAGGTAATATTTAATAAAACAAAAAATAAACGGCAATATCAATAAATAAAGCTAATGAAAAGCTATTAATCTTTATTTTGTTTGAAGTTCTCCATTAGAACGTCCGCCGAATCGGGCGTTTCGTAGGAAACTTCACCTCGGTATTTATCAGTTGAAACTTGTTCCTTTTCCTCGTCGCCCGACTGAGCCTCTTGCACCCTTTGTTGTTCACTCTCGTCATAAGAACCCATACCCATACTGGAAACACCGCGCACATCTATATAGCGACTCCTCTTAGAAAAAAACTTGGAGCCAGTTTCAGAAAGAAAACGTTAAACCCATGAGTAACCGTCTCCGACTAGTATCTTGAGAGATGAGTTCGTCAAAAGGAGTTAAACTCCTGGTTGCCGGCGCCGCTCTTTTTCTCCTGGCGGGTGTAGTCAGCACACCCAGGGTAGCCCTGTCGTCCGCTAATGACTACGCGGCGTTACTGGTGGTTGCCGCCCTTGTATCCGTAATATGGGGTGTCAAGATCCTGAAGGACAACAAGGAGAAACGTATGAAGGAAAACAGGAAACGGCGTTAGATAACGAGGTAAAGTACTTTCAAAGACCTCAGTTCCAGTTCTACGCAATCTCAGTTCCAGTTCTACGCTATAGAGCCATCCGTTTTTTAGAACATTCCGCTTTTGCTTGAGTCGTCCGGCTCCATCATATTACCGTACCCGTTTCCCGTATCACTCGCACATATTCTACAGAACCTGTACTCCGTCTCCGTCGGTGAACCGCACTCCGGACACCGGATCATGCCATCAATCCTGTGAGGATCCGGTTTGTTTTCTTCGTCGTTACTGAATACGTGCCAGGCCAGATGTACGAGTAGAAAGGTGAGAACCACACCGAACGCTAAAAACATAAACGAATGGTCACCCAATCCCGCAAAACCGCCAGATGACTCTAACGCAACAATGCCATCAATCATTGTCTTAATCTAGACTACCCAGCCATTTAAGCTTTTATCGGAGTAGTTGATACCGACGCCGTACCCGGATAAGAAAGAAATCACCGTACTTTCAGCCTTTATTGACAATGAAAATAAATAAGCCAGTTCATCTTAGTGTAAAGAAATACAGGTATTCTAACATCGAGGTACTACCTCCCCCCGTTGTCTCCACTTTTACGGTCTTAATCCGTCAGTTGAAAGGATCCTCCAGATTTCTCTCCACCAGCTCTATTTCGTGTCCGTCCGGATCCTTCACGAATGCGTAACTGCCGCCACAGGAGTCCGGGTCCCTGAAGTCGTCGACCCCACGTTCCATGAGTTCGTCGTATGCCTCGTAGACATCGTCGACTGCTATCGCGAAATGTCCCCATGCATCCCCGAAGTCGTAGGATCTTCCTCCCTTATCGGGATGGTTGTAGGTCATCTCTATCAGGTGCTGGTCGTCATCTGCATCCTCGGGACCCATGAAGATCAGGTCGAATCCGTCGGCGTTTACTTCCCGGTGTACCCCCCAACCGAGTTTATCTCGGTACCAGTCGATCGACTCCTCCCTGTCCTCAATCCTGATCATCGTGTGATCGATATATCCTCCAACCATAACGTAAGAAAACTCCCTCTCCTCGTTCAAAAATCTGTTCCACGTACTCGTCCGGCACCAAGAAAAATATCCTCCAAACTCAGTCACCCCTATCTTTCTTCAAACTATATACCTACCCTCGGAATCTACCTATCTTTGAAACCACATATCCATCACCAAAACAACAGATCCATTCTCAAAACCTACTTCAACCTCTCCCGAACCTTTTCGAAGAACGGCTTGTCAGTCTTAACAAACCGTGCGAATTTCTCGGCGCGACTGAACCTCAGTACGTCACCCCTACCTACCTTCGTAATGGCGACCCCGTCAACGACTACCCTGCCGGGAATATCAGTGCGGACGGGTGTTACGTGTATATCTTTTTCACTACCGAGAACCCAGGGCGAAGATCCGACTCTGAACGGTGCGAGAGGTGTCAGGAGGAATGCATCAAGAGAGGGTTTCACTATCGGTCCGCCCTCGCTGAGACTGTAAGCCGTCGAACCCGTCGGTGTCGCCGTTACCACACCGTCCGCCCTCAGCGACTCCATCAGTTCTCCACCGTGTTCGAGGTCAAACTCCATTATCTTGCCCCTGCTTTCAGCAACTACCACGGCTTCGTTGAGAGCCTTTGCAACCTGTTCCCCGTTTACCTCGACCGTCAGCCTCGTCCGTTTTTCAACCTCGAAGCCGTTAATAACGCGGTCTAGCTCCTCCAGCACCTCCCCCGGGTTTACGTCGGCGAGAAAACCAACCCGTCCGGTGTTGACACCCAGTATAGGTAGATCCTCTAAAGCCCTCACCGTCCGCAGTACCGTCCCGTCCCCGCCAACGGTAACTATCAGGTCCGCCTCTTCGGCGATCGAACCGAACCCCATGCCGGTGAAATCCTCCCCCAAACCCTCGGCTAGCTCCTCACCCAGGACGTAATCGACGTCGTTCCTCCCGTCTATGTAGTTCACCATGTTGTCGACCACGTGTCTGGAAACATCTATCCGGTGTGACTCCTCGTTGTCCTGTGGCTCGTACGACTGACTTTTCACGTAGTAAGAAATGATCCCTATATTCATTCCAGTACCTCCGTTATCTTCTCACAGTGATCCGCGAACGCCGCAACCGCAGTGGTATGTTCGTTAGGACTTATCTCTCCATCTATAGGTTTTCCGTCTATGTCAGTTACCTTTCCACCGGCTGCCTCCACGATGGTTTTCCCACCCACGATATCAAGTGTCCGGAGATAGGGCCTGGTGTCGAGATAACCGTCCATCTTGCCCTCCGCGGTGTAACATAGCTCAAGACTGGTACATCCCAGGCTCCTTATGTTCTTGAACCGATGCGGATCAAAGCCGTGGTAGTATCCGGGGGTGGTTAAACATATTTCACTGACCTTCTTACCCGTCGTAGGTTTTATCGGTTCGCCGTTCTTGGTCGCCTTACCGTCCTCCGACGCGGCGTATACGTCGTCCCGGACGAGGTCGTAGACGTATCCGTAGAATAAGCCCGACATCGTTCCGTCTCTCGACACCGCGATCGATGTAGCGTAGAATGGTATCTCCCTTGTAGCGTTCAAAGTACCGTCAATGGGATCCAGGACCACCGTCAGTTCCGGCTCCCCGAAGACCGTTTCACCGGACTCCTCCGATATCACCCTTAGCCCGCCCTCTTCCTCTAGAACCTCTAGGGCTGCAGCGTCGGCTACAGAATCGATCTCCTTGGTAGGGGTACCGTCTGCACCCATCCCCACCTTCTCGCCGGAATCCGGTGTACCTACAACAGACCCTACTGCATCACTGACCGACGAGACGATACGACCACAGAGTTCCTTCATCTATAACAGAAATGGAACGGACGTTTATTTGTATCACGGTCGCTTTTGAACTATCCCGTTTTATGAGTTTCCGTTGATGAAAGAACTGGTTATCCTAGGTCTACAGAGGTATGAAGCGGTTAAAACTGAAGCGGTTAAAACTATTCTACAGATAAAGAAAAGTAAGGACTTTCTCGCCAGGTGTCACCTGAGAAAACCGAAAACTGGGAAAACCGAAAACTGCCGAACCTCAGTGTTCCACCAAACCACTTATTGAACCATCTAACTCAGGCTTCTAACGTAACTCGAGTGGATAGCGGGTTTTACATATAAGCCAGGTTATCGGTTTTTACTTTCCAGTCATGACGCGTCTGGTTCGCGTGGAAGTCTATACTGATATTCCAGTATAGGGCTTACATCCCGCCGCTTGCGTCCGTATCCATTCCCCGGCTTCTTTCGCAGGAGGGGCAGGCGTATACCTCGTTCTTGTTGTCCCCGAAAACCCTTGCGTAACTGTCACTGACATACGCGCCGCATCTATTACAGTTCGACATAGGGATTGTGACCTCTGTGCTTGGTGATAATGATACGGTCTGTTATTATAAAACTACTGACTTACTCGAACTGTTTATTTATCAGGTTACGTACCTCACCCCGAAACTCCTGGACTCCTTCCGTATTTTCCAGTGTAACGTCTGCTTTCTCTATAGCTTCATCCATACCGTACCCCACTTCACGTTCGTCCCTCATCCTGAGTTCCTTTTCTTTCGAGGTATCGTCGGATCTACCGCGTTCAGTAATGCGCTCCAGCCGAGTCTCGAACGGGACTTCTATGGAGACCAGAATGAAATCCTCTCCGAACTCCTGTCGGAACCTCTCGACCTCGCTCCATCCCCTTACACCATCCACCAGCACCACATCTGTATCCTTTTCCTGGATGAAACCCACGCATTTCTTCGCGACAGCATCCATACCGTGCTCCTCACGGAGTTCAGTAGCCACGGCACCCATGTTTTCGTCGCTAGGTTCGAGACCTCTATCATCCACCTCCCGTCGTATCACGTCACCCATAGTTACTACGGGGACATCCATCTCCTCTGCGACGTCTGCTGCCTCGCTCTTGCCACTACCCGGCATACCGACCGTAGCTATTACCTTCATGATAAACCACCACCGGACGACAGCATTAACTGTTACGAAGTAAAGGGATAAACGTGTTATCTCTGTCATAACGGAGTTCTCATCTCCATTTTAAAGGAGTTCTCCCCCATTCTTCCGTCCGGCTGACATCCGTCCGTCTACGGCCATCCTATCGCGTCTTATCTTCCTCGCTCGTCTATTACCTTCAGATAGTTTTACGCCGTCCAGCTACGTCCGGTCTAACACAGTCTAGTTTAAGTTCGGTTAAGTCCATCCGGCTACATCCGCCTGAGCCAGTATAGCATTCGTCCGGTTTACGTTCGACCGCACTACATTCCACAGACCTACGTTTTACCGCGCCATGTTTACGACCGATCTAAAGAAAAATAGCGAGAGTTCCACGGGTCACCCGACCCGTGGATGTTTACTCTCTGTTCTGTTCGTAATTCGCCTCTGCCGCCTCCACCACCATCCGTACAGTCAAACCGGTTTTCTCAGCGACTTCGGCGGCGTCCTCGTACTCGGCACTGACATCGAAAACCTCGCCGTCTATCTCTCCAAGTTTTACGGTGACCTCGTAACTATCGGACCCAAAACTGAGTTCCACGGTTTCGTAACGTCTGTCGGCGACGAATCTGTGTTCCACCGGGGATTCCCGTACTCCTAGAGTACCCGTTTCACGTGCCAGCGTCTCTGCAATCCCCTGGGCATCGCTTCTCCTCGCGATCACCTTGATCAGGTATCCGGGACGGTTTTTCTTCATGTAGAGAGGTACGACGGAAACGTCCCGCGCTCCCTCCTCATCTAGCCGTCCGTATAATCCACCGATCACCTCGCCAGAGACGTCGTCTACATTGGTTTCCAGCATCACGACCTCGTCCCTGTCCATCCCTCCATCCGACAACGTGGCCCTCAAAACGTTAGAGTAACCCTCGAAATCCCTCGTACCCGCACCGTATCCAACAGCCTCAACCTTTCCGGCTGGAAGACTGTCAACTGGCTCCGCGAAATGTGCTAAGAGGGCGGCACCTGTGGGCGTCAATAGCTCCTCGTCCACCGGACCACCCTCTATCACGTGGCCGGTATTCTTCATTATCTCGGATACGGCGGGAACGGGAACTGACATCTTTCCGTGTGCCGCATCGACGGTACCGCCGCCGACACGGATATTGCCCACGTATACGTCCTCGTCCATATCGTCGAACAGTATACAAGCCGCAAGTACGTCGGCAACGGCGTCGTCCGCCCCGACCTCGTGGAAGTTGAGGTCCTCCAGGTCCACGCCGTGGATACTCGCCTCCGCCTCACCGATGAGGCGGAACACCTCCCTGGCGTCATCAACGATGGCTCTATCGAGACCCAAGTTTTCAACAAGTTCCACGACTTCCCGATATGACCGGTGCGCCACATTCCCACCGGTATCCACGTCCAGATGTAAGGACGACTGTCCCGAACGGTCCACCCTACCGAACTCCAGATCGACCGGCACAACTTCTTCGACGACCTCGAGCCTCGACCTGTTGCCACCGAGATCCACGAGAGCCGAAACCAGCATGTCCCCTGCGGCACCCATGGAGGCATCCAGAGTCAACATGGTTGAAGTAGCGTGCGCCGGGACAAAAAGGTTCAACAACCTCCCCCAATAGACCGGATATTATCACCCGGAAGTTGGATGTTTTTCAACTCCCGTACGGTAATTTTTACGTCATACGTAAAGACTATCACTGGTGCATCCGTATCTATGGGTAATTATTATGAACGAGGTTGAACTGGAGGTAGCGAAAGCATATCCTAACGATTCGGGTAGAGGTATCGCCCGTCTAGATCCCGACACTCTTCTGCATCTCAAGCTAAGTCCCGGAGATATCATCGAAATCGAGGGCAACAAAACCACCGCGGCTAAGGTGTGGAGGGCGGACAGGAAGGACTGGAACAACGACACCATCAGGATAGACGGCTTCACGAGACAGAACGCCGACGTGGGAATAGGCGAGAGGGTAACGATTAGAAAAGCCGAAACGACCGACGCCGAAAAAGTCGTTCTCGCACCACCGGAGGGTACCAACGTCCAGTTCGGTAGCGACGCCTCCGGTATGGTCAAACGCCAGGTACTCAAACGTCCCGTCACAGAGGACGACGTCGTCCCGGTAATGAGCAGCACCAACCATCCATTTATGCGTTCGCCGGGTCAAGCAATACCCCTCATAGCAGTCGAGTCGGAGCCGGAAGGAATAGTGATGGTGACGGAGGAAACCGAGGTGGAACTAAGGGAGAAACCCGCCGACGGGATCGAATCACACACGAGCGGCGTCACGTACGAGGATATAGGGGGCCTGGAGGAGGAGATCCAGCGCGTCCGGGAGATGGTGGAGCTTCCGATGAAACATCCCCAGATATTCCAGCGTCTCGGGATAGAGCCCCCGAAAGGAGTTCTGCTCCACGGACCTCCCGGCACGGGTAAAACGTTGATGGCGAAAGCCGTCGCCAACGAGACCGGGGCGGAGTTCTTCTCCATCGCTGGACCGGAGATAATCTCCAAGTACTACGGAGAGAGCGAGCAACAGCTGAGGGATATCTTCGAGGAGGCACGTGAGGACGCACCCTCCATTATATTTATAGACGAACTGGACTCGATAGCACCCAAGAGGGAGGAAGTCACGGGCGAGGTGGAGAGACGTGTCGTCGCCCAGCTACTCACAATGATGGACGGCTTAGAGGAACGGGGCCAGGTCATCGTGGTCGCCGCCACCAACCGTGTCGACAGCGTCGATCCTGCTTTAAGGCGTCCCGGCAGGTTCGACCGAGAGATAGAGATAGGGGTACCCGACGTCGAGGACAGACAGGAGATATTCAACATCCATACGCGGGGTATGCCGCTCGCCGACGACGTCGAGATAGGAGATCTTTCCAACCAGACACACGGCTTCGTGGGCGCGGATATCGCGGCTCTCTCGAAGGAGGGTGCGATGAAGGCTCTCCGTAGGTACCTTCCAGAGATTAATCTGGAGAGCGACGACATACCTCCAGAGCTCGTTGACAAGATGGTGGTGAAGGAGGAGGACTTCAAGGAAGCACTCAAGGAGGTGGAGCCGAGCGCGATGAGGGAGGTTCTCGTCGAGTTACCTCAGGTCAGCTGGGACGAGGTGGGTGGACTCCAGGAAGAGAGACAGGAGCTGGTCGAGGCGGTAGAGTGGCCTCTGTCGTCACCTGAGAAGTTCGACCGGATGGGTATAGATCCACCCAAAGGTGTGCTACTCTACGGCCCCCCCGGAACAGGTAAGACGTTGATGGCGAAAGCCGTCGCCAACGAGACGGGAGCCAACTTCATCAGCGTACGAGGGCCACAGCTCTTGTCCAAATGGGTTGGTGAAAGTGAAAAGGCGATACGTCAGACGTTCAGGAAGGCGCGGCAGGTGTCGCCCTGCGTCGTCTTCTTCGACGAACTCGACTCGCTCGCTCCCTCCCGTTCGGAGGGCGGTGAGGCTCGGGTTTCGGAACGCGTCGTAAACCAGCTTCTCACCGAGCTTGACGGCCTGGAGGAACTGGAGGACGTCATGGTCGTTGGTGCCACCAACAGACCCGACATGATCGATCCGGCGTTGATCCGTTCCGGCAGGTTCGACCGTCTCGTACTGCTCGGTTCCCCGGGTAAGGAGGGACGTGAGGAGATACTCAAGATACATACACAGAGCAGTCCGCTCGAGGAGGACGTCAACCTGGAGGAACTCGCTGAGATCACTGATGGATACGTGGGCAGCGACCTGGAGGCGATAGCCCGGGAGGCTGGACTTATCGCGCTGCGGGAAGACCCCGACACCGATATCATCACCATGAGTGACTTCAGACAGGCTCTGGAAAAAGTCAGGCCGACGATAACCGACGAGATCAGTGAGTACTACGAAGAGATAAAGGAGGAGTTCGAGGGCGGAAACGCAGCAGTACAGGACGGGAGACGCGAGAGTTACATCGGGTTCCAGTAGAACGTACTCCAGGTACAGGGCTTTAGAGTCGTTAACCGAACTCGGGCCCCTCTACCTACGGCGAACCTGTAGATTCTTATTACACCGTCCCTTTGTTTCCGTGAGGAACAACCCTGCATGACTCTGGACAGGATCGGTGATTTAGGATACAGGATTATAGATCCCGTCGTTGATACAGTGGCGGGTTGGGGGGTGACGCCGAACCAGATAACCGTTGTTTCGCTGACATTTTCTTTCGTCGCCGCAGGATCCATTATATACGGAGGCGTCTACGGATACCTGGCTGCCGCCTTCTTCGTACTGTTCACGGGCTTTCTAGATATACTCGACGGACAGGTGGCGCGGCGTACAGGAGCCTCGACGGACAGAGGAGACTTCCTGGACCACACCATAGACAGGTACGCCGACGCCGTCCTCGTCGTCGGAGTCACAGCAGGTACGGGTTACTGGATACCGGGCTTCTTCGCAGTATCGGGCGTACTGTTGACGGCGTACATGGGGACACAGGCGGACGCGATAGGTCTCGACAGGATGTACGGCGGTTTCCTTACACGTGCCGACATACTTTCACTCGTCTTTACCGGCGTAATCCTCCAGATATTTTTCGGCGACGTACTTTTCTGGGTTTTGGTGTTGCTAGCAGTCGGAGGCAATCTGACCGCAGTCCAACGTTTCGTAATGATATGGCACGGAGTTACGGAGTGACAGATCCATGGAAACGGTTGATTCATTTAAATAAATACCCTTGGGTTACAATCAGACATAAGTAAAAGGATGGTTTGTTTCAACCAATGAGTTCCGACGAATCTGGCTACGACGTCGACGCCGACTACGGTATTCTCGGGTGCGGTAGCGTTGGATACGCCGTCGCCGAGGAGCTTTACAGCCAGGGCAAAGACGTCGTGATCCTGGATCGTGACGAAAGCAGGGTAAAGTCCCTGCGCGACCAGGACATGAACGCGATCCAGTGGGATATAACCGATCCGAAGGTTGCCGAGATGCTGGAGGACGTGCCTGTAGTCCTCGTTCTCACCAGTCTCGCGGAGGAGAACAGGACGGCGCTCCAGAACCTGAGGGAGAACAACCCCGACCAGTACATAATAGTAAGAGCCAGCGATCCGGTGTCACAGGAGGAGTTCGTAGAGAAAGCCGACTCCGTCATAAATCCGCCGTCGGTTATCTCGGACAGCGCACTCCGTGAACTCGAGACAGGTGAGCTGGAACAACATCTATCCGACCTCGTCAACATAATTCACAAATCGTCGGGTAAGACCGCGGTTTTAATGCACGACAGGATAGACGACGACCTTATCGCGAGTGCAGCGGTACTCGAGAAGGTCGCCGATCGTCTTGGGGGTGAAACCGACGTCCTATACGACGTAGGTGAGCCGTCACAGTCGAACCGCGCCTTCATAAACCTCCTTGACTTCGAGGTTTCAGACAAGAACGACGTGGAGATGGACGACTACGACTCGGTCCTTGTTCTAGGGCGTATAGAAAACCCGGACGAACTGGATTTCGATATAGACCTGTTGATCAGTCACCACGATCTCGGGGACGACGACGGCATTCTCCATACCGATGTCAGGTCGAACGTCGGCAGCATCTCGACAATAATGACAAAGTACATACAGGAGATAGACATCAACCTTTCCACAGAGCTGATGACGGGGCTACTCCACGGGATAAGAAGCGGTACCAAGAACTTCCGTTTCGACACCACACCCGCCGACCTAACTTCCGCAGCCTATCTATACCCCTTTTCCGACCAGGGTATACTGAACGAACTCGAGCTACCCTCGATGTCGGAGGACGAACTGGATATACTCGCGGAGTCGATACAGAACCGCGAGATTTACGGTTCTAACCTGGTGTCGAACGTCGGATATATCAACGAACCCGACACACTGCTTCGTGCTGCCGACAACCTACTCAACCTCGACTCCATAGACACGACGGCAGTCTACGGAGTCATCGAGGAAAACATCTACGTCGCGGCTCGTTCCGACGACGTCACGTTCAACGTCGCTGACACACTCGACGACGCTCTCGAAAACGCAGACGTAGCCGGTGACTCGAAGGAGGCTACAGCCTTGATCGACCTGGGTATATTCCAGGGTGCATCGATGGATGCCGACGAAAAAAGCCAAACACTCCTCGAGTTAATTGACGAAGCAATAAGCAAGAAGGTTCTCGGGGCGCTCGGCATCGAAGACGTCAACTGACCCTTTACTCCTCGTTCCTGGCTCGAATCTGTTCAATTATATCCTTGATTATAACTATGTCGCCGACAGCACTGACCCAGCGATAGGGTATTATAACCCCTTTTTCCTGATTCTTTTCGAACAGCTCCTCGTTCACCCTTCCGAGAGCGAGTCCGGATATCCTTCTCTCGTCGGTATCGAGCTGTACGTCCTCTATTTCACCTACAAAAACCCCGTTGTTGGAGTAAACTTCCCGCCCCACGAACCTCGTAATTTCATCTTGCATTACTCTTGAAACTGTAATGATCTGCATTAAACCCATCGGTCGTTTTTCCAGCGATAACCGTTCATCAAAAGGTAAATTTAACACCCCTCCGAATATGCGGTAGATGTTCCTTAACCCGCTGGGTCTACTTGGTCTGGCTTCCCTGATCCCACTGATAATTCTCTATATTATACGTCCGGATCCGAGGAACCTGGAGATACCGACGGTTCAGTTCCTGCCTAACGTCGACGACGAAGGCGGATCGAACCCCGTTATAGAAAGGCTACGGCGCAACCTCATTCTTTTCCTCCAGATCCTGGCTCTCATTCTCATAACTCTCGCTCTTGCATCCCCATTCATCACGGTACCCCAGAGCCAGACTGTAGGCGAGACAGTAATCGTACTCGACACCAGCGCCAGCATGGCTACCGAAGCCGGAGGTTCGAACCGTTTCCAAAAAGCGATTTCAGCCGCCAAGTCCAGTGTCTCCTCGTCAACTACAATTATAGTATCCGGCGTGACTACAGGAGTGACGCTCAACGAAGGGGACGCGGGAGAAGCGAGACAGAAACTAAACCAGCTTGAGAACAGTGGTCTCACCGCGGGGGAGGGTGACCTCCGTACAGCTATATCACGGGCTTCCTCGATAGCCGATGTTAACAGCCGGATAGTTGTGTTGAGCGACTTTGCCGATGCATCCGACTGGAAGACCAGCGTCGAAGTTATTCGAAACAGCGGAACAGATATCAATCTCAGACAGTTCAACGGCGGCGGTGACAGCAACATAGGTATTGTAGGACTTAGTTTCGGTACACAGACGGTCACCGTGGAGGTGAAGAACTACGGCGATTCGAGAGCGAAGGGTACAGTAACCCTGGGCGAACACGAGGGATCGTACAACCTGAACTCCGGTGGAGTAGAAAACAACATCACCTTCCCGGTACCGGCACAGAGATCCAAGCTAAGGCTTTCACCCGACGACTCATTCATGATGGACAACGTCGCCTTCTTGATGGGCCACAGAACCGAGGCGATAGACGTACTTATGTTGACCTCCGGATCGAACAGCAATCTTGAGACGGCACTCGATATACAGGACAACATAAGACTCACCAAGAAAGAGCTACCTGTGACCGACGTGGACGAAGATAACTTCGAAGTCGTGGTGTTCAGCCAGGTTCCCGAGGAAAGTTCCGTGAGAAACAGCGGTACAGTTAGGGACGTCAGAAATCTCGTCAAGAACGGTGGTGGGGCGGTAATACAGGCTCAAGACCCAATGACACCCGTGGCGGACTACTTCGGAAACCTGCTACTCATAGAACCAGAAGGGATGGAGTCAGGAACCAACCCAAGAACCGTCACCAAGGATAGACTGATTAAGGGACTGAGTTTCCCACCCATCGATAGGTTCGTGAGAGGTAAGCTGAAGAACGGTAGCAGAGCATTGGTGAACTCGACCGACAACTCACCGCTTATAGCTCTCTCGGGTATCGGACGTGGCCGTCTGATGTACTACGGCTTCCTTCCGGGAAGTGATTTCAGTCTCGACGACAGATACCCCATCTTCTGGATGCGGGCTATGAACTATCTCTCCGGTCGCCAGAGTCTCTCATCGATCAACAGACAGACGGGTCAGTCCTGGAGCTTCCCAACAGCGACGGAGATCATCACACCAGAAGGTTCGACTAAAGCCAGCTCCATAACCCTCGCACACGAGGGGTACTACCAGGCAGGTGACGACACAATCAGCGCCGACCTCCTGAACCCCACTGAGTCCAACGTCTCTGCACCCGACATCGAAGACCAGACTGGAGTTACACAGTCAAGCAGTACCAAGACATCCATGTCAAAACAGTCCGTGACACCGATAGTCGCTTTGATAGCACTGTTAATAATTCTGTTAGAGTTAGGTGTAATGAAGTTCAGAGGTGATATATGATGTTTCCGATGATATTCGACGTACTGGATGGAGTCAAGGTCTTCGGCTTCTCCTTCAAGAACCCGATAGCATTCGCCGCTATACCGATACTGTTCGTACTACTCCTCTACCTGATGTCGACCGAGAGGTTCGGACCCGACATCGGTGCCAGCCGCAAAAAGAAACTGGCGATGTTTGTTACGAGGTTCGTAGTTGTTGCATTACTGATTACCGCCGTTGCCCAGCCGTTTATGGTTACTGCGGCACCGATCGAGGGTCAAGAGCACGTCAAAGTGCTGGTGGACACCTCGGACAGCATGGAGGTTATGCCGGAGATAGTGGGGAAGATTACCAGCGGTATAGAGAACCAGGGAATTTCCGTGGAAAAGGTCGAGATCGGGAGTGACAGGTCCTCACGTATAGGAGATGAAGTGGTATCCAATCTAGACAAAGGGGGTAACGTCCTCCTTATCTCCGACGGCCGGGTAACCGGTGGAAAGTCGATCGATGTTGCATCCCAGATAGCCAAGAGCCTAGACGCCCGTATCTACGGAATAAACTACTCCGCCAGCAAGGTGGAGAGTTTCGTGAAGATCGACGGACCATCGGACGTCATGAAGGGTGCCAAGTCATCGTACGTAGCCACTATAGGCGGGGTTCACGTTTCCCGTACCGACACCAACCTCAAGGTTACCGTCGACGGCAACACCGTGCTGGACAGGAATGTCGACGGAACCGGCCGTCACCGTTTCAACTACACCTTCCAGGAAAAAGGAAGCCACAAGATCCAAGCCTCGCTAACTGGAGGGGGGCCGTTCCCCCAGAACAACGGTTACTTCAAATCCGTACGTGTCGTCGAGCCACCTAAGATACTCTACATGGGTCAGAACGGCGGATCTCTCAAGAAGCTTCTAACCGGACTGTACGATGTCACTACCAAGTCAAAACTTCCAGACGACCTCAGTGACTACTACGCAGTAGTCGGGAAGGATATACCGGCGGATAAACTGGGTCAGGCAGGCAGACTCGAAAGCTACGTACTGAAAGGAAACGGACTGGTTCTGTTCGGAGGGCCGAACTCCTTCGACAAGGGAGGATACAGTTCGATAGAGCCGATGCTACCGGTTCAGATAGGTAAATCCAATGAAGTTTCAAACATAGTAATAGCGATAGACGCGTCGGGATCCACCGACAAGACTATGGCTTTACAGGAGAGGGTAGCCCTGGACGTACTGGAACAGCTGGGTGACGGCAACAAAGTTGGCGTCGTAGCATTCCGGGCATCTGAATCCCTACAGGGGAGAGCCTACTCGGTAGCACCGTTCAAGAAAGAGCAGCCACCGATGCTTTGGAATCTCGGCAGAAACCGAGATAAGATAAGGGACAGGATACGTAGGATCCAGAACTTTGGAGCAACCCCGATCGGTAAAGGACTCGAAGGTGCCAATGAACTCCTTGGCGGTTCCGGCAACGTCATACTGATCACCGACGGTGGACAGACCAAGGACCGGGATAGACCGGTCAAGATCGCCCGTAAGCTGGGGGTCCAGGGAGTAAACATCATCACCATCGCAACCTCCAAAAACCGGGACACTATAAGCAACAGGAACATGAAGACACTCCAGAGGATATCAGATGCCTCGGGCGGACAGCTTCTGTTTATGGGTCAAACCGACAGGTTAGCGGCGCAGTTCGGTGGCAGCGACAAGAGCCTATCCACGACGCATCTAACGATAATGAACGACGGACATCCGATAACTAAGGGTTTGAATCTTACCGCGAATCCGACGAAGACCAACAAGGTCAACATGAAGCCCGGTGGTAACTTCCTGGTTGCGACCAGTAACGGTAAACCCGCAGTCGCATCCGGCTTCGTAGGCCCCGGACGAGTAGTCACTTTCACGGCTTTCTATCCGGGTGGAAGTTTAGGTGACCTGCTTTCGAGCCCGAACTCCCTCCTTATAGCCAAGGCGATCAACTGGGCTATCGGAAACCCTGAGAGGAAAGCCGAGAACGTCTTCCTGGTTCCCGACACCAAGGTGGGTGAGACGACCAAAGTGACCTTCAAGGGTGAATCCCCACCAGCCATCGACGGCATGAACTTCCGTAAAGTCGACACCAAAACCTACCAGACAACCATCAGGCCGACAAAACGGGGTTTCAATGAGATTCCGGGTACTAACGTGATCTATGGCGTCAACTACCCCAAGGAGCTATCCGGATTCGGCCTGAAACCCAGTTATCCAAACGCGATCACGGTGTCTGGAGGGAAGATGTTCAAGCCAGGACAGTCGAAGAAGATTGCGGAGGCGGTCAGGAGCAGAAAGACTGCAAAGGAAGAACAGGTGGTCAACTACAGCTGGGCACCTCTCGTCGCGGCTTTGTTAATATACCTCCTGGAGGTACTGATAAGAAGGATTTACGAGATCTACGGCTACAGGCTACCCAGCGGCTCCCCTAGCTTCGGTCTAAGCCGGGGGGACTGAAACGGTGGTGAAACCAAGGGACAAGGTATATGTTAAGGCATGTCGTAAATTCTGGTGTAGTAACAACCGGTTGTAAACATAGTATTCGGGGTGTTCGTCAAAAATGGGATTTATAGGCGGGAAGATTAACGTACTGATGGTGTTGCTTATTATGGTATCTGTAGCTGGTGCAGCGGGCTCAACAATATTTTATCAGAAACAGCTGAACTCCGCCGAAAAAAGCCTGGACGATAAACAGAGTAAGCTCAACGATCTCCAGAAAAAACTGGAAAACAAGAAAGAAGAGCTAAGAAACACCAGCAGGGAGCTCCAGATAGCCAAACAGGACCTTCAGGACTTCAAACAGATAAACAAACAGTTCAAACAGACCAGGAAACAGAAAGAAAAGGCACAGAACCTTCTGGAGACAAAGAGTGAGAAGCTCGAGAGAAAGAAGAACAAGGTAGAAAGTATACGCAGCGATCTCAAGACCAAAAGGAAGAAAGTCAATAAACTCAGTAACAAGGTCAGCGACCTGAAGCAGGAGAGGGATCGGGCAGTACAGAAGAAAGAGACGTTGGAAAGCCAGGCAAAAACACTTAGGAATAAACTTAGTAACAAGAAAGATAAAATAGATGCCCTGAAAATTAAAGTAGATAACCTGGAACAATGGAAAAACCAATGTCTACAGACAGATGAATGTAGCGCCCCCTAGTATTTTCATAAATGTCTGAGCACTACGATATCTCACAGGTTAACAAGGCTGTCAAGGAGGTCAAGAGAGAGGGTCTGAAGGCGGGCCTCGTCCACGCCTCGATAGAGTCAGCTATACTTCTAATCGGTCTCGTGGTGGTTATCTCGAAGGCGGATCCCAGCTTCATCCCGGATGGAAGCATAGCAGTTTCTGGAGTGGCCGTTTCTAAAGGTAGCCTCGTAGCAGTAGGGGTATCCTTCGTCTTTTTCATACTCGATGTCTTCTGGATCTACCGCAGAAACACAGTAAAGAAGTTCGAGGAGTTCAACCCAGAGATCCAGGAAGTCCTGAGAACTGCAAGGGATACCGCGAAAGACGACATCGATAACCCGATAGCACAGAGGCTCTACGACGAAACCATAGAGAAGCTGAAAAACAGCAGCAGCGCCGGATTCATCAGCATAAAGAGAATTGCGACTACCATCCTGATACTCCTGATAATCGCGTTGCTCTTCGCATACGTTACTCTAATGGGTTTCAACTACATGCCCGGTGGCGGTTTCGGACTCCAGGGTGCTGGCCCAGGTGTGGGTCAGGGTGCATCCGGTAGCCAGGGAGACAGTTCCGGTGCCGCCAGCGGAGACAAAATAAAGTACAAGGGCCTCCAGGACGGCGACCAGATACTGGGTGAGAAAGGTAACCTGACCACCGGTAGTAACAGGAAAACCATCAATCTATCCGAATCGGGTTCCGCGGAAGACGGTGGTGCAGGTGGGGCCGGCAGTTTCAGCAGCGGTGACGGCTCTGGTCCGAGCAACCCAGGCATCGATGTGGAAAGATCTGACTACCAGACAGAAACCAACATCGACAGAGAAGAGGCACGTTTAATGAGGGAGTACTATAAAAAGAGAAACGAATAGATTCTAATAATGAAAGTCGATACCCTACAGTCCAAGATGGCGGACGTCGAAAAGGAAGTTTCGAAGAAGATAGTTGGTCAGAAAAAGGTCCTGGAGAGAGTTCTGGTATGTATGATGGCTGACGGAAACGCCCTTCTGGAAAGCAATCCAGGGCTGGGGAAAACGATGATGATACGTACTATAAGCCAGGTAACGGACCTGAGCTTCAGTAGGATACAGAACACACCCGACCTGATGCCTAGCGACGTCACTGGTACCGAGGTTATCCGTGAGAGCGGAGGTGAGAAACAGTTCCTGTTCCAGAAAGGACCGATTTTCTCCAACATCGTGCTCGCCGACGAGATAAACAGGGCGACACCGAAGACGCAGGCAGCACTGCTGGAAGCTATGGAGGAGAAACAGGTAACGGCAAGCGGCAAAACCTACGACCTGCCGCGTCCATTCTTCGTGCTTGCGACACAGAACCCTATCGACCAGGAAGGTACCTATCCCCTCCCGGAGGCGCAACAGGACAGGTTCCTGATGAAGGTGACTCTCGACTATCCAAGCTTCGAGGAAGAGGTGGAGATAGCGGAAAGATACACCAAAGGAAAGGCGGACGACATCAGGCTGAACAAGGTGCTCACGGTTGACGAACTCCAGAAGATACAGGA
>JBDGRN010000050.1:31603-34087 GCA_042218125.1 Halobacteria archaeon | reverse complement strand
TGAACACCATCGAGCATTACGACAGTCTGACCACCAGCGCAAAACTCGACAAATTCTTCGAATACGTCTTCTGATAGAAGCTTATCTTTGGTTCTGAACGTTTGAGTTTCTCGTAGTTCAAGGTTTACCTCTGGCATGACTCCCCTGTATCCCTCACCTGAACTGGATAACGGGACACTTTTAGCACGGATCGAGTCAACCTCTTCCCCTATAGCATACCGTATACGCTCCTCTAGACTCCTGTAAATATCTGATTCATCTGGGGTTGCGCTTAGAAAGTAGAATCTGTTTGCCCGTGACCTTTTGTCCGGAAGTTCATTTATCTCGTCTATGAGAAATAACAGAATGTCTCGTTGACGTACGTCAGCAAGGTGAAACTCATCGAATATTAACATACCGAACCGATTGGGTAGTCCGAAAACATTGGTATGCCTGTACATATTTTTCCGTATGAGAGTAAATATGTCTGGGTTTGTCAGAACAACTGTAACGCTGTTTTTGTTAAGAGATTCATCGAGTTTTAGACGTATAGCTTCGCCCTTATCTCGTCTACCTCTTGTTTCAGCACGCCACTTAGAAGCCGTTTCCCCTGTTAGTTCTATGACGTTTGCCTCTGGATAATGATCCTCTAAAAGTTCTCGAGTGGTTTCGTGTTGGTCGGCTATCAGGGAGTTGGTTGGAAATACCGCGATAGTATCTATTTTTTCGTCGAGTGCAGGTTTCAACCACGAATAAGTCTTCCCGCTACCCGTAGGACTGGTATTAACCGCAAAAAACTCATCTTTCGATTTTATCAGTTTCTCTGCCTCGAACTGGTGGTCGTACGGCTGAAAATCGAGATATTCCGCATCAACTCTTGGGACCGCAACCCCATCCAGATGTATCATCGTTTCTTTCCCAAGAACGTCAGGTCAGTCGGTAGCTTTGCACTAGGTTGATTCTCACGGGGTATCGCAAGATAGCTGTCTTCGTATTTCGCCTGTAGTATAATAGGTGTTGGACGCATTTTCTTCGATATAACATTACTTAGTGGAGTGTTGTCGTAGTCGTTTACGCCGAATGGGTGGTTTGCAACGAACTCCCCCGATGATTTGTATGCTTCAACAATCCGGGTATCAACACGAACCTTACCGCGCTTTTTTCCAAGTCGGGCGTAGCCTGGCATCATTTTAGCAACATCCTGTGCTTTCGACGATTTCGGAATAACATATAGCCTAAACTCGTTTCCATTTGTGAATCTGCGCTCACTACCGAACTTTGGAAGATTCAAGTCCTGTTGGCCTGTGGGATCATCCTGGGCCGAGTAATTTACGATAGCGTATTCGTCGTCTCGCGCGTTGTAGAATGCTGTTGAATAGTCGGGTTGTTCAATGGGTGCGGCGGGGGTTATGTATAGTTGTTCTGCAACATCAGCGGTATCTTCGATGTACGTGGGACGAAACTTGGTATCTACGTACCTGCCGCTGGCGAATCCAAATGCGTAGTACAGGGCTGTGTTCAATATATACTCCGAAGTGTCGACTAACCTACCCACCTCACGTGAAGCAAAACCAACCCGTCCCTGTGTTGTGAGTCGTACTTCAAGTACATTCATGAATCAAGCACTGAATCTATGAAAGCCTCAGCCTTCTCTTTCTGAGTTTCAAGCACCTCGTCTATTTCATCAGTGGCTGATTCCTTGAGTGATTCTACCTCTCCATCTGAAATTCTTTCCACATTTAGGTTTTCTGAGAGTTTTGAGTACTCTTCACTTATGAATTCAGATGCGACATCAGGATCTAATGAGTTCGAGTGAACTACATCTTCAAGACTGCCCTCAGTTTCAGCAAATCTCCTTACCAGAGATTTGGAAAGTTCTAGGTTCGCTGGTCCTTCTTCACTTCCAACGTAAACATCCACAACGTGGTTCTTGACTCTTCCCAGACGCGAAGTTGTTGCTCCGTATCTCTTATTCTGTAGCGTTATACCGAGAGCGAAAACCACCTCCTCCGGTGTAGCATCTCGGAGCGTTACCACTGACGGGAACAAGGTACCGGGTTCGAAAAAGTCCGGTTCACGAACTCCAGTAGTTGCACCTTTTGCGTATTCATCACTCGGGGCGTTCTGGAACTTCTCGTCAATTACAGCGGTAGAATCCCGAACAGTATACGTGGTATCGTACATTACGCGGGAGGTAACACTAATCGCTTGGTCGCTCTCGCTCGCCGCACTTCCATATAGTACGCTCTCGGGACTCGACTGATTCATCTTATTGACATTCATCGTGTCTTCTATTCCGAGAATATCGCGTTGCATAGATTTCCCATAACGTCTATCGCTCCCGGTCTGTTTACGCATGAACATCAGACCTGGGGAGTATTCGAGCTTTTCTTCGTCATGGGATATAGCCACAGTAGCGACATCAGCGTCCTGACCATTTGTCGTAAAAACGGCATGGCTTTCGAGTTCACGCAACAGAACGATATTCGTGTAGTTGTTGCGTGG
>JBDGRN010000050.1:29538-31593 GCA_042218125.1 Halobacteria archaeon | reverse complement strand
GGAGAGTTAGTTAGTTCGTCAACTGTACCTTTCTCGATTGCGTTAGTAATTGATACCATTTTGAAGTTTAAAGTCGGGATTGTTTTGTTTCTTTTCTGTCTGTCGATTCTCCTGAATCGTTACCTTCAGATCCTACATCCTCAGGCTCTTCATCATCGCTTTCTTCTCGTTTGAGTTTTAGAGTTGCAGCGTAGAATCCATCAGCCAGGTTGTTCGATATTCTCTTGAGACGACTGGGGTTGCCATCACAGATTCCATACAGAACCTCTTCAACGAAGTAGTCGGCATACTTCTCAGCTCGTTCCTCGACAGTTCCACCAGCCTCTGATTTTTCTTCCGTAACAATATATACTTGCTCTCCTCTACCGATCATCTTCTGAATCCTACCTGAAACATAGAACTTCGCGTCCTGTTTCGACGGCCGTGCTGAACTCATCTCTGTTATGGCTTTTACACTCTCACGAAAGACACGCTCCACGGCGTATGCTTTGAACGACGTGGGACGTGCGACATCGTAAGCCCGTTTCGCAAGTTCATCTATTATATCACTGGTTTCCTTAGTCATTCTGTTTTTACTCCTGTCATTGTATCCAAATACTTTGCCTCGTCCATCAGGTTCCACGCAGCACGGGAACCCTCATCTGGGTCTTCCTGGGCTATTCGTTTGAGGAGATAAGAACCAGGTAAGAGTTTGTTACGTGTCGCTCGGAGATATTTCGGGAATAACGAGTCCTTACGCTCCATCGCATAACCCAGGCTGATTAAGGCACTCGCAGAACGGAGCGTGTCCTGTAACTCGCTGAGACGAACTGAATCTCCGTAGAATCTCGAAGTTTGGGATAGCCCCGCTCCTATACGGGCCATCTCATCGAAGTCTCGCGCCCTCAGATCGGGGACTGGGTTTGAGCTAACGTAGACGCGAAGTCCAGTGAATCCCGCGATGGCTAATGCTATATAGACCCCGAAGAACTCGAACTCTGTCTGGTTTTCCCGCTGTTTGTAATAAGACATCTCGAAAGAACCGAATCCCTCCTCAAAATTCTGCATCATGCTCTCCACCATACTACGTCCACCATCTTCCTCGAAGGCAAGGTTTTCTAACACCTCATTATATTCTTTATCGCCATAATTGGATTCAAAAATAGCTTCAGCAAGCCTTCCAAGACGAACACTCGCATCGCCATCATATCTATTAATCAATGCCTGTGTAAGTCTCCATGACAGAGGGGTGAAGAAGTAATCAGGTACAAAGTGAAAGAAAAGTCTATCTGTATCTCGACGTGATGAACCTGTTTCACGGAGTGAAAACTCTACCTGCATAGGCGCCGAAATTAATAGTTTCTCGGGTTCCGATGCCCCCACCCTCGTGTGATTCGAAAACCCTGCCTGTAAGGTTGTTAACGACTTTTTTGCCTCCATATCGCTTTTATTTAATCCTGTGGTGGTTCGGTTTGTAAGCCAACATATTTTGGCGGCACTCTTGGAAACGTACTGGTCAAAAGTATCATCTATACCTGAACTTTGGTCAGGTGATCTACCGTCAACCGTGAGTATATCTGAAATATAAGCCTTCAGCTCTTTTTGAATATCACTCGTGAATGATTCCTCGATGGAGTCCCAGCCTTCAATTCCAGATAACTCCTTGACAAGGAGACTACCCACGGCATCCCCAAATTTGTCCGGTGATAGCTCTTTGACTTTTATGCCGTTTACTTCCCTTTCCAGTAATTCCTGTGCTATTGCATAGGAATAGTCAAACTTGCCACCGGCAGTCAGATCATTATGGGTATCGTCATCGACGTTATTCAGTTTATTCAGCAATTCTTCAGATACACCGAAGATATTTGCAGTTGCTTTAATTTCGTCTTCTTGGTCTAGTTCAGGTACAATTGTTTTTTTGATGGCTCCCACAAGACGAGCAGTACCGATCAACTGTCGTGTTTTATCAAGTTCAACGTCCAGTGAACCTTCAACCCCCTCAATAGAGTCTACCATAGAATCAGTCGGATCTCTGTCAACATCACCATCTGCTGCGGCTTTATGAGCCATCGCTTT
>JBDGRN010000050.1:7292-29528 GCA_042218125.1 Halobacteria archaeon | reverse complement strand
CCAGCGTAGAAGAAGTCTTCGTCCGAAGGTGAATAGTAACCGAGGTGGGATACCGTATTGATATTTTCCGAAAGTTCTACTGCGTTAGTATACGAGTGATGCGAGTTCCGGACCTTCTCTGTGAATATATCGTATACATCTTCGACAAAATCTTCGTCAATTTTTGGTTTCTTATTTCCATCCTTGATATATGTGCACCCATCTTGATAGATAGCAACCACCTGGTAGTTGTATTGTGTAAGCACCTCAGCTACAGCGGAGTTTAACAGGTTAGTCAGAACTCCAGTCGTCTCGTCCAAGCTATGATAACCTAAATCAAGACTCTCGTAGAACACATCATCTAACACTTTTCGACTACGTTCATTTACTGCTTCTTCGGGAGTTGGACTGCTTGCAAATGAGTCAGCAAGCCTAACGTAATGTTTTAGCTCATTAAAAGCAAGAGTGGTATGACCCGTTTTTGCATTCCAAGTATCGTGATGTGCACACGCACATGACCATAAATCATCAACTGTAACCGTTGCTCCAAAATCAAGTAGACCAGTTTCTTTAACGAATTCTTCAATAACTTCCCGCGAAATATCGAACTCTTCTTGAGGATCGTAATCTTCTTCAACAATTGTCTTATGTAGGTCGTGAGCAACAAACATCGCAACAACGTCACGTAATTCTTGTGAGGAAAGTACCCTGTCATTAAAACTCTCCGCTACCTCGTTTAGATGTGATAAAAGTAAGACGCCATTTCGAACATGGTTAAGGAGCGATTGATCTTTATGACCGTATTCAACAGTTTTCGCGCCCTTGAATCCCCAACCTAGATCAATAAGTGCGCTGTCTATATTTCTAAGATAGTCTAACGCTACTTCGTTATAACCGTCGGGTTCCTCGGCTTCTGATTCAAATTCTTTAATTAATTCGCCCGAGTTTTCGATTACTGGATTACTAGTTTCAGTCATTGTATGTATTATATTATTTCTATCTCTAAATCTTGGAGTCTTTATAAGCTACATTAATTACCTTCATTCTCACGTCCTGACTTCCACACTCCCACAACCCCTGGCAACAGCACTCCCCACACCACTATACTCCCCAAAAATAGCCAACGCAGTCACCGCCTTCTCCAAGTCCTCACCCACACCTCCGACGAACTCGTACCTACATCTACCGGTGAATCCCTGCCTCACTATCGGCCGCTCGTGGCCCTTTTCGTCGTCGTACACAGTATTCACTCTCACGCTATGTGTCCTCAGCGACCGTAACTCGGGTTTCTCTATCAAATTCCCGCCTATCTCCCGTCTATCCAGGTCGATTTCTAGTTCCTCGGGTGCCGCGGCGTTCCATTTTCCGAGTATCGAACCAAACACCGCCGTCCTGTGGGGAAACATCTCGGTGACTTCGCTTCCGCCGTACTTTATGCATGTCGGCGACTCGAACTTCATATCTATCGTGGGGTCGTCGTACTCCTTCGCTCCATCCAGTATCTCCTCGAACCCTTTCTCTTGGCTCCTGAACTCCTGGAGTTCGAGTTTGCTGTCTCCGACCTCGACGTCCCTGTTTTCCAGAACGAGGGGTTCGACTATCGACTGGTAGATCTCGTGTTCCTCGGGGTCGGTGACGCCTATCTGGAACCTGTAGCTCTCGTTCGGCTCTATCTTTTTCCTTCCGTCCCGGTCGCTTCGCTTGAAGTTTCCCGATAGACTCGATACGGAGATGGAGGAGAAGTCGGTGTCGTGTACGTGGCTGCTCACGTCTTCGTCGCTCGTCGAGATGTTTTCGAGGAGTGAGGAGTATACGAGGTATCCGTCGCTGTAGGGTATATGGTAGGTTCGGTCCGGCCGTGCTTCGACCTGGATGGCTCTCGGCATTGCCAATTATAACAGAAGTATTATATAAAAAGGTTGTCCGTTTGGATAAATTTAAATAGTGGATGGTGAGTTTGGCAAAAAAGAAACTCAGAGATCCAGAAGGCACAATTTACTCTTCCCACCGAATTTCCACGAAAGTTTGATGCAGTTTCCCGAACCAATCTTTATCTCATGACGACTTATCTCTCGAACCTTGGGTTCGACATTACACAGATCCATCGTTTCATCAACAACCAGGATCTATCTGAGGGCGATAAATTCGTTATAATCCAGACAGACTCGGATGACCGCCGTTCAGATCAAGCAGTCGACGACCTGAGACAGTTACTCAGGAATATTCTGGACGACTTCACGCTAAAACGCATAATCGTAGAGCCATTGGAGTTCGAAGAAACCACGATCGAGATAAAAACCATCTTGGAGGACGTCGAGGATGACTTAGTCGTAAACCTCGGTGGTGGAGATAGAGCGGTTCTTACCTCGATAGTAACTACCTGTATAACTGCTCCCGTCAAGCTGGATGAGGTTTCGCTCCACTCCGATACCAATTATAAAAGAAAAGAAATCGATCTCCCGAACGTTTCCCCCTCCCTTAATGAAACCGAGAAAAGAGTTCTTACCTTACTCGTCGATGAAAAATCGCTTATTGGATCCGAGATATCATCCGAGCTAGATATATCCAGGGGTACAGTTTCCCAGATTATCCATAAGTTGTCTGAAAATGGCTTCGTCGAGATCGAGCGTGATGGCAAGAATAAATCCGTGACACCGACTCTTTCGGGTCAACTGATATCCACGATGTAGAAGAAATAATGACGAGGTAGAAAATATGGATAAAGCCTGTAAAATTAAAAACTTGCAATCCTGTCTTATCCCCAGTATACCCAGGGAACACACATAACACACTTTACTGTGTAAGCATTATTTCTGGTATGGCGAATGTCACAGTTACAGTACCGGAGGACCTCAAGGCAAAGATGGAGGAACATCCGGAGATCAACTGGAGCCACGTAGCCAGAACCGCTATCCAACAGAAAATAACGGACATGGAGACGTTACAGATACTCAAAGATTTCGAGCTAATGGATGAAATAGCAGCGGAGAGCGAGTTGACCGAAGAAGACATCGAGGAGTTAGCCGAAAAAATAAATAACGAGATGAAACAGGACTTTCTCGACGAATGAACCTGGTGGTAGATACGAACGTAGTTCTTTCCGCACTCATATCCGATTCAACAACTAGAGAAGTCATAAAAAACCTCGATCATGATATATTCAGTCCAGTCTATCTCCAGAAAGAAATAAAGAAACATCGCGAACTGGTACAGGAAAAATCCGGGATTTCGGAAAAAGAAACTAAAATCCTGATAGAGAAGATATTCCGGTACATAAACTTCATTCCGGAATCAGAGGTAAAGGAGTATCGCGAACCAGCGAAGGAAGCTATAGAAGATACAGATCCGGACGACGTTTTGTTCGTTGCTACGGCGTTAGCTGTCGATGGCGCAGTCTGGAGCGACGACACCGATTTTCTACGCCAAGACAGAGTAGAAGTACTGACAACTGAAGATATCGTACACGAGTTCTAACTAAAAACAACCTCAAAAGTTACTGGAAAGTATACCGATCTACCAACCTACCGTTACCCATCAACCTACCCCCTCTCCTGCCTCACGACGTCGTCGATATCCTCCCTCTCACGGATAACGCGTACCTCGCCGTCCTCGACGCCGACGTCCGCCGGCCGTGGCTGGCTATGGAACATGCTCGCCATCTCGTATCCGTAGGCGCCGACCGTACCTATCGCGAGAAGGTCGTTTCTCCGGGGACGCGACAACGGACGGTCGTAACAGAACGTGTCGCTCGACTCACATACCGGACCCCCCACCGTAGCTTCGACTTCGTCGGCGTCCGGGTTCGTTACGTTCCGTATCGGGTGGTATGCGCCGTACATCGCGGGACGGATCATCGTCGTCATGCTGGCGTCGACACCCACTACGGTGGTGTCTGGTACGCGTTTGACGGTGTTGACCCGCGTGAGAAGAACGGAGGCGTCCGCCACGACGTATCTCCCGGGTTCGACTGCGAGCGTGGCGTCGAGGCCGTCCCTCTCGTAGGTCTCCACCGTCCGCTCCGCGACTTTTTCGACATCGAGCGGTTCCACTTCGGGTCTGTAGGGTACGCCGAATCCGCCGCCGGCGTCCACGAACTCAAGATCCCCTACCTCCGCCGCGAGTTCGGCCATCCGGTCGACGTATTCGAGGTAGGTGTCGAGGTCCTCCTCCAAGAGACCGCTACCCATGTGGGCGTGAAGTCCGCCGAGATCCATCGAGTGGTCCCGCCGGACGTGTTCGGCGAGATCCTCAACCCCGTCGTAAGGTATACCGAACTTGGGGTGGTTGCCGGTCTCGACCTTTTCGTGGTGTCCCGCTGCCACGCCGGGGTTAACGCGGAGGCAGAGGCGTCCGTCGAAACCGCGTTCCTAGAGACGGATTACGCTGTCGCGTGCTCCGACGTTGACCGTCAGTCCGGGATGGTCGCGCCATAGATCCACGACGTAGTCGAGGTCCCCGTCTGGGGGGTTTACGCCTGTATACTGGATCTTGCCGGGGTCCTCCCCCGCCCGGACGGCGCGTTCCACCTCACCCATCGCGGCGCACTCGATACGTGCACCCTCGTCGACGAGAGCCGAAATCACCGCCCTCCCTGTATTTGCTTTCGCCGCGTACATGACGTCGACGTCACCGGCCTCGTGGAATGCGTCGGCGATACGGCGGTAGTTCTCCCTCACCCTGTCGAGGTCCGTGACGTAGAGCGGGGTTCCGTACTCCTCCGCGAGTTTTTCGAGTGCG
Organism: Halobacteria archaeon; assembly: GCA_042218125.1. Taxonomy (GTDB): domain Archaea; phylum Halobacteriota; class Halobacteria; order Halobacteriales; family Halorutilaceae; genus JBDGRN01. The sequence goes on along the minus strand of JBDGRN010000050.1, from coordinate 24,812 downwards.
GCACCGTTCCAGTCGACGACACGTCTCGCGGCGGGTTCGTGGCTCTCGACCAACTTCGTTCCCTCGATAGCTCCGCCATCCACCCGCGGTTTTCGATCCGTACCGTCTGGTGATTCGTCCATGTTACTCTATCCCCAGGACATCGCCGAAGTTGTACCAGCCCTCGGATCTGCCGGCGATCCACTCCGCGGCGTCGACTGCTCCGGCGGCAAACGCCTTTCTCTCCCCGGCGCGGTGTTCGATCCTTATCGATTCCTCGTCACCCGCCATCAGTACCTCGTGTTCCCCCACTATTCCTCCTCCGCGGCGGGCGTGGACACCTATTTCGTCGCTCCTTGGGGCGTTGCCCTCCCTGCCGTGTCGTTTCTCTTTTTCCCCCACGGCGTCCTCGATACGTTCCACCGCCGTTTTGGCGGTGCCGGAAGGCGCGTCTGTCTTGTGTCTGTGGTGGGTTTCGGTGACTTCGAAGTCGTAATCCTGCAGATGGGAAGCCGCCTCCTCCACCGCCTCCCAGAACACGTTCACCCCTCGCGCGAAGTTGCTGGACTGCAGCACCGATACGTGGTCTGCTGCTTCCTCTATCTCGCCCTGCACCACCGGGGGATGTCCGGTGGTACCGGTAACCACGGCCGTATCGGTTTCTATGGCGGCTTCGACTGCGCGCTCCGTCGCCTTCGGAACCGAGAAATCCACGACGACGTCGGCATCCACGAACACCGACTCGGCTTCACCCGGTGGCACTATCTCTACACCCTCCACCTCGTCGCCGTCGACGTCCACCGCTCCGACGAGCGCACTGTCTTGCCTCTCGGAGACGACTTCGGCTACCAACGTCCCCATACGTCCGTCGGCACCGACCACTGCTATATCGACCGTCATCTTTCCGAGAAGTTCCGGACCCGTTCCATTATCTCAGAGACACTCGTCTCGGGAACCGAACGGTTCAGGGGCAGTCGAAGGTCTCCGTTACAGATACCTAGCTCCTCCATAGCCAGCTTTACGGGTATGGGGTTTGTTTCAACGAACATCGAGTCGAACACCGGCAGAAGATCCCGGTGTATCTCCCTCGCAGTCTCCATGTCTCCGTCTCTTGCGGCATCGACTAGCTCCGTCATGGCTTCCGGGAAGAGGTTCGAGGTCACGCTGATTACCCCGGATCCACCCACCGAAAGTAGAGGCAGGGTGATCGAGTCGTCGCCCGACACCACCTCGAAATCTAGATCCCGGGTTCGTCTGCATAGCCTCGAAATCTGGTTTATGTCGCCGCTCGCTTCCTTCACTGCTGCGACGTTGGGGTGTTCGGCGAGTTCGACGACGACGTCGTCCGGCATGTTCTGTCCCGTCCTTCCCGGAACGTTGTAGAGAATAACCGGGATATCGACGGCGTCGGCAACGGTCCTGTAATGGTTCTTCAGTCCGTCGGAGTTAGGTATGTTGTAGTACGGCGAAATCAGCAGAGCTGCGTCCGCACCCGCTACCTCGGCATGTTTTGTCAGCTCCACGGCCTCATGAGTCGAGTTGGAACCAGCACCCGCAATTACGGGAAGGTCGGACTCCTCGACCGCGAACTCGACTACCTCCTTGTGTTCCTTGTGAGTAAGTGTAGCACTCTCTCCCGTCGAACCACAGGGAACCAGACCATCTACGCCCCCGGACTCGACGTGTTCGATGACGTCCCCGTAAGCATCGAAGTCGACCTCCCCATCGTCGTCGAAGGGAGTGACGAGGGCAGGAAACGTACCTTCTGTGACATCTTCGTTCATTGTAAACCAAAGAGGTATCGGTTAACCTAATGAGTTACGATGAGAGGTATACAGTCATCTGAGAACGATAAAAAGGATCTACTCAAACCAGAACTAGAAAGGTAGATCAATACAATTAGATTTCATTTATGATGTATATCTTTTAGGTGGCTTCCCCGGCTCTTTCTCCACCACCTTCCGGTAAGCCACATAAGGTACTTCGTCTTTATCCAAAGAATTCTCGAACTTCTCTTTCGACATATACTTCAACGCCGGCCCGGACACACCGACTGCCGACAGTTTCTTCATGAAACTTTGTCTTCCAAGCTTACGCAGATCACGGGTTTTTTATTCTGTCACTTATATTTTATCAGTTTTTTAATTATAGACTGATGCTACTTACGGTGGTTTTTTGGATTTTCTTCGATTCTTTATATAACGTACATTTACTCTATTGATGGTATGGATAAGTTGGTTTTTCAAAAGGTGTTTTTAATTGTCATCATTATTTGATATTAGTTCTTGCAATGGTTTCGGGTCCATTTATCGCGTCTTTTCCATCGAAATAATAACAGTACTCTGGTATTGGTTTATCACCCGAATACCTCCTAGTATATCCTTTCCATTTTAGTTCTACTTTGTCACCCGATCTGAAGTTAAAGTCAGCTTTGCTAGAGTTTATTTCTAATCTGTCCCCTGCTTTAGGCATGTTGCTACCATCTGACCAGGTTTTTTCAATGCTTTCATACCCGAGTTTATTATATACTTTAACTCCAAGATATTCTGTGTCTTTAACTCTGAGAAGTACTTCGTTTTTATGGATACGATTACCAGTATAGTTTGGATTTGCTAGTTTTACTTTCAAATCTCCATCATCTGTCTTTTCAGCCGTTATATTTGCTAGAGGATTTAATCCTACAGGAGTAAAGCCACAACCTCTAGTTTTTGTGTCGATATAATATATTGTAATTAGAGAAAACAAGATAACTCCAATAACAATTAAAGCCGCTTTTTTCATTTGAAGGATTTGTTAATCTAGATCTGTAGTTATTGGGCAGAACTGCGGATCTCCTGATCCATGTTCAGCAGCTACTACACCCATCGATAAAGACGCTACAATCAAAACCGAGAAAAAACAATACCTCGTCTACCAAGCCCTGAATCCATGAACCAGGTTTTTATTTTATACAAATTTATATTTTTCCCCGTCAGGAGGGTGCCACGAGGGTTGACCCCGGGGTATTTCACATATAAGTCGTGATCTCTATTGACGGCGCTAGCGTCTCTATCGAGATAGTACAATGTAGATAAATATTACAATGCTATCTGTGACTACGGAGAAGAAAAAACAGGCATTATACAGGTTAAAAAAGCTAAATTATATCTTCAAAGGAAAAAATAATTTTGGAGGCGTTAATCATTCACAGTTACATAATCATTCACAGTTACAACATCTCTCTACCTCTCCATCTATCTCTACTACATGACCATGTACCCCGGTAGCTAAATCTCTCATAGCCTCTGCCTGATGCTGCGTACTAACTGTTGTTCCGTAGTAATGTTCCGTCCGTATATTGTTATAAAGTGTGGATATACTTTGAATCGTGTCTACAGTAAGTGGTACTCGTTTTTTCGATAATTCATAAGGAGAATTGTGGTCTCGAAGTTCATTTTCGTTGATGCCTGTTTGTAAAAGTAAGTATCCCATGAAGGTCTGCTCCATTGCAATAAAGGAGTTCTCTACGATCTGGCCGTAGTAATCTCCAAGCTCTGTTACCTTCCAGGATAACTCTATGAGGCGACATGCTTTCTGTATTGCCACCTTCCCTGGATCCGCTCCTGTTGACGAATCAATCATAGGTTCAAAATTAGGGTCCCCATGAGTGTATTTAAAAGCATCCTCAGCCTCCGTTAATTTATTTAAAATATCATCAGGATCACTCATCCTGAACTACCTCCTTTTTCACTTTTTTAAGGGCTGGAGAAGATATTAACGTGATTCCTTCGCCGAATAGTTTCTCTGGATCTATCCTGGAGGACTGGTTTGTCACAGATTTAGGGATTTCGACGATAAACTGATACGAATACCGGGAACCAGCTGTATTCTTATTGTTAGGGGATTCAAGCTTGTTGAAGATGCTTTCCCAATCTGAATATTGATTTACTTCTTTAGCTTCGTTTAGACCTATGGTTTCCGGTATATGCAGATCACCCAGGTCCTTAGCTATCACATTAGCTTCGTTCCTGTTTTTGAACAGGTTTTTTTCTATAAGTATCCATAGGTCGATGTCGGATTTTTTATCTGCTTGTCCCCTTGCGACACTTCCGAACAGCACCAGTCCTTTGATATCGTTGAGTTTCTCTTTTAGATAGGTTTTAGCGATTCTAACGGGGGTACGGTATTCTGATTGCGGTATTTTACTTATAGGATCGCTTGGGTTATCTAGAATATCTCTATTGATCTGGACTCGGCGAGCGTTCCCTTTCTGGTGTATTTTGATTAGGTTGTTGTCCTCGAGGACGTCTACGGCGTCTTTGGTTGATCGTTCACTTACGGGTGTAACTTTGCTGAGTTGGCGTATGGAGAGGTTTATTTCGGGGTTATCAGATAAGAAGTTCAAGATATAGCTGGTTGCTTTATGTTTGAATAGTTCCGGCTGTTGGACTGGTATGGATAGCTTAAGGGATCTTGAACTTCCTGCACCTTCCAAACCCCATTCTGAATTATTACTTCGCATATGAACTAATAGTTCATATAGATTTTTAACTTTAACCCATAACCCCGGGCTTTCCGGAACCAACCCCCACTACCTTAATCCACCCCAACCCAAACTATCCAATCCAAAAAAATGCAGAAAAGAATACTCCCCACCCAAGTCCGGGAAAGATACCAGAACGCCATAGAAAAACTAACAGAAACAAACACCGACAAAACCATCTGTATCCCCAAACCAGAAAAAGACGACCCCCTACAGCTATCCCGAAACTTCAACCTAGCCTCCATCGAAGTCACCACCATAAAAGACCAACCCTCCATAACCACGACATTATACTTCGACGATGTCCAAGAAAAAATAGACAGAGAGATTGTCCCCGACGATCTCGGTGCCGCACCAGACAGCTACATAAATGAGCTGGAAGATAAAAATCCAAGCTACCTAAGAGACCTCGGAGGCAAATACAGACTACTATCCGACACTCTAATAGGAGATATAGAGGTATTCGCCGGAATCCCCGACCAAGATGGAGAATACCCCTTAGATAAAGATTTCATCTGCAGCCAAGTAATGGATGGAAAAACCGCTGTATTCCTCAATACTGCAAACTACCGAACCAAATGTAAAGCCTGAGCACCACTCGAAGTTTAACTTCCAAAAAAAATAAATTCTCTAACCTCACTCAGATATTTTTGTGTGGTCATTTTGAATACGAAGGCATCTACTACACCTTCTGGCTTCCTCGGCTCTTTCTCCACCACTTTTCTATACGCAACGTATGGTACTTCGTCTTTATCTACAGCATCCTCGAACTTCTCCTTCGACATATACTTCAGCATCGGCCCGGACACACCGACGGCGGACAGTTTCTTCATGAAGCTTCGTCTTTCAAGCTTACGCAGGTCACGAGTTCTTATTTTATCACTCATTTTTGATCACCTTTCTTTTTTCTGTATGCCAGATAGTTAACCGTCTCCGCCTCAACCTCCTCGACGTGGTCACCGACGTCTAGCCTGAGAGATACTCCCTGACGCGTTAAGTTATGTTGCCTTACCTCCACTTTCTCTCCGTTGTTCAACGTAACTCGTTCCGCAATCAGATGAGGTTGAGTATCGAACGTATTGTTGAACTCGACGTACCGTCCTCCTCCGGAAACCTCGACGTCGTCAGCCTCAAACTCCGTATCCCCGAAACCACTGTCACCCTTGTTTTTCCCAACGTAACCTACCTCGTTAGACTCCGCAGAACCCCCACCGTCAACGACCTTGACGTCGAAACCATTCTTGGAAACATCCCTCACCAACGATCGGGCGTCGCCCTGACCCTCCTTTATATCCTGTATATGTGTGAGAACCACGGGTTCATAGCTGTAGTTCAACTCAACATGTCTCCACTCATTCCCTACAGAACTTTTACTGACCTCAATCCTCGAAATCTCGTGGATCCGTCTCTGTAGCTTTCTGATGAGGTTTTTGGAGTTTATAGCTTCGATTCCTGGGAAACTCAGGGGTGAGTTCCGAACATGATTTCTAACCTGTTTTATCGTGCTGTCGTTGATCTTCTGCAAAAGATACTCTCCAGAGTTGAACGCCACGTATCCAGCATCTGTTTCCGTCTTGCTATCAGTGGTTATCTCGAACTTATCTTCCTCCACACCACGTATCTCTAGCTCTTCAACTGCACCAGTGTTCAAGCTAGAAGGCATAACCACCGGCTCGGAAAACGAACGGTTGAAAGAGACAGTCACCCAGTCTCTCCGTTGATTGTCGAGAATAACACGCCCGGTCTCAAGATGCCGTCTCGGTAACTTATCCCCGAGAGAATCAAGACATCCATCCTTCGCCACTTGACATGGACCATAGGAAATGATGTTCCCTAACTTTTTGTCACGAACCAATATCTGATCATCACTTACTACCGCTGGACCTGGGTTAGGAAAGTTCGCCGACAACTTAGTACTGAAGATAGGATCCAGAGTTTCACTGTCGAGAACCGTGAGTTTCCCTGGATCTTCTTTCTGATCGGTGGACAGGAAAAGGTATTCTCCTGCTCTGGAAAGATGACTGCCGTTCGCCCCTGAAGCGGTAACGTTATTCAGCGACAGCTTTTCCACATGGTTGGAACGTCCGTGATGAGATTCCATGGCTGAGTTTTTAGCTATCTTGAGGTCGCCATCCTCCATCTGTACTGTATATCCGTTTCCTTTAGCACCAGACTGATTTTTCATTAGACTGTTCCATATGGCGAGAGTTTCAGTTCGGTTGTTGGGATGGATAGCATACTGTATCTGGCGGTCCTTGAGGGATTTCACCGGAGGATCTATGTTTTGAGATGTTTGATTGTCGCATCTACATGAATCGGTTTCAGATATTCGAAAGACACTGCGGCTTTTTCTGGTTTCCTGTAACAAAAATAAATTGTTTTGTGTTAATACCGGACAACAAGCTATGGAAGTATTGAGTCGGGTCACCCGACCCGTGGTCGTTCACTCCTCGAAAATACCCGATATATAATAATAGAACGTATGTATAGACCAGAAAAGCAGAACTATAGAATTAGTGCCAGAAAAGCAGAACCAGAAAAGCAAAACCAGAAAAGCAAAACCAGAAAAGCAAAACCAGAAAAGCAAAACCAGAAAAGCAAAACCAGAAAGAAGCGAGTTAAACCGATTTATACTTCAGTTTTCCCTAATCCTCCATGCCGACACCACAACCAGTGCCGCAACCAGGAAGGCAACTACTGTAAACCCTGGCTGTCCCTGGCTTTCCGACGAGGTTTCGTTCTGTTCCTGGGCACCAGACTTGGTTTCCTCTTCACCTGCAGACTCATTTCCCGACCGGTCGGAACCGTCCTGGACCCCCTGAGTCCCGGTTGATTCATCTGGTGAAACATTGCCTTCGGACTTCTGTTCCGACGACTTGGACTCATTCGTACCTACTTCGGATTTTTCATCCTTGTCCTCTTCTTTGGTTTCATTGGATGTCACGTTCGAACTGCCCTCAGACGTATTAAGTGGCTCCTCGAACACATTGATTTCTTTCTTCGTGGTATCGGATTTGAAGTCTCCGTTACGTACGGTAAGCTCTATCTTGACGTGCGAGTAAGGCTTTTCGAATGTGTAGTATGCCTCTTTACCTTTTAGCTGCTTTAGCTGACCCAGACCCCAGATCTCCCATTTGTATTCCTCGATGGAGCTTGCTGTACTGGTTGATGGTGAGGCATCAAAGGTAACGTTCTCACCAACAGCGGGTTGATGTTTGTCTTTGTTAAAGGGTGAGATACTGAACTTTGCCTCTGGAGTAAGCGGACTGGATCCGCTTCCTCCGCCACTGCTTCCACGGTTAACACTACTGCCACCTCCACCGCCGCAGCCTTCACAGACACCGAAGACACTGAAGGAGGTCACGTTGGCTGCAACCGTGTCTGCGCTAGTGTTCACTTTTGATCCGGATTCGTAGGACCATTTTTGAGAGGAATCGTTGAAATGACCCATGCCCAAACTGGATTCGCTGGTGAAGTTAGATTCGTTGTAGGACAACGTAACGTTCGAGTACGCACCCCGGCTTTTGGTCTTGGTGATATTGATGGTATTTTCAACTTTTGCTCCCGGGGGTGCTGCTGGCGGAGTTGCGTTCGATTTTATCTTCGTGTACTTAGATTTGACGTCGGGTATAGTTGTACCGTTAGGGAGTTTCATTTCCTTAGCCTCAGTTATGCCGCTGCTACTGTTGAACTGCCACTTACCTCCTGCGAGCGTAGTGTTTACGAGTTCATTTCCTGTACTCGTACCCTTCATTCTGACGCCGCTATCGCCGTTGTTTTCCATCACGGTGTGTAGAACCGTATTGTTCGTGGAGTTCAACATCCCGACGCCGTTGAACAGGTTGCCGTTGGCAGTGTTGTTTCCTAACGTGTTGTTATCGGAGAAAGTGGTTGCTATCCCCGTGAACCCGTTGTTGCTGGAGTTTGTTTTGTTCACCGTGTTATAGGAACCATTCTTGATTCTGACACCGCTCTGGCCCGCATGCTGGATAACCGGCGGTGGTGTGGTGCCGTCTCCGCTTCCAATTACCGTGATATTTCTAAATGTGTTGTTGTTTGCCCTCGTGATCCTAACACCGTTGGTGTTCCTCAGGAAATCTTTGCTGTTGTCCGTGTTGTTCGCAACTATGTTCTTTACAGTATTATTGTGGCTCTCTTTGACATGTATACCGAATACCTTGTTGCCGCTTACGTTACTGTCCCTTACGGTGTTATTGAACGAAGGCCCCGTTATTAGGATGCCTTTACTTCCCTTGGCCCTGGTATTAAAGGACCCCCGGTCGGTTCTATTCATATCGACGGCGTCAACGTCCTTTATAAGGGACTCGTTGGCATGGCTGAAACGTATACCCGACAGCCATTTTCCGGCGGTAGTCAGGTTCTTGACCGTAACGTTGGTCTGTCCTCCCGTAACGTTCACGGCGGCACCCGTTGCACTGCCGGTTGCCTTTATAGTATGGTCGTCGCCAACGAGCGTGACGTCACTTGTTTTGATATCTACACAGTCCGTCCCTGAACTCGTCGTGATCTCCGACGAAACCTTCACCGATCCGTCGGAGGGTGCATTCGAGTCGTTGATTTCCGCACAGGACGATATGGAGTTGATAGGACCAACGTTTCCGGCAGCGACAGGACCCACTGAAAAACCGCCCAGCATGAAAGCCCCAAAGATAATAAGTAGCAAACTACCGCCTACGTATCTCACAAGCCTGTGGTTATCAACGTCTTTACTGTGATTATCACCATCTTCTAGTTCACTGTAAATATTTCTTTCCCCCTTGGCTCCAGTAGTCTTCGTTGGCGATACCCCCCCTGAGGTAATTAACTGAATAAAATTGGCCATTTTTCAGTATATAATATACCTTTGATATATACTTATAGTTTATGACAGACCTTTATCTTGGTCTTCATCAGTCATATTGAGATCGCAGTGAAAAGACCCTACCCGTCGAACTGTTCGTCGAAAAGAAGTTTCACCCTAACTGATCCACCCTAACTGCTCCCCCGTAACTGATCCACCCTAACTGATCCCCCGTAACTGATCCACCCTAACTGCTCCCCCGTAACTGATCCACCCTAACTGATCCCCTTTACGACTTGACATCGACGGTAACTTCGTCCTCTACATAGCCGCCACGCCTGAGTTTCACTCGAACCTTTACGTCGTGTTCACCGGACTCATCGAATGTATGTGTCATGACCCAGTTGCCGTCTACCTTCTCTCCGTCTACTAACCACTGGATCTGCCCGACTTTGTATCCCGTGTCGAGTTTCGACTGAATACTGTACCTCTGTTTCCACCCTGTCTTGGGACTCAGCGTACTGTATCTAATCTCGACTTCACCCACGTCCGTCGTTATATCTGTTTCGGTGTCAGAACCGGTGGTGACTGAGCTACCGTTTCCCAAACCTTGCGTACTCCCTTGAACTGTGGCGGCGGAGGATACATTCGAGGTTCCGACATCGCCTTGTGTCTCGGAGTCATCCTTGCCTGTATCTCCATCTCCAGACTGGTTTTGCGCCTCTTCATCGGCCTCCCCTTCATCTCCACCGCCGTCGATCACCTCTACCGAAACCGAGTCCGTGGTGGTCCGTCCGCTGGAGTTCTCCGCGGCGAGGTTTACAGTATATCTCCCGGAGACCTGGTAACTGTGTACAGTGGTACTTGAGGTGGAAGTGTCACCGTCACCGAACCTCCAGAAAGTTCGAGTTAATTCCTGGTCCTTTCCAGGTACTGCTTTGAACTCAACGGAACCTCCCTCGGTAATATTTGTCCGGTTCGTACGTATACTTGCAACTATCGACGTATCCGTTTCACCGTCCGTTCGCTCGTTCTCTAGAATTACTGTACTCGATCCTGACGTGGCTCCATCCTCTGCAGCGGAAGCTCCTGTACCGACCGCATTCAGATCCGATGCTCTACCACCTACCCCACCTCCGTCAGAACCTACTCCACCCTCATCAGTACCGCTGTCGTCGTTAACAGCATCTGCACTCGAACCGTCTCCGTACTTTCCCCCACTAGTTTCCGTCTGGACCTCTGTTTCCGACCGGTTCGCGTCCACGAGAGTACTGTTCTCCGGTTCGGCTTCCGACTGTCCTTCGAGAGCCGACCCTGCAAGATCCATCATTATTCCACCGATTAGAGTCTGGGCTACCACCGCTACTATTCCTCCAATAATAAATACCGGAGGTAGGTCAGAGAAGAGCCTGTCACCCATGTCAAGATGAGGTTTTTTCTCCAGAAGCTTAATCCTGCCGTAATTTTAACCAAACAATAAAAATCTAATGAAAAGATAGGGATATAGAAAACATAGCGATATACCGTCATAGATTTTAACCGAGGGTGCGTCGGTAACTACCGATGGATCTGGTTCCCGAGGATGCCGAACTCGAGTTCACCGCGAGTGCCTTCGTCGTGGACTCAGGAACGGTTCTTTTCATCGATCACGAAAAAACCGGATACATGTTACAGCCGGGAGGACATATCGAAACCAACGAAGTCCCCCACGAGGCCGCTGTAAGGGAGGTGCGCGAGGAAACCGGGGTCGAGGTAGAGCTACACGGTCACCACAGGAGACAGAGATACAGTGACGTGGTCGCAGACGTCCCGCAGCCCTACAAACTCAACACACACAGGATACGTGAAGGACACTGGCACTGCGACCACGTCTTCTTCGCCACTCCAGAAAACGTTGACCCGGTCCACAGTTCTACGGAGCACGGGGGAAAGATATGGATGACGGGGGAAGAGATACGTGGACATGAAAGAGTTCCCGAAAACGTACGGGATACAGCCCTCGACGCCCTAGAGCTGATCGGTTAAATCCTAACTACCCCAACCGTATCACCACTTCTAGCCGCACAACCTTACTAACCTCTACTGAGTTTACTCTTCTGTCTGTATCCAGACGGTCTTCCTGTTGACGAACTCTCTGATACCTTCGCTCGATAGCTCCCTCCCGTAACCCGATTTTTTGATTCCGCCGAAAGGAACCCTGGGGTCGGACTTCACGAACTGGTTGACGAACCCCGCTCCTGCTTCGAAAGCCTCGGCGAACCTCCTTCCGCGCTCCCTATCTCCGGTGTAGACGGAGGCACCGAGACCGAGTTCGACGCCGTTCGCCACCTCCAACGCCTCGTCCTCGTCCTCCACCTCGATAACTGGTGCGACGGGACCGAACACCTCCTCGCAACGTGCGGCCGCGTCCTCCTGTACGTCAGTCAGCACCGTAGGCGGATAGAAGTATCCGTCCCTGTCGAGAGGTTCGCCGCCAACCAGAACTTTGGCACCCTCCTCGACCGACCTTTCGACCTGGTCGTGTAGATCCTCCATCAGGTCCTCACGGGCCTGCGGACCTATATCGACGGTCTCCATTTCCGGGTCACCGACCTCGAGTTCCTCCATCTTTTCGACGAACAGTTCGAGGAACTCATCGTAGACATCCTCATGGACGATCATACGTTTCGCGGCTATACAGGACTGTCCCGAATTAAGCGTCCTTGACTTCACCGCCTGCTCCGCGGCGAACTCCACGTCGGCGTCGTCGAGAACCACGAAGGGATCGCTTCCCCCGAGTTCGAGCACAGTTTTTTTGAGGTTCTCCCCCGCCTGGCTCGCGACCGCCCTACCCGCACGTTCGCTACCCGTCAAAGTCACCGCCTTGACGCGGTCATCGGAAATAACGTCGGCGGACGTTTCGTTGTCTATAAAGAGGTTGGTGAAGGCACCCTCCGGGAACCCGGCTTCTTCGAAGACATCCTCTATCGCTTCGGCGCACCCCGGCACGTTGGGGGCATGGGACAGTACCCCGACGTTTCCCGCCGTGAGGGAGGGAGCGGCGAACCTGAAGACCTGCCAGAACGGGTAGTTCCATGGCATTATAGCGAACACCACCCCGAGAGGCTGGTACTTGACGTAGGTTTCGGCGTCCGGCATTGTCGCTATCTGTCTATCCTGGAGATGTTCGCGTGCGTTTTCCGAGTAGTACCGGCACACCCAGGCGCATTTCTCGACTTCACTCCTGGACTCGGCTATCGGTTTACCCATCTCCCTCGTCATGGTTTCGGCGTACTCGTCCTCGTTTTCCTCCAAAACATCCGCGGCCTCCCTCATCAGACTCTGCCTATGGTCGAGCGACTGTTCCCGCCATTCTTCGAACCTCTCGTCCGCGGTCTCGAGTTTTTCGTCTAACTCGCTCCAGTCGAGCTGGTCGTAATCTCTTATTAGTTCTTCCGTTGCCGGGTTGATACTTTTCATAGAACCAATTAATCGACTACCCTCAAAAGACTGATGGGGGTAGAATACCGGCCAAAATCCCCCGTACTTCGGTGGTTTCCTTTAAAAATGGGAAACAGGAAGGGGGAAGAGACCAGAGAAAACGGAAAAAGAAAACAAGACCAGAGAAAACGGGGGAGAGTAAGGATGATTGGAATTGATCAGCGGAAGACGTGTAGTCGACCTCTTAAACCAAGAATAAATTGACGGGAGACCCCGATGGGAGATTCAGGCAGAGAACAACAACTTACCACATTTTTTAGGTTAGCCAAAAAAATTAATACGTTAGGGGGTCAAAGGTTGATCCGTCCGCGGAGGAGATAAACGAAGTGAAAAAACAACTCCTGATCGAGTACTACGCCCAGATAGAACTTGGCATGCTTTTGTCGGGCGGGTCGATGCCGTAAATCGGTTGACGTAGAATCAGGATGTCGACGTAATGTCGGATCAGAAAAAGAGTTTACGTAGGGACGGACGTCGTGGTAACGTTTCGGCCAGATAGAGTTTAGCCATCGTATCCGGCGGTATAACGCCGGCTTCTATCCATCGCTTTTATTCCGGTAGCAGGTACTGACCTCACGCCGGCAGATACCGCTCCGGTTTGAACGGAACCCCTGTATTTCCGGAACGGAAAAAGTAGGTTACCGAAGGGGAAAAGATTTCACGTACGTAAGTCCGTTACACGGCACTTACGTGAGGCAGATTTCCGGAGTCGGTCTACTAAAACCGGGTCACATAGTTCAACCCCCATCTAACTCGAGGAACCCCATGTATAACGTATCACTGTATGGAAGTGGTTGCTTCTCAGCAATAACATCCCCGGCCCGACTCCGTACCTGTAGATCAGGAATCTATCTGAATAAACAGATCCGTTGAAAATTAAACCTCAGTCGTGAAACTGCATTAAAGTATCACGTATCAATCTATCCTGGATGCATTCTACCGAAACTAAGGTGGCAAAGTAAAAGATCGGACGTACCAGGACTCACCGAAACCCTCGGTATCGATCTACGTACGGCGAGGAAGACCAACCGAAATACTCGGCGTCCATCTCCGACCGAGGAGGAACGTGGAACCGAAATACGGCGCGTTCATTGGATGGACGTAACAGCCACGTTATCTGTAAATACGGTGTACCTCAAAGGTTAGGTCCGGCCTCTGGTTCGTAGGACTTTCCGGGTAGACGGTGATTTGAAGCATCCGCAAGTAGAAAAACGCCACATGGTAAACGTAGTTTCAGCCATAACAGTGGTTCTTCTACTCGTCGTAATCGCTCTGCTGTTTCTTGTATACCGTTCCCTGGACCGGGAAGGAGTAAACACTGATCAGCTAACCTCGGCTCTCGCTCGTTCCTTCGACGAATTAGGGTTCGAGTCGAAGGTTTCGGATATACAGCACCACGCTGGAGAGATAGAGGAGCTTCACACCGATATCGAGAGGATGTTGAGTAACCCACGGGAACGTGGTGACTTCGGCGAACGTCAGCTAGAAACAATACTCGACAACCATCTTCCCCCCGACACCTACGGAGTCAGGAAACAGGTGGTTGACGGAAAGACCCCCGACGCCTATATTGAGTCTCCGGAGGGAGTGATATGTATAGACTCGAAGTTTCCCCTCGAGAACTACGAGAACTACGTAGGTGCAGAGTCGGAAGACCTATCCTCACGTTACGCCAGGGAGTTCAGGCAGGACGTAGAGAAACAGCTCGAAAAGATTGCTTCGGACTACGTGGCACCCGAGTCAGGTACGGTTGATTTCGCCTTTGCCTTCATCCCTTCGGAGGCAGTGTACTACCACCTGGTATCGAGGGAGTACGGCTTGCTCCAGAGTTACGTAAAGCAGGGTGTACAGGTAGTGTCGCCGTTGACACTTGGACAGAAGCTCGAACTTATTAAGGCAGGAATACAGGCCGAGAGGCTTTCGAGAGAAGCCAGGGAGATTAAACGGAACATCGGCGAGCTAAGGAGTGGCTTCCAGGAACTGGGGGAGGAGTTAGACACTCTCGAGAAACACGTCAGGAATGCAGAAAAGAAGACCAGCGACGTAGACCGGAGGTACCGGGAGCTCCGTGATAGCATCGAAACGGTCGACGAACCCAGGGAAGACGGTTAATCAAAATCCACTCCAGAATAGGTTAGGTCCGTACTTTTTGAACGTGTTTTACTCAAGTCCTGCGAATAAGCAAGTGGTTTTACAAAAATACTATTTAAAACAGTCGATGGATCGTCTCGGCTCCCTTATTTATGAACTGTTTCAGGGGAGTACTCGAGGTACGTATCCACGTAATTTTCGACTGCGTGTTTTATCTTGTTAGCCTTTTCTTCGGCGTTTTCTTTCCTCGCTTCTGCTCTCGTGAACTCGTTTGTGTTTCTTGTCATGTCTTGGTTCACCCCCCTGGTGTCAACTAAATCTACTCTGCGAATACTATTAAAACCATCGCCATATAAGTGTTTTCAGTCAATTATTATTCAAATTTTACTTATTATAAGCTGTAAAAAACTAATTTGTTAATTATTTTTCCTGTATCCAAAACTTCTATTGTCATTATATAATATATTCTTTAGATATAAATGGTATATTTTAACCGTGCCTACCTAAACCTCTATCCCATGCCTACCTAAACCTCTATCCCATGCCTACCTAAACCTCTATCTCAATCTACCCTTTCAACCGATAAGACGTCTCACTGGCCCATAGGTTCCGAAGTTAGGTAAGTTCCAAGTGGTTTACACTTGATCAGATTCTTTAATCCCAAACATACTCCCCCCCATCCCAGTTTTTTGATTAGACTGGGTTCGAACTCAATCAAACAGGATTTATGTAGGGGACCACGATATTTCTCACAAATAAAGATGTTACGTGCAGCGACCTTCCTGGACAAGGGAGGAACCGGAAAGACGACGACGGTAGCACATACGGGTGTCGCGCTCGCAAACAAGGGATACGATGTTGTTCTGATG
Organism: Halobacteria archaeon; assembly: GCA_042218125.1. Lineage (GTDB taxonomy): Archaea > Halobacteriota > Halobacteria > Halobacteriales > Halorutilaceae > JBDGRN01. The sequence goes on along the minus strand of JBDGRN010000050.1, from coordinate 9,070 downwards.
GACCTCGCGGGTAAACAGGCGGACCTGGTGAAAAACTTCGGTGTCTGGGAAAACTACAGCCAGAAGATAGAGGACGAGGACGACTGGCCCAACATAAGCACCGTGTTCAGGGAGGAATGGAGCAGGATAGCCGACCGTCTCGGGGAGAAAGCAGTTACCGACCTCATTCACGAGACAGACGAGGGCGTGGATCTGATACCCAGCCATCCTGGACTCGACGGACTCGACACGGAACTGAACGAGATAGGTGACACGAGCAAGAGGTACAGCAGGCTAGACGAGTTCGTCACGGAGTACCTCGAACCCCTCGACTACGATATACTCCTCATGGACCTGCCCGGCAGCACCAACAACGTGAGTTACAACGGACTCTGGGCGGCGCGTAACGTAGTTGTTCCCGTCGAGGCTGGTCCTTTCGAGGCTAAACAGGCAGGACGTCTCCAGGACGATATAAGCAGGATATCGAGTAACTTCGACGTCGAACTCGATCTCGAGATGCTGATACTCAACAAACTCGACGGCCGTACCAGGCTTTCGAGCGAGTTCACGGACGAGTTCAGGGAGAAATACCCGGGAGTGGTTGCGCCGCGGTCGGTTCCGAGGAGCCAGGACATCAGAAACGCCGCGGTGGAGGGTGAGACGTTGTTCAACAAGACGTCCACCTCGAAAACCGCGGAGAAAGCCAAGGAGGCGTTCACCGAAAACGCCGAGGAGCTCGTGGAGAGACTCGAAAACAGGAGGAAACAGATACAATGACTGACGAGGACGAAGAACTCGAAGAACTCAGAAAGCTGACCAGAAGTTCCGACAGGATCGAGGAGGAGAGCAAGAAAACCGGCGGAGACGACGGGGAAGGAAGGCCGGATGCCGGGAACGAAGATGTCGATGAATCTGAGCAGGAGGTAGAGGGGGAGTCCGATAAAGACCCGTACGGCGAAGCCGTGGAAGAGGGGGATGAAAAAGAAACCGAAAGCCAAAAAGAGGGGACAGAAAGCCAAAAAGGAGAGACAGAAAACGACCATGACATCGAGAGTGGAACAGGGGAGGATGTAGAAACCCCGGAGGGTGGAAAAACCCCGGAGGTGGTAACCACCGGCGAATCCGATGCAGATGCTCCGGAGGATACGTCTGCGGAGATTTCCGATGGGAAGAAAGCCGCCGAAATCCAGGAAAAGGCGGAGACAGACGAAACCAAGGACAAGCAGGGGGCGGGCGAAATTACGCGCGAAATGGAGGAAGCTATCGACGAGTTGAACGCGGAACTGGAGAAAGCCGTGGAAGACGAGACCTCCACCGAACCGGTCGAAGGAGTCGAGCCCGGCGATCCGGCTGATTCCGTCGAAGACGACGCGGAGGTAGGGGTATCGGAGGATCGGATCCGGGAAGATACCGGCGACGACGTCGCAGGCGACGTTGCAGAAAACGACGTCATCGGGGAGACTTCAGAAAGCGATGAGACCGACGAGACTGCGGAAAACGACGTCACCGAAAAGATCGCAGAAGAGCTCGAGGAGGCGCTGAAGTCGATAGGTTCCGGTACCGAAGAGGAAGTTTCAAATGAGGGCGAAGCGGAGACGGCGGGCGACGAAGATACCGTGGAGTCGACCGGCGATGTCGCGGAATCCGATACCGGGGGCGGGGTGGAAGGAGAGGTGAAGAGAGATGCAGAAAACGAGGAAAGTAGAGGTATCGAGGTAGAGACCGATACGGACGGTGAGTCGGAGACGGCACAGACCCGCGAACAGGATGTGGACTCCTCCGTCGGTTTCGAGGTGGCT
>JBDGRN010000050.1:0-7282 GCA_042218125.1 Halobacteria archaeon | reverse complement strand
TAGACGAGATAAGCGACGAACTCGAGAAAGAGCTGGGCGAGTCCACCGATACCGGCGAGACTCAGACGGAAACCCACCCGGTGCTGGAGGAGACCTTCGCCGAGATCAAAAAACGGGAGCGTCCGAGAACCGTGACTCTACACGACCCGGTGGTGAGCGGGTTCCTGACTACACTCGAAAAAAAGGGCGATCTCGACCGCGTAACCAGGAAGCTGGCGGGACAGACCACCATGGAGTCGATCGACGACACCAAAAACGACTTCGTAAGGTACGCCCTGGCGGTCGGTCTCAGGTCGGTTGCCCCCGAACTCGCGGAGGAGTTAGAGGACGGTGACAGGACTTTCTAACGGTGACAAAACTTTCTAGAGACGACAAGCCACAAATAACGGGTAGATGGACAGACAACCTGGAGTGTATTCCGACCGGGATAATAAAGAGTACCGTGCGGGGGCAAGGTTTAAAACAGCATTTCCGTAAACAATGTTGTAGAACTTATCTTCAAACCGTTATTTTGGTAACAAGGTACTCGAGCTCCATACAGCTTGTTTCCCTGTCGAAGTACGGTTCTAGGGCCTCGGCCACCTTTCCCGCGACCTCCGGTCGGTGTTTTTCATCTATCAGTTCTTTCACCTCGATGAACACACCGGACCTGGTGGTTTTGTGGTGCCAGAAATGTCTAGGCGACATGACCGGGTACTGGAGCTTTTCGGTTTCGAACTCGATTTCCTCCACCCGGTCTCCTAAAACTTCCTTGACGAATGAAGGACTTCCCCAGTTGTATGGGGACTCCCCCTCCATGTAACCTTCCGGGAGGTAGTCGATGAAAACACCCGACATCGCCGTGTAGACGCTGGTAGGTGTCCAAGAACTGAACACCACCGTTCCACCGGCTTTCGTTACGCCAACCAGTTCTCTGCCGGCTCTCTCCTGGGGCATCGCGTACATATGGGCGTGTCCGGACAAGGTGACGTCGAACGTACCGTTTCGGTATGGCAACCGGGTCGCAGTTGCCTTTTGAACTTCGATATCAAGGTTGGCGACGTTCGCGTTCTTTCGCGTTTCGGCGGTCATCTTCGATGCCACGTCCGACGCGACGACGTCTGAGGTATAGCTCGAGGCGGTAACAGCCACGTTTCCGGTTCCACAGCCGACGTCGAGAACTTGGTCTCCCCGTTCGAGTTCAGCCTCACGAGTTATCTTAGCTGCTATCGGCAGGAACTTTTCGCCCTCGGTTTCGTAGGATCCTCTGGATACGAGATCCTGAACTCTATCGGGATCCATCCTATCTCTTTTTAAAGTCGACGCCGACCCGTTTAAATTATTGGTACTGTAATCTATATCGACCTGAACCAACTATTCCAACCAACTATTGCACCGAGATAATATACTTTTTTGTTTCAAGTGAGTAATCTGGTGTATGGTCGGTTCTAACTCAGATGACGGTGGGGATTACAGCGATAAAGTTCCACGTACACAGGTGATAGAACAGCTTTCGGAGGGACCGAAGACAGACCAGGAGCTGGAGGGAAAAATTTCTCCGAAGTCCAGAAAGATGGTTGGCAAACTGGATGTACCCACAAAGGGCACCGGCGGCGGAAAGTCCCGGGGACGAACCCAGACGGTCTACTATCTATACGGAGACGAGAGGAGAGCTGTAAGGAAGTACATCAGGGTGAACGAGGAGTTCGTTAAGTCCTGTATGCAGGACGAAGTAAATCCGATCAACGTCAATATGGAGGACTACTGGTGGCAGATGTTCGTCGAGGAATGGGTTTACCAGGGTAAGGAGGATACGCTGTAGTTCGAACTCCACACATCCACCAGAACGGGGTAATACCGGTAAATCACGTTCTCGAAATCGATAAAGTCGAAGGGGCGATGGTCCTACGAAGACATACCCGTTATACCTTTACACGGCTTAAATATGGGTGAACGTAGGAGTTCGGGATATATCCGAAGTATGAGGACACGAGAAGGTTTTCGAAAAGGAGCAGCCGGATGTACCAGTAGCAGTTCGGTGACACGTTAGAAACAGTAAAATAAACCGTCAAAGCCAGATCGGCATGTAGAAAGTTTTTCAGTATAGACCATCCACCACGACGTAGATTAACAGATAAATTTATAAACTTCGAATTTTTACATGAAATGTAGGTTCTAAACAAATGAGCGTAAAAGTCCAGAAAAAGTCAGGTGTAATAGGACACGAAGAGATACCCGAAAGAGGAGCAGGCGGATGCAGCTGTAGCAGTTCAGCGACGTGCTAAAAACACGAAAGTGAAAACACTGGAGTGTAGAGTCCGATAACCAAACGGTTTTTTATCCCGTGAGGATAAGATTTGACAATACACTTTTAGGAGATATATTTAAAAACATCTTTTTTTATAATCACGGAAACACACGGAAAAAGTTACAGACCTTAAACGGAAAAAGTCACGGAAACGGATGGGGGTGAGGGTTTACATCCACACCATCGAGCTTGGGGTGGTTTTTTGGAGGAGAGGACGGCGTAGTAAGCGGGAGGAGCTGAGGAACGACGGTACGTACGACATTTATACCTATGTCCTCCACATCCCGCGTGGTCACTTCCTTAACAAGAGCCCTGTAGCCCGAATTTTCGAGACCTTCTAATACCAACTCTAGCTCTTCTTTCTTCGATATCGAGCTGTCGTGTCCGAAATCGGCATCGGTTTCCTCCCCCGCGAGTAGAAACTCCACCTTGTCGAACCTCTCGGGCTTGGAGTAGAGTATGAGGTTGTCGTGTAAAGCGAGGTCGTCCCCGTGACTATAATCGAGTTCTTTGTCCATGTACCGTTTGTTGTATATCCAGGTCTGCAACGCCTCCAGGAGTGCACTTCTTGCTGCGTCGAGCATCGACACAGAAGCGTCGGCAGATATACCGAACTTCGGTACACCCTCATCGTTTACCAGCGATACGGCTATACAGTGTACGTTTTCTACGGACTGGTTTAGTTCGAGGAAATGAACCTCAATACCCTCCGGGACGTCGAACTCCTCTATAGCTTCGCGGAGTTCGGGATACCGTCGATGGTCTATCCTGTCTGGTACCCTTCTGCGACACCAGTCCGTCATGAAGGCGTCCCGTTCTATATACTCGTACAGGCCGTTGAGGACGGCGTGTTCTACCGTTGGGCCGGCCGCGGCACCGCTTGTGGTCGAGACGAAGTACTGTTCGTCCAGTTCGTAGGTACTCCAGACCATGTCGGCAGGACACATTACCAGGTCGCCGGTCACGGTATCCATCATTTCGGTCCAGTTAAAACTGGTGTCCCGGCCGACATCCTCGGCCTCGCGGTTCGGATCGATGAATCCCCGTAGGTAACTGAAGTCAACGACGTCTTTTCCACTCTCGACGAGTCCCGTGTAGCTGTCATTCGTGATCTGGCTTTCCTTAATCCAGCTCAGGCTGTACCGCTCAGCCAGTTCCCCTACGGCCGAGGTTAAAGCGTCGGCTATACTGCTGCCTTTCCCACCCGCGTTGTAGGTTATATCACGGTCCACGCCGAGGAGGTAAGCCTCGTCCGTGTCCGATGGACTCACGGCATAGAACTCGGGTTCTCCGCGCGAGTTAAACTCCTGGTAGAGCTTCTTGATTATACCCGTACGCCTCCCCACCAAGCGTTTGTAGTTAGTCGGAAGAGGTACATCCGACCGAGGTTGGGTTATCTCGTACTCCATTTTTACTCTCCCGGTATATCTACGGCGTCTATTATCCTGCTGAAGTCCCGGCCCTGCTCCTTACCACATACATCACACCTCGGCAGTCTCAGGACGTCGTTGACATCCACAGACAGGTCGAGTCCGCTCACGTTTATAGAACGGCCTACGGTAAAGCCATGGCCGTATCCGAGTAGATATACCGCGTCCATGACCAGGTATCCTACCACCAGGTCCGAGAATGGTTCCAGAGTCACCGTCGAAAGGTTGTCTTCCTCGAACTCACGAAGGTAACGCCTGTATGTCTCTCTAGAGCTTTCCTTTAGGTTTGCCAAGGTTCTCTCCTCGAAACACCGGTAACATGCAGTTTCTCCGGGAAACACAGTCGGTCCAACCATTCCGTCGAACCCAAGTATCTGCCCAATACTCCATGGCGTTCCGTATTCGTGACAAAGTTTGTTGAGTTCCTCCAGCAGTTTGGGTCGGGGCTTTTCCGAGACATACAGTATGTACTCGGCTCGGTCTACCTCCCTCTCCAGCTCGTCGAAACCCACTGTTCTCACTAAGTCTTTTTCGGCGAGTTCGGTCGATACGGCTTCCCCGGTACAGGTAACTCCCCCCACACCTACGTCGAGAAGTCTTGAGACCGTTTTTTCTCCGAGACCGTCCTTCGAAACCACCAGAGGAGAGCTGGATTCGAGGTTTTCGTGCTGTTCGGCTCCGAAAGCCCCGCTCAGTACCAGGTTCGGCCATGCGTCCGACGGAGAGGAGCCGTCGTCGTTGTAAAGTATGCTGGACGAATGAAGGCTTCGTATCAGATCGGTAAGTTCGTCCCGCTCCTCCGGACTGAACTCCGAAAGTATATCTTTGACGTGGTTAGTTCCGTCGAACATCTCGATCAGATCCATTAGGCTATGTTCCGAATCCTCGTCGACCATGTTGATCGTCGGACCACTCCACGGACCAGCCCGAAGACATACGGTGTCGCTGTCTATCTTGATAGGTACAAATGCGGGGTTCAGTTTGGGAAAAGGTATATCTGCGACGACGTTTCCTGTTTTACTCATCGGTCTCACCCTCCCCCACACAGACTGTATAAACCAGTGATTCGTCCACCCCGTTCACGTCGAGGTACTCCTCGAACTTCCTGTCGTTCGCGCTGGCCAGGGGAACCCCGTCGAAACCCAGGGCATTCGAAACCAGAAGTATATTCTGGGCTATATGTCCCGCCTCCATCAAACTGAAGCCGTAGGCCCGTTCGCCGTACTTTGCCTTCTGCCGGGCGAAGGTTCCTGTTAAAGCGAAAATAACGCTGGAATCGGCGTAATCGGCGAGATCCTCCTTGTATAGCTCCTCTATTTCCTCCTCTGTAACCCCTTTCTCCAGTACCCGCAGGCCGTGTCTGTTCGGCGCGTAGTAGTACAGACCCTTCTCTATATTCTCGCCATCCCGGGGAATTATGAGATAGATCTCCACGGGATACATGCCTCCACCCGAAGGATAGGTTCTGAGCTTCTTGTCGGATCCGTCTCCCGCTTTTGCGGTACCGTTTGTCCCAACCGCATGCTTCAGAAGCGTCGCCAGATTACCGAGATCGATTTCCTTTCCGGTAAAGCTTCTCTTGCTTCTCCTCCTCATCAACACCTCTCCGAGATCGGTGTCGAGCCCTTCGGGTTCGGGTAGTTCGATCAGTTTTTTGTCCGGATAGTCCGGATCTATCTTCGAGATAGCGAACTGGAGACTGTCGTCGGTGTTGAACTTGATTATCGACTGGTCCTCTATCGGCGAACTGTTTTCCGTGGTCTTGGTTTTTTCGTGCAGTAACTCCGAGATACCGCTTTCGCTGAACTCTTTCTCCAGAAAGTCGTCGTTGAACGTCGGAGCTATCTGTGTGTGCCCTGGATCGATTACCTGTGACCTGAGCTTCCTGAGTTTGTTGACGTCTATCATAACATTTAATTCCTTAATTTCAAAATAAATCTTCCTAAAAACGTGTATTTATATTTATTTCTTTATATCACGGTAAAGGTTATTTCAAAATAGACCTAAAGGGTTTTAATACGTGGTTCGAAGTTATCTCAATTAAATGGATTTCACCCTGTATAGATCCCCTGAAGCAGAAATACATCCTTTCGCCTAACGGTTATTATATATGCTGTTATGTAGTTCACAGGCTAAAACCCCGTGCTTCAGCGTTCGGAAACTATGTTTCCGAGCAAGCAAATCTTCGATTTGCATACGCGGGGATACAGCCGTAAGTGGTATTTACCTAACTGTGTTCGTAGCTGTAACTTGGATATCCGACGTAAAAGTTAATTATAGAACTGCCTAATTAAAGGTTAAGAGGTTTTCAGTTCTGGAGGAATTGAATACCTGTACTCCAAAACTAGCAGTTCGGTGTCTGCTTTAACAAAAACGAGCGTTGGAGATAAGGCAGAGGGTAAAAAAGAGAAAGATAACCTAGAATCCATCAAGTGATGGATATGGGTAACGGTTGTTTGGTTTTGTAAATCGGAGATTTACGAAATCCAAAAATCTTCGATTTTTGAATCACAGCCCTGAGTCTACCTATTCGACGCTACGGCTAAAATAATGCCACAAGAATCTGTAGACTGCAAACCTTAATATCCCAAAGCTCGGGGATCTCCCCGCTTTAGCAGGGGGAGGATGTCAAATATAGAGCTATTCGTAGTTTCTTTCACCGTCATCGTCCGTCTCCGCTTCACTCTCGTTGCTTCCATCACCACTGTTTTCGTCCGAATATACCTCCATAGTCCGTTTTGTCCAGTATTTCGCCCCGCCCCTCGCAGACATGAAGGTGGTGAGAGCCACCATAATAAGTATAGATATTTCGTTCCAAGGAGCAGGTTCCAACAGAGGTACGTAGGGTGCTACCGCCAGATATACGATGGTGAAAATTATGGATATAACCATCCCTGTTAAACCGCTAAGTATCCCTATCTTCCTGAGGCTCGGGAGCTCCTCCCTTTCTTTTCCGGGTGTCGGAATTGACATACTTATAAAGTAACACATAAACAGTTATAACTTCCGGCCGAAAACAATATTTAAATGTATATCGTGAAGAGATAGGTATTTATAACTTATCGGGAAAATACAAACATCTTATAAATAAATACCTAAAACTAATATGGAAAAGTCAAGAAACACCTATCTATAATTTCAGACATCTCTGGTTGAGAGAGGGGATCAATTTAAAAACCAAACCAGAGAGATACTAATGCACTGAAGATTTAATCGATTTAGTTGCGAAGGAAATTTAAGGGGAACAAAAAATCGGAGTTTCTGGTTTACTCGACCTGGTGATGATCGGCTAGATGAACTACGTTGACCGTCGCGGTGTAGATGGTCTGTCCGTCTCTTTGTCCAAGTCCGAAGTCCTCGACTTCAGCCCATCTGATTGCGTCCTCTCCGTGTTCTTCAATTACGTCTTCCAAGACTTCATCTGCCGCATCCTGGAATGATTCCGTGCTTCGACCGTGGTACGTGTGATCGTGTGATAGATTTACTGTCATAACGACGATCTTATTGAAGATTAGATTATTTAAATAACTTTCCCCTTTATCCAGTGGGCCGGTTAACTAACCCG
>JBDGRN010000047.1:28365-35985 GCA_042218125.1 Halobacteria archaeon | reverse complement strand
TAGAGGGTGTCATGCTTTAGATATGGTTGTATTATTTCCTAATTGTCTGACGTAAATTAAAGTGGGTAAAAGTAGGGTTATTTAGTGAATCATGTCAACAACCCTACGGAATGTTGGTACGATAGACGAGTTCATTAAGTTTGCGGAGACCAAGGTAGCATCGCTGTTCCAGGATTTCGATTTCAGCTTCCTGTACAACTATAGTGTTTTTGAACCAACTAAACGTGGTCAAGAAAAAGTTTTTGAACCACCCGAGCTACTTCAAGCGTTTCTGCATTGCTACCATAAAGAAATCTACGGAACTAGACCGATAGAACGGGAAATAAGCGAGGGACTACTCTGGAAACTCCTAGGATTTCCAAGACCTCCAAGCAGACATGTGGTTAATAAATTTCTCGATGATTTAGGAGAAATAATTGAAGAGGTATTCGAAAAACTTGTCGAAAAAGCCAAACAACACGGCCTGTTAGACTCAGTTTACTACATTGATTCAGCCGACGTAAAAACGAAGCCTTACGACTCTAATGGAAGCTGGAACCATCGACTCAACAAAAGAACAATACTACTACGGTTATGGCTGTACGGTGGTTACGTCGGGCGATAAAATACCGGTTGCTGCTAGCTTCAGAGATAGTAAAAAGACCAGCGAAGAAACCGCGCTTGAAGTGGCGGGTAAAGCCCTGGATATTAAAGACCCAGTGGCTGTGGTGGGTGACTCCGAATTCGACATGATCGAGTTCCACGACAACCTCATATCTAGAGGCGTCGTACCAGTCGCTGACTACAACCCAAGAAACACCACTGATCCCCTAAAAATAGATTACAGAGTCGAGGAAAGAGTACAGAAAATCACTGATTGCGTAAGGTTAGATCCGGATGATCTTGAGGTGTTCAGCCAGGATCGTAGCCAGGTCGAACAAACAATAGGTGCATGCAAATGCTGCGGAATGGCTGAAACCCAAGTAAGAACGCGACGTAACGCAGAAACACAGGTATTCCTCTCACTATGTCTCAGAGTACTGATAGCAATCACCAACAAAAAACATGGAAAAAACCCCGGAAAAACAAAACTCAACACCTAAACAAAAGAAACCATGACACCCTCTCTTTTATATTTGCGTCAGTACCGGATTTAAAGTTAATATAATTTGCTACCCCAGTATCTAAATTCACGTTTAATCACATCTTAGACCTATGGCTACCAGTATTTTGCCTCCCAGTCTTGTTTTTTATCCACCGTGTTTTCTTGGATTTTTTCATGAAGTGACGGAATTAACCGGGTTCGACCTAGGTAAAGTGACGCATACGACTGTGCCTTCGGGTTCGTTGTCCTCGATCCACACCTCTCCGTCGTAGTCACCTATAAGCCTGTTCACGAGAAACATCCCGAAGCCAGTCCCACTCGATCCTTCACCCTTCCTGGATCTGCCGAACACTTGTTCTTTCAACTCATCCCGTATCCCGGGCCCATTGTCCGCGATCTTTACTGTTACGTACTCGTCTTCGACCTCGACATCAAGTTCAATTACCGGTTCCTCCTTGTCGTTGTGTTCGGCGGCGTTATTGAGTAGGTTCCGGAAAACCGAGTCCAGCATATCGTTTGCCTTCACCTCCAGTTCCGGGATATCACATAACTTTATTTCTACATCATTTCTACCGGTGAACTTACTTTCCTCCCCCAACAGGACAGGCCTGATATTCATGTCCTGAATCTCCGAAGGACCGCTATCGAGAACCGATTTCATGACCTTACGGAGGGAGTCGGTGATATCTATTATATGGTTGGAGTGATCCAGAACGTCCTGTATCATTTCTTTCATGTCTTCGTCCACATGTTCGAGGAGAAATTCGGATCTCGCGGTTATTATCTGGACATCGTTCCTTATATCATGGCGTAGTATCCGGTTGATAAGTTCGAGGTCGCTGTTCATCTTTCTCATCTCCTCACGCCTCAGTTTCCTCTCAGTGATATCCTGTATTACGAGGGTTGCTACTACGTCTCCCTCCGTCTCCCACGCAGACATAGATATCTCGACGGGGAAGGTCTTACCGCTACGATCCCGAGCATCAAACTCCGTCTCCTCTTCAAGCAGTCCCCCACCGGTTTCCTTTACATACTCCCGGAATCCGGCAGCGAAGTTTTCGTAGATCTCCGGAATAATTAGGTCGATACTCTCTCCAGCTATCTCTTCCTGGTTGTAACCGAATATCTCTTCCGCTTGGTCGTTCCAGAGCATTACTTCACCGAATGAATTCAGAATAACAATTCCGTTTGGGGCGGAGTTAAAAAGGGTCTGGAACCTGTTTTTGGTCTCTTTCAGCACCTTTTCCTGTTTTTTACGTTCCGTTATCTCGGTCGAAAGAACCGATATACCTTCTTCGTCGGGATAAACCTGGAGATAGGTCCAGTAATCGAGTGGTTCGTAGTAGTACTCACACGTGGTTTTCTCCCTGGTATCGATAGCCTTCCTAAACGTTTCTTCGACCTCTGTATCCCTTATATTGGGGAAGTACTCAAGGATATTCTCACCCACCACTTCCTCCGCGGGGAGATCCTGACGTTCCTCCATCCTATCGTTCCAGTAGGTTATAGCCAGGTTCTCGTCGAGGGCGTAGTATCCGTCCTTTACACGTTCGGTGAGTTTTTCGTACTTCCTTTCGCTTTCCTTCAGCGCAGTGATATCCGTCGCAACACCCAGAACGTGTACCGTTCCGTTTTCTGTGTGCGGCTCTCCGCGAAGATTCAACCATTTATCTTCTCCATCTTCCCGAATCAGCCTCAGTTCCTCACTGAAAGTACCACCCGACTCTACCGATCGTTCGAGACTTTCCTTGACTCTCGGTTGATCAGCGGGATGAATCAGTTTATGGAACTCCTGAAAAGTCCCACGGAACTCACCGGGATCCATGCCTACGAGTTCCTCCATCTGATCGTTTATAGATACCTCTCCGGTACAGGTATTCCAGTCCCAGACGCCTCTATTCGTACCTTCCAGGGTGAAGTTCAGCCGTTCCTTTGTTTCCCTGAGTCTCTGTTCGTGTTTCTTCCTCTTGGTTATATCCTGAAACGTCCATAAACGTCCGTAGTAGTTGTCGTCCTCCCCTTCAACAGGCGCAGTGTATCTCTTTATCCATCTATCGTCCTCAAGCCTGATGACGTCCTCGCTCTCTTCATACGGGTTCCTGTACAGGTATTCGACTTTTTCCAGAAAATCTTCAGGTTTTTTGAGCGAATCGGTTACGTACTCCAGAAATTCTTCGTCGGATCTGGTTTCCGCCAGTTCACGGGGAATACCCCATATTTCCAGGAACTTTTCGTTGTAGAAAAGTACCTCCCGATCCTTGCCGATAATCAACTGTCCGTTCGGTGTGGAGTCTGCGAGAGCCTCGAGTCTAGCGTTACTCCTCCTGAGGTCCTTCTCCCTCGCAATCCGTTTGGATATGTCACGCAGCTTTCCAATCATTTTGCCGTCATCCAGAAGAGTAACAGAGACCTCGACCGGGAACTTCTCCCCGTCTTTGTTTATACCCATTAGTTCCCCTGACCAGTTACCCTCCCTCTGTAGATCTTTCTGGAGGTTCTCTTCAATCCATTTAAACTCAGGTTCGGGATGGAATATATCAGTACCCTCCCCCAAAACTTCGTCAGGGGAGTAACCGAAGACCTCCTCTACGGAGTTGTTAACGTAGGTTATACCATGCTCGGGATCGTAAACCACTATCACCTCGTTTGCTTCCTCCACAGCAAGCGACTTACGTACCAGCTCCCTTTTCTGGCGTTTTCTCTCCGTAATATCGTGTGCCTGTGCCACCATAGATACCACCTCACCTTCTTCGTTCGTCACTGGCTTCAGGAAAGCATCCACCACCAGGTCACCGATCGAAGTGAACAACCGGGTTTCGAACTCGACGTACTCCCCGGTAGATGCCAGGGCTATATCCCTCTCCAACCCTTCCTCTTGATCCGGATCACCGTTCCACCACGGTGTCTCGTAAAGCGGTCTGCCGAGAACCTCATCTTTCCCCTCATCTACTAAATCTATAGCCCTGTCGTTAACTTCGAGGACTGAGCCATCAGTGTCGAGGACAAAAACCAGGATTTTGGGGTCGTCTACTACAGCTTCGAAACGGCGTCTGCTTTTATTCGTCTCCTTTTCCTGTTCCTTTCTCTCCGTTATATCCCGTAACGTTCCCCTCACTCCGGTGATCTCCCCTTCTTCGTTGTAAATGGGTCTGCCCCTGGCCTCCACCCATTTCAGGTTACCCTTTGCGGTAACCAGCCGTAGCTCCAGCTGGTATGGTTCACCTCGACCTGTTGCCTTCTCGAACGCTTCCCGAATCACTTCTCTATCTTCCGGGTGGTAGAAATCTATCCCTTCACCGATCGTCGGCTCGTAATTGTACGAAACTTCGTGTATGTCGTATAACTCCTTCGTCCATCTTTGAGTACCGGTTTTGATGTTTGCCTCCCAGCCACCTACCGATGCGACTTGCTGGACGTCCTGCAGAAACTCAACCTCGTCCATCATCTCCAGATGTTCCTCTTCCAGAACTGTTTCTTGCCTATGAAGCTGTATTGACCGTTTCCGTCTCTTCAATAGGTTCTCCGTTCTCCGAAGAATAATTTCATCTTCTACCGGCGTCTTCACCACCTCATCTATAACGTTCTGTTTGAACTCGTTTTTTGGACTGTATTTTTCGAGATCCTCCCAACTTATCTCAGTGTCCTCCCGGAAAATTAACAGTACCGGGCAGAAAACAGGGTTTGCGTCCTCCTTTTTCTCCCTCAGCTTTTCGTAATAATCGGTAAATTTGGAGTCAAATAAAATATATAAATCCGCTTCTTCCACGTCACCTCCATTAATTAACTCGTAAGAACTCCACCCAATATTACCTATAGAGGATTGAATCAACTCTTCGTTATCCTCCAGCAACTTTACTGTCATCATTGATAACAGTTAATGGAGATAACATACACAGGTATATGAAAACTCCGAAACAGTCTCTAATCTGTTATAATTCCATCGTTATATAACGGGTATCATATAAAAAAGGACAGACATTTTATAATGAATATAATATAAAAAAGACAGACATTTTGGTTTATTAGAGTAAAAATTCAGAAGATACGTTTTGACTAATTAAAGTAACAGAAATGTTAATGAAATTTTTACATGTTGGAAAACCGGCGATCCGCATATTCACCTCAAAATTACAGTACTTTGGGATTCAGTCTCCCGGAAACCAAATGAACTTAAGGACTCATTAAAAAATCCACCCCAATAGTCAATGTCTTGGGATTCTATGGATGAAGTATGAATGCAAGATCCACAGTAATCGTACTTTCTGTTCTAACAGCAGTGATGATAGGTGGTTCACTGGCGTCAACGCAGGTCGAACTCGCTGATGTACCGTCTACGACCGACGGGACACCTTCGGTATCCGACGCGTTGCCCGAAGGAATCGAATTCCAGTCCGACGCCAACCCCGAAATCGACCTTCAGCACGGCAGAGTTACACAGAACGACAACGTAAACTTCTATATATCGGATGCGGAGGAAAACAAGAAGTACACGGTCGCAATCGATAAAAACAATCTCCGTGCGCTTCACCACGACGACAACGTCTTCCGGTATACGGGAAATGTCAAAAAACGCGGCAAGACGGACGATTACGTCTACGCTGTAGTTAAAACGAATGGCAACGGTAACGCCGAGGGACAGATAAACACAGTCGGACTCAGTACAGGGGAGGTCCGGGTTCTCCTTTTTGAAGGTGAATCTCCCTCCGGTAGGCGTATATTTGATGACGCTTTCGAGGTCACCAGCGCCGAAATCACCTCCAACATACCCCAGCTGAAGTACCGCGTAGGATCGGAGATGAGTATCAACGGTACCGCACACGGAGTCGACGGTCTACTGATGTACGCGAAGGACAAGTCACAACCCTGGAAACTCGTTCGAATAAACAACAGGTACTTAATCAATGTAAAAGACGACAATACCTGGTCCATCGACACCGACGAACTACCAAGGAACTTAACCTACTTCAATATGCCTGGAGTATACAGGATATCAATGGTTGACCGTAACTCTATCCCCTCTTCACCTCCACCAAAAACCCTCAATACGCGAGAAATGAACAAACTAACCGGTAAAACGTTCCTCCTCCACGTCCTGAAACCAAAGTTCAAGGCGACCTTCAGCCGTTCGGGAGAGGTTTCTACCGGAACCGAGTTAAAGTACCACGGTATCGCGGCGGAGCCAGGTGACATAGTTATAGCAGCAGTGGGACATCTAGGTAACGTCGAGACCAAGGTGGTTACTCCCTCCAAAGACAAGTTCGAGGGAACACTGAATCTAGATAACTTCGGAGAAGGACCACTAACCGTTATGGCGATATCTCCTGGAAGAGACGACCAGTTCGGGAACGGAGTGGCACAGGAGGTCGGGAAAAACCAGAATACCCAGTCAGCAGAGGATTTCGTTCAGTATATCAACAGCCTGAATGAAAGCCATAGAACCGAGAACCAGATCGTCTCCGATATACGTGCTAATTCGGTCGACGCACCCGCCAGCGACGACAAGATTGCGGTAACCCATCTGAGAGTCACCCAGCCACGTATGAAGATAACCAGTATCGTACCATTGAAGTTCGCGGACAAACACGGGTTTATTCCTGTAGAGGAAGGTGAAAGATTCCTGGTTCGCGGCACCACGAACACGGACCCCGACGACTCGGCGATAATGATCAAGGCGGTTTTAGGACCCAACGCCAACCGAATGGATCCGGATATAGTGAAGTACTGGTCAGGTAACACCTGGACGGCGAACATGACGAGCGACAACATCAGACCCGGAAACTACACCTTAAAGGCG
Organism: Halobacteria archaeon; assembly: GCA_042218125.1. Taxonomy (GTDB): domain Archaea; phylum Halobacteriota; class Halobacteria; order Halobacteriales; family Halorutilaceae; genus JBDGRN01. The sequence continues at coordinate 29,107 of JBDGRN010000047.1, read as the reverse complement.
TCCAACGGAAGATCCATAACGACACATCAGTTCCAGCTATTGGGTAGGGGAGAAAGAAAGGAGATACAGACCAAAAACATTCCTTCACTGAGAGAGAAAGTGGCTTCACTGCAGGACGAAGCCAGCCGTTTAGAGGAGAACACCAGCAAGGCAATAGACGAGGGTTCTGATTCGGAAGCTAACTCCGATGGATCCGTCAGAGGAAGTCAAGGAGGAGAAAACGGAGATATCTCTAACAACGGTTCAGCGATGGGTGACCAGCAACCAAGTGATGGAGACGGACCCGTCACAAACGACACCACTGATGGAGATACTGATACTGTAACCAACTCCTCAAACGGAACCTCCAGTTCCAGTGAAATGAACGAAACGTCCAACGGTACGGCTCAATCCAACAACTCGTCGTCATCCGAGGGTGGAAGTTCAGGAGACCAGGATCAGAACGGAGGTAACGGAATGCCCGGATTTGGATCCGGTATTGCACTGATTTCAGTTCTTGCCTTAGGCGTCGGACGGCGGGCTTATCAAAGGTCCAGGTAACAGACTGGATAAACCCCTACGCCGGTTGTACAGGCTGAGCCATTTACGAAGGTATGCGGAATCAAGCCCGACATCGAGAATCTTTTTCGACAACCAGAACCTAGTTTTCCAAATCAGTATCGTATATCTTAAAACCAACATACCATCAAACCAACATACCATCAAACCAACATACCATCAAACCAACATACCATCAAACCAA
>JBDGRN010000047.1:20560-28265 GCA_042218125.1 Halobacteria archaeon | reverse complement strand
AAACCAACATACCATCAAACCAACATACCATCAAACCAACATACCATCAAACCAACATACCACCAGAGAGAACCACTCTCTTTGAATTTTTGTTATAATTTAGCATTTACGCTGGAAAAACTTTAAGGTATATCAGTATATTGGATTATTATCATGGCGTTAGAACCCGAGTTCTCCTTGATATACCCGGTTGCCGGCTATCTAGCTTTGATGGCAGTAATCGGTGGATGGGCGTATACCAAAGTTGATAACACAGACGACCTGGTTGTTGCGGGAAGGACACTGGGATCCGCAGTCGTGGCGGGAAGTCTACTCGCCACATGGATGGGTGGAGGATCCGTGACAGGTGGCTCTAACTCGATAGCATTCAAACACGGTCTTATTCCGGGCATGTTGCTCGTGGTGGGAAGCCTGACAGGTATCGGAATACTGGCGATGTTGGCACCCAAGATCCGGGACTTCAACAAACTCACGGTACCCTCTATACTCGACGAAGGTCTCGGTAGCGAAGCACGGTTCATAGGCCTGGTAGTTATTTCGATAGCCTACGTCGGTATAGTGGCGGAGCAGCTACAGGGGCTCGGTTTGGTCCTCCAGTCAACGACCGGACTCGATGTCCAGACGGGAAGGGCTATAGCGATGGTGTTCATAATCGGACTGACTATGGTGGGCGGCCTTATGTCTGTAGCCTACACAGACGCGATAAGTGCATTTCTCATCGTTTTCGGAATACCGATAAGTATACCGTTTGTACTGTCGGCGGCGGGTGGATGGGACCATATAACCCAGACTGCGCCGAAAGGTTCCTTGACACTACTGGGGGACCTGTCGACGTTACAGTTCCTGGGACTCTGGCTTCCGAGTATACTTCTTGTTATGGGTGACCAGAACATGTACCAGCGTATCGTGGCCGGTGAAAGCGACACCAGCACCAAGAAAGCGATGGCAGCCTGGTTTGTCGGAGCTTTAATCACTGGTATAGCAATTCCTATAGTCGCGTTCTCCGCCAGGTCGATGTTTCCGAATATCCGTCCCGGCAACGCTATGATATCTACGACCACCGTAATTCCCTTCTGGATAGGTGGTATTCTTCTCGCCGCAGCAACCGCATTCATGATTACTACCGGAACGTCGTACCTCCTTTCAGCGAGTTCCAACATATCCGAGGACCTATACAAGGGACTGATTAACCAGGATGCTCCCGAGAAGAGGGTCTTCTGGCTAACCCGTGCCATGATCCTAGTCTTCGGACTCATAGCTTTCGTCCTCATGGAGTTCGTTCCGTCTATACTAGACATACAAATCCAGGCATACACCGCCTACGGAGCCACCATAACACCCGCACTCCTCGCCATATTCTTGATGAGGAAGAGGCTGACCAAGTGGGGTGGTATATCCGGAATGCTGGTCGGTTTCTCCACCACGTTGATATGGGAGGACGTTCTTATGCAGCCTTTCGACATCCACGCGGTCGTCGTTTCTGCACCCCTCGCAGCAATAGTGATTATAGTTGTCAGTTTCCTGACAAACGACGGAACCGATTAGGGTACGGAGTGGGCTGCCAGTATAGTTACCGATTAAGGTACGGAGTTGGCCTCCAGTATAATTTTAGATACTTGGAGGGGCAAGAGCCCATCAAACTGTATCTTTCCGAAGTTAGAATAAATCTCTCCACCCTGTTTCCCTCTACTCGTTACTTCCGTCACGCGGATCACTGTAATAAGCCTGGAAATTATTCCACATTTCCTTCCGGTCTAACTCTATCAAAAGACGGTTAATACGAGTTCCGGCAACATAAGGACTTTAACCCCTACAGAAGGACTTTAAAACCTCCTGATTAAGTGGATACTGCTTCAGGTTGGTTGGTCCCACCTGAGTTTAAGCCAGGCCGGCGGCCTGGCGGACATCTCTCTTTCCTAAGAACAAACATCACAAGCAACCGGTGGTTCCATCGACCTCGACAGTATCTATCAAGCACCTGTCATGATCCACTCGTTAAACCGTCAGGACCCATCTATAGAATAAAGTATTTAAATCCAGTTCAAATATCCCTGAGTATGGACGTGAAGGTGGGGCTGATAACTGCCGCAGTCATAGTGGTGTTAGTTTTAACTGCCGGGTTCTTCCTCGCACCGGACGCAGTAAGCGAGAAGACACCGGAGGAGCCATCCAGGATAGACGTAACCGACGTAGAGATAAAACCTCAGTCGGTTTCCGGACGGACGGCTACGCTCGAGGTACGAACACGTCTAAACAACCGTGGAGGATCGGCCGAAAACACCTCGGTGGAGTACAGTGCAACCGACGACGAGTCCGGGTTTCTTGAGACGACTGTAATGAAGAAGGTGGGGACTGTTACGGACGACAGGGAACGTACCGTTTCCGCAAACCTCACCGTCGACAGAAAAAACGGCGTCGTGATAGAAACGATAGTCTACGTTGACGGCAAACGCGACGAAGAGTCGAGAAGACGTGTTAGCGGCCTGGAGGCACTGACACCCGACTTCGCCAAGTCAGACATCGAGTTCCACAAGTTCACCGACCAGCCGAAGGTACAGTACAGTATAGACTCCGTCGACGGTGACGAAGTCAGTCTCAACGTATCAACCTACCTGACGAACGTCGGTGACGAATCTAACTCCGGCCTGAGTATAGAGATGAAGGCTAGACAGCTGGAGTCCGGCATCATTGCCGACACCGACACAGTGCGGACGAACCGGATAGGTCCAGGCGAAACACACGAGATACATGGAAACCTGAAGGTACCTGATGGCTACAACTACCGGCTCGACGCCCTCCTGTGGAAGGACGACGTGCTGGTGGGGACCACGTCAGGTTTCGCAAAACTCGATCCCAAGAAAACGGTGCCCGAGAACGCTACAGAGGAAGACGTGAAACTCAAGGTGGACGAGTTCAGGAAAGACAGGGACAGGCGCCCTGACCGTACGGTACCCCACCGGAACCAGTCAAGTGAACAGGGAGCCGCTGGACGGGGTCAACCAGGATTCGGCTTACTTGCCGCAGTATTCGCCACATCTCTAGCAGTTTACATAAGGAGGAGAAAAAGATGAGTGAGGATAGACCAGAGACCGATGAACCAGGAACCGTAGAAACTGATAAAAGTGAAACCGTAAAAAGAGAGGGATCCAGGCAGGCAAAACCGGACCCCCGGCCAAATAAAACAGATGGAATCAAGCCGTTTCTTCACAAGATCGTACTGCTTGCCCTCGTTGTCTTCGGGTTCATAGTTGCTATCAGGTTCTATCTCGCCGGGTCTTCATTCATTGATGCATGGGTTGCGGAAAGATACGTCGACCTGTTCGAGGCCGGCTTCAACCTGTCCCTACTTTTAATCGTAGTCGCCGCAGTACTGATGCTCATCAACAAAGACGGCTCGGAATAGGTACGCCGTATAGAGCCGAGTATTGATCTCTTAAATTCGGTTGAGTTCCCAGTTATAGCTAAACCTGGACAGAGTATCTAAACTTGGACTCAGTAACCCCACTTCATCAAACCAAGACTCAGATCCCGGTTATCCCTATCCAAACTTGATCCCTAGCCAAGCTGGTGTGGTGCACTTACGTGCATCTGCGTGAATACCCAGCCGTTACCGTCACTGCCCCGAACCATAACGCCGCTCCACCGGGTGTCGAACTCGCTCCTGTCCTCCCTCTCTACGTGGTACCAGCCGAGGGTTACTTCGTCGGTAAAACGTGCGTATCCGTCGTTCTCGAAGATCCTTAAATCACGACTGACCGCTTTCCAGTCCCGTGTACTGTCGGTCTGACGCCGTAATCCTTCCGAGGTTTCGTCGTATCCGTACAGCTCCTCGGATATTCCGAACTTGACGGTCGTTTCGACGTCACGGAAGTACGGCTCCAGAGGTTCGCCGTCCCTCAGTGTTTCGTAGTAACTCTCAACAAACTCCTTCGGTGACTTACTCATGGAAAGATCATCGTAGTGATAGGTTGACATCCTCTCCCCGCTAAAGCAGGGAGATTCCCCTGTGTTGAAAATCGAAGATTTTCTTACATCCAGAAATCTTCGATTTCTGTATACGTTGGGATATTTAAGGTTTGCAGACAAGCAAAGCCTTGTCAGGAGTTTAACCATTCACGGAAAATCAAAGATTTTCCTGATCTCGTAAATCATAGATTTACGACGGTACGCAAATCTACGATTTGCTTGAAGTCGAAAACGCGGAGCGTTTTCGGAATTCTCGGCTAGGTTGTCACCTGGCTGTGCCAAACAGCCGTTACTCATATCCACACTTGATGGATTCTGAGTTATCTTTTTCTTTCTTCATTCTCGTTCTCCAATGCATGTTTTTGTTCAGGGCAGACACCGAACTGCCAGTTTTGGAGTATGGGTATTCAATTCTTCTAGAACTGAATACTTCTTAACCACTAACTGGGCAGTTCTGTAGTTAACTTTTACGTTGAATATCCAAGTACGTCTACGAACACGGTTAGGTTCGGTACCGTTTCTCCACGCCGTTGAACACACCACCCCACACCTCTCTTCGATTTCATCAGAATACCAGACTCGCCGTGAAAGCTACCAGTATAGCCAGAGCCACTGTTACCTGAACCGCCGTCGTAGCCAGAATTCCTGCAGTCGTCTTTACCGCGGCCTTCAAACTCTCCCTCCCTTCACCGGTCCGGAAAACCTCGATAAGGAAAACCGTGGCTGTTACCCCCAGGATAAACCCCAGGGGACCAGTAGTGAGAAGAAGTACGAACCCCACAAGACCGCTGACAGCGACCGAGGTTCGTGTGGCTCCGGCAGCCTTCGCCGACACCGCTGGTGCCAGCCAGTCAAGCGCCAACGTGAACACCGTTACGACGAAGACACCCGCTACGAAGACGAGGGATGGGTCGGTGTATCCGGTGCTCCACCAGTAGAGAAATACACCGGCGAATGACAGTGCGACTCCAGGAAGGACCGGAACTACTGTACCGGCGATCCCTGCCAGTAGAAGCAGGAACGTCACTACGAGGGCAAACTCAGCCATCCGTTGGTATACTTGGTCTGCATCATGTTTTAAGTTCGGTAACCATACGACGTACTCGAGCATCCACCCGGCAGATAAGCCGTAACCAGTGGTATAAAACTGATCTCGACAGCAAGGAATACAAACCAGCCTAGCTTATTTCCCGCATCTTTCTTCGATATAATCAACCCCTTCACGTTGCCTGATAAAACATTTGGTTAACAGCCCCGGAGCAAATCTAAAGTCGTTTGAGAATTCATTGGAATTAATGGATAAAGAGCTAATTAGGAAGTCACTGGACGAGAGGGTCCAGGACGAGTTCGAGGAACGCGTAGAGGTACAAGCGGAACATCTACGGCAGGAGATGAAGGACGGACACCTGGACAGCGACGACTACGTAATCGGACTTGAGCTAGAGGTCTACGGAGTCGACGGAGACTACAGACTAACCGATCTACCTGACGACATCTACGATGGCAGTATAACGAAGGAGCTAGGAATCCACAACGCCGAAATCAATACCTCACCCGAACTTCTGTCCGAAGACGGTCTAGAGACGAAGAAACATCAGATACGGGAGGCTCTCGACTACATACAGAACGACTTCGACGAAGTCCAGCTGGTTCTCGACTCATTCTGGACCATCCCACCGGGACAGGGTAGCTACGAGTACTTCTCCGAAGTCTACGACATGGGTGACCTGTCACTCGCAGCCAACATGAGGGATCTTCCGCGGTACGCCAGCATGGACAACTACATACGTGAACTCAACGACCAGTACGACCTCACCCTGCCCGGATTCAACGGCGAGTTTCCGTCGTTAATTTTCGAGAGCCTCGCCACCTCCATGCAGCCACATCTCCAGATACCCGACACCGACCAGTTCCATATCTACTTCAACACCGCTGTACGAACCATGGGACCCGTTCTGGCATTAACCACCAACAGCCCGTTCCTTCCTTACGACATGTATCCCGAACCCCTCGACTTCGAGGACCTCGACAGAACCTACCACGAGATCCGTATACCCGTGTTCGACCAGGCAATGAACGCCTACCGACATTACGACAAGAAGAAGTTGCGGTTCCCGAAGGACATGGAGCACGCTTCCGACTTCCTGGACCGGGTCGTCGAGGACATTTCATACAGTCCGTTCTTACGTGAATGGCTGGAAGAGGAGCTTGAACTCAACGAGGAGGAGCTTCAGCTCGACGACGGCGTCGACGTCGAGGATCTTGGTGGCGTCGCCGACTACGTCTCGACCTTCTGGGAGTTCGACCACAAACGCACAACCTACTGGCGCTGGGTGAGGCCTGTAATCGGGGTCCATCCGGAGGAGCCTGAAGAAAGTGACAAACGTGGCTCGATACGTATCGAGTACAGACCCATACCGACACAGCCGGGACTCGAAGACGTGGTTTCGGCGCAGGCACTCACCTCGGGACTTCTGATCGGTCTAGTGGAGAACGACCACCCTCTACATGAGATGGGGTGGAGTGAAGCCAAGATGTCGTTCTATAACGCCGTCGAGGACGGTATAGACGCCCACCTGTTCTGGCTCGACGAGGACGGAAACGAAACCACCGACGAAGAAGTGATTTTCGAGGAGGTGTTCCGGTACGCCAGGAAGGGTCTCGAGTCACTCGGTATCGACCGGGAGTACGCCGAAAAGATCCTGGAACCGGTGGAGGAAAGGTGGAGGGAAAAAATGACGCCCAGCAAATGGAAGATAGGGAGGGTGAGAAAACATATGACGGAGGGAGAGAGTTTCGAGGATGCCGTCATAGAGATGCAGGAGGAGTATATAGATCTGCAGGCCGAAAACGACAGTTTCGCGGACTGGATATAAGTATACTGTCCCGGTAAAACCCAGTAAACGAACCGTGGTTACGGAACCGGAACCACGGGGATTTTAAAGAGCAAAAAATCAACGAACTCGTCGGACAGTTCGTCTTCTCTCAAAACGGCCGAACCAATGATTTCGTCAAGTCTCCTCATCTTCAGCCTTCCGTATCCAAGAACAACGTCTCTACAGTATCAGTTAGGCGTCTCACGTGGCTTCCCTAATCTGTCTTTTCCCGGTTTTCTATAATCACGGTAAATTATTTGGTTTTAATTGGTTGGCAGGTTTCCTTTACTCCATGCTTAACCCACGTCTCGAAAAAATTGCAGGTTACGGAGAAAGATATAGACAGGAGTACCTCGATCTGGGTGACAGCGATCCGGGGATGGATTCGGATCCGTTCAGGCTCCGTTTCTTCCTGTCACGTATGTTCGCAGGCGACGAAACCGTCGCGGACTACTATCTCCGCTCGACCGAGAAAGTTCTAAGAGAGAACGAGGACGAGATACGTTCGAGATTCACCGAAGATGGCGGGATATCTGCCGAAGATCTCGACGAACTCTTAGACGACGGCGGGGTGGGGAGTCAAAGCGACCGCACCATGGTGGTCGAGATAATAGAGTTCGTCGAGTCCATACCCGAAAACAACCACGACGTGCTGGAACATACCGAGAACAAGATAAAGATGGGCGAACTCGAAGAGTTATTCGACGACCTGACTTCGATATACAACGTGTCGGACAGCAAGGCTGCGGCATACCTGAGGGATGCTGCGGTATACCTTGGTATCGAGGACGAGGTCACCGATGGCCAGGAGAACTACCTGGTTCCCGTCGACGTACATATCCACAAGGCAGCCCGGGAACTCG
>JBDGRN010000047.1:0-20547 GCA_042218125.1 Halobacteria archaeon | reverse complement strand
AACGCCGGAGTGGGAGGCGGACAGCGAGGCGGTGGTCGAGGCGTGCACAGGAGTAGTTTCCCCCGTCGACTTCTGTTTCGGCGCAGTCTACCTTGGGAGGAAAAGCTATCAGGTCCTTTTCGAGAACCTGGAGAACCTGGAGGTGTTCCCGGGAGAGATCGAGAAACCCGACGATGAACCCGAACCCACCGATCTGTAGATCCTCTCCAGCCAACCACCATCAACCAAACATCATCAACCAAACATCCACCATCACCAGCCAACTCAAGAACCGGATAAAAACTGATGTTCGTTGGCAAGTAAGATTAAATCATGGAAGCTAACGTCGGTGGTAAGGACAGAACTTTTCGTGGTATACTCGCTCTTGTGCTGGGACTCGTCGGACTGAAGCTGTACTTCGAAGGAAGAAAAATCCTGAGCAGCCTTTCGCTGGCTACAGCAGTGGGTTTCGCCTTTAACTACTTCTTCTGTTTCTGCACCCTGAACAAGTTCCTGGGAATAGATACGTCGCAGGGCGAAGAACCGGTAGAAACGGAAGAATAAACCGGCTTCCGGAAAACACCCTGTCAGCCCTTTATTCTAATTCCTCCTTTCTATAGGTATGAGTCGAGGCTCAGTAAGATACGTTGAAAAGTACTGTGACAACTGTGGAGACAAACTCGAACACGACGGTACTCCGATATATGGGAGACAGGCGAGACAGCTGGACGTCGCGGGCGGAGTGGCAGTGGTTTGCGGAAACTGTGTCCTGGATGTGGCATCCGACAGCCCCGAATGTCCCTCGTGCTAGATGTCGGAGACTAAGCCAAAACCCGGTTATTCGGAATATAGAGAAGATCCAGAAGATGACGGAAAACGGAGTACATACAGTGTATACGGGCAAGGATACAGAGTCAAGTTCAGATCCCAGGGAGAATCCATAGAACCAGATAGAAAATGCAAAGAACCAGATAGAAAATGCCAATACGGTAGAAGTCCCGGTAGCGACATAACTCAACCCTGTGTTGGTTCCGATGGAACGAAGAAAAATACAGTAGGGTGTTTAAACAGCCTGGAGGTAGGTACGGCAGTTCTGTTGGCTAGGAATATGCATTTCGGCGTCGGTTACCGACGAAGATCCTGTATATACAGGAAGGAGAAAGATTACTTCCTATGGTTCAGTAGAGACGAGGAAACGAAGGTAAAAACCAACGTCGGTAACTCTGATGCTCTCCAGCGTCTCGAGGAGGAGGTTCGTTGTGGCAAGATCCAGAAAAGGGGATCGGAACATATGTACCAGGTGTTCAAGGAAAGAAACAGAACTGTTTTCTCCGAAAAATATTAGATCAAGCTTTCCGTTTTAGGTTAGAAACTTGAACTCCATCTTTACTGATTAAAGTAGACGAGTTTCATCGGCTTACTCAAGCTTTCAGGGCCCTTGCCCACCAGTCCTGTAGCTCTGTATCGTGCTATTCTTTCCATTATAACTTCCAATGAAGTTGATCTTTTCATTGCCATGGATTTTTTCATCTACGTCCTCATTACACCAGGTTTCAGCAGAGTCACATATCACCTTGGTTTCCCCAATATTGGGCTCGTTTACCTTGGACCACAACGTTGTAGTGAAGGGGCCTTGGCCCGTAGCCCGCAGGTAAACGGCGTCCAGTTTTGATAATCCGTAAGTGTTACTTTCAGTTCTCTGGAGTTTGAATCCCCATCGGGATCTTCTACACTTAGTGCTGCTTGAGGACTCTCCTTCACGCCACTCCCCTTTCCCAGTACAAACTTCCCTATAACAGCGGCAATTATTACAGTTATAGAAACCATCAGGATGACTCCGATAACCGGCGAAACTGCATCATCTTTCTTTTCGGCGATGTATTTATTATCGATTTTCAAACTGTTTCAGTCCATTGACAGGGTTTCGGTCCCCACATTATCTATTATATACTTTATATAACCGTTCCTTTATGCGCTTTGCGGTAATCTCGAGTGTAAACGAACATTACTACAGATAAGTCAAGCTTATTTAGGCACTGTCTAAGAAATTAAATTAAAATAATTCCTGTCGTTGCCATAACCGGAATACACGTTAATTCATGGATACTGAATCAACCGTGATATACAGATTAGTGGCTGACTTTAGCTGAGAAAATCTGCGGTATATTTTAGGTGATTATACCGAACGGCATCTATTCAAATTACGACAGAAACTCTGATAAAAGCTATAACGTCCGAGATAGGGTTGTTTCGTTTTTTATTTACTGTACCCACTGACCTACAGATCAGCATCACGGATTACGCAGTATCCTCCCTACGTACAGCGTAATCTTCCTGTTAACGTGTTTTTTTCGTCACCACAGCGGCGATTATTAAAGCTGCGATAACTGCGATTAATTTTTTGTGGGGCATAACGTTCCACAATTATTTTATAGCAATATAAATCCTTATACCCGGTACCACAGTTCGGGAGACCCCCGAACATTCATAACTTCATTTTTGAGGAGGGCTGGACAGTCCTTATAGCTCAGTCGAACTGGAGGCCTGGAGTCTTACCCTGTACGTACCTCAGCGACTCTTTCTCGAGATCTTCGGTCCGTCCCGCATCCTTCATCCGTTCCTCGGCGAAGTTTTCGGCCACCGACAGGGGCGTACAGCCCGACTCACTGGCTCTCTCGTAAATACGCAGCAGTTTCTCCGGAATTTCTCCAGCCTCCTCGTACGCCTCGTCCTTCGTGTTTCCCTCGAGTTCGTGGTAGATAGTTATGAGTCCCCCGGCGTTTACTACGTAGTCGGGTGCGTACAGTATACCATGTTCTTCTAAGAGTTCTGCATGTCCCCTGTTCTCCAGCTGGTTGTTGGCGGATCCCGCAACTATACTGCATTCGAGTTTCGGTATAGTTGCGGAGTTGAGGACCCCACCGAGGGCGCAGGGAGCGAAAACATCACATTCGGCCCCGTAGACCTCATCGACGTTTACGGTTTCGACTCCGTACTCCTCCACAGCCTCCTCAACCTTATCGCCGGATGGATCGGCTATCTTTACCTCGGCACCGGAGTCTGCGAGGTACTCCATGAGATGTTTTCCGACTTTACCTATCCCCTGTATAAGAACCGAAACATCGTCTATCCCTCGATCCATCCTGTACTCCACCGATGCCTCTATCGACCTGTAGACGCCGTATGCCGTGACGGGTGACGGATCCCCAAGGCCGTCGGTTCCACCGGAGATGTAGTCGGTAGCCTCGGCTATAGTCTCGACCTCCTCGACGCCGACGTTTACGTCCTCACCCGTCAGGAAGTAGCCACCGAGTTCCTCAACGATCTCCCCGTACCTCTGGAGATGTTTGTCGGTTATTTCGTCGGAGTCGTGGTTAATTACGGCTTTCCCGCCGCCGAGAGGTACTCCGGATACCGCGGTCTTGTACGCCATCGCTTTCGAGAGGTTCAAGGCATCCTCCACCGCGAGACTCGTCGAGGCGTAGTCGAGAATCCTGGTTCCACCGAGAGCCGGACCGATATGTGAGTCGTAGATGGAGACCACCACCTCCATATCCAGATCGTGGTCCCTGTGCACCGAAACGTATTCGTAATCCTCGATTACGTCGGTAACTCCCCACTCATTTGATTCTATAATACTGAGACACCCTGTATGATTACGGATTCCTACGTTAAAACCCATTCCCCAGACCCCTTTACCGGAGATTTAACGGCAGTCCGTTTTCGGTAGACTACGAATACCTTTCTCTCCGGTTTTCGATTAACGAATACCATCTTCATCCGATAATAAAGGTAAAGTTAGGAGAGTTACTTGGTTATCTGGTTGCGTTTGTAGAGGTAGTAAGGCATAGCCACTACGTAAAAAAGAAAAGCCAGAACTATCCACACCCAGGGAGACCATCTGATCTTTCCGTCGAGATTCTTTAGGTCGAGGTACATCGCGGTCATAGATCCGATCCAGAACGCCAGAGCGGTTACAGCCAGAACCAGGCTTTCCATGAACAGGCTTCCTATCAGAAGCGAGATGTAGGCGAAGAGTCCAAAACCCGCGAAACGGAAGTAAACATCTTCGTCTGCTCCAGTAGATGTAGAGTTATCCGAACCGGAGCCAATAATTCCGTTTTTCGACTGTTCGAGCTTTTCACCGCAGTCACAGAACTCGAACTCATCCGAGACGTTTTTTCCGCATTCGGGACACTCCATCGAATGACACAAGGTGTTAGACTTATAAAATATCTTACATCTTTGGCGAGATAGGCAGGAAACACCTGTACGTATCCCCCGGCCTTCGGAACGGCGTCTACGTCCCAGGGCTGAGATTAATACACCACGTCAGAACAGTCAGCCATTAACTGAAAAATGTCGCACAGACTGCTTCCAGTTGACTCCGGTTTGATCTCCCGATACACCGAGAGCGAGTTCCTGGATCTTGTAGGTTACTTCGACCCAGATATAGTTCTCGCGCTCGACCGTTTTAAGGAAAGGCAGATCCGTGAGCTTGAGAAGCTAGCTGGAGTTGAGGTTGTATCTGTCGGTACGGACGGTCTACGGACCCTGGAGTTCGGTTCGGGGACGGTTGCATTAACTTCGTCTGTCGATGAGGTTCGGAAGCTGAAAAAGACGGGGTGGAACGGCTGTCTATCGGTAGTTGCGGACTTCATTCGGGAAGAAACCGACGTACGTACCTTAACAACCAAAATAAAGAACCTCGACGGCTACCTCGACGCTCTCGAAGGCCACCACGAGGCGGTAGATCACCACGTCTCGGAGCTTGAAGCAGGAAAGTCGTACAGCAAAAACGGTGTAGAGTTCCATGGCGTCGGAATTATCGACGACTCCGAGGGACGGGAGGTTCCTTCCGTGGAGCTTGGGAACGGTTTGCACGAGTCGCTTAGTCCTGAAAAGGTGGGTATCGGAGCAGTGCCAGGGGTTGGTAGGAAGACGAGAAACAGACTGCGCCGCCACGGGATCAGTACCCGGCGGGAACTTATCGAATCTGATCCCCACGAACTCATGTCGATCGACGGAGTGGGTCCCTACTACGCCGCCCGTTTCAGGGCGGGTGCATACGCCGTCGAAAACGAAACTCCGGCTGGATTCGGGGATAATACCCTGGTGGGTAAAGACAGGGTGTACGTCGATATAGAGACCGACTCCCTCAACCCCGGTGTTATCTGGCAGATCGGGGTTTACGACGAAAGGGAGAGCCAGTACCGTTACTTTATCCAGGACGACGATCCCAGTGACGCGGCAACCCCTATCAGGGAGTTCGCGGAATGGGTGGCGGAGAACGCACGTGACGCGACGTTCGTTTCGTGGTACGGCAGAAACTTCGACTATCCTCATCTCGACAGCTTCGTGGAAAAGTTCTGCGACCGGAAGACGAGGGATGCCTGGCTCGAAGCCGAAAAAACCGACCTTTTGATGGACGTAGTGAAGAAGTCGGTGGCGGTGCCGGCGAGATCCCACAAGTTAGAGGTAGTTTCCGAGAGACTTGGTTACGAACGGGATAAGGTCGGACTTACGGGTGGCCAGGCGGCACAGGTATACACCCGATGGATGCATGGCGGAGAGGAGCCGGACTGGGACGACTGGATCTCATACTGCCGCGACGACGTGGTATCGATGGAGTATATATACCACGAGATAAAGGATGCCGAACGCGTAGCAGACAGGGGGAAGTTAGAGAAAACCTACCGCAGTAACGTCGATCCAGGTAACTACAGCTGGGATACCTGAGTCAGTTATAAAAACATTGGGTTGCGGACGATAAACCGGAATACCGTTTCGGGATTTCGGGTGCAAAGAGTTACGTCAAATAGGAGGACGCCGAACACAGACGGTTCATGTGATATAAATGAGAACGGAGAACCTTGCAGAAACCTACCCAGACTACTCGGGACAGATAGAACACAGGGAGGTTTTGAGGGAACGGGAGCCAGAAACCGTCGACGCCGAAAACGTGTTGCCGTCGGGTATAGCTGATGCTCTGGGACATGACCTCTACCTCCACCAGAGGGACGCCCTAGACTACCTCAAGGAAGGTAGGGACGTCTGTATATCGACGTCGACTTCGAGCGGCAAAACCTTGATATACGCGCTCGGTTTCGCGCGCCGATACCTCCGTGATACGGATAGCTGTGGACTGGCTGTCTATCCCACCAAGGCCCTGTCACGGGATCAGCTTAAGGAGTTAAGAGAGGTTTACGATAGACTGAATCTACCTATCGAGGTCGGGGTCTACGACGGAGACGTTTCTCCCGACGAGAAACGCCGCGTCCGAGACAACTGCGACCTGATCCTGACTAACTTCGCTGGCCTCAACCACTACCTTCCACACCACTCGAGATGGAGCCGGATACTCGGGAACCTGGAGCTGCTGGTGATCGACGAGAGCCATTTCTACAGCGGTGTGCAGGGAATGCATGCTGCCTGGATCGTCCGACGTCTACTCAGGATCGTGGAGTCCACCAGGTACGGCGCAGATCCTGACGTAGTTCTTACCTCCGCCACCGTCGGGAATCCAGGGGAGCACGGCCAATCTCTGACGGGAAGAGACGTTGCTGTCGTCGACAGGGATTCGAGCCCGAGAGGTAGACGTGAGCTAGTTTTCTGGAACCCGCCGGAGTACGTCAACGACATGGGCGTTAAGGCACGTCGGTCCACCCATCGGGAGTCAAGCGAGGTTCTCGCCCACCTCACCCATTACGGCAGACAGTCTCTTATGTTCGCTCCGAGCAGGAAGACATCGGAGCTAGACGCCAGATGGACAGAGGAACGTCTCCGTGAGGAGTACCGGGACACCGATACGGAGGTTGAGCCGTACCACGCGGGCTTGAGGGACGTGAGGAGACGTGAGATAGAGAAGGGTTTGAAGTCCGGTGATGTCGACGGCGTGGTTTCCACCACCGCGCTTGAGGTCGGTATCAACGTCGGTGGAATAGACGCCACCTTGCTGAGCGGGTATCCAGGCAGCAAGGTCGGGTTCTGGCAGCAGGTAGGACGTAGTGGTCGCCGTTCCAGGGACGCCCTTTCCGTCCTGGTTGCTCAGAACGACAGCATCAACCAGTACATCGTCCGTAACCCGAGTTATCTTTTCGAAGGTGACGTGGAAGACGCCGTCGTAGATGTCGACAACAACCACGTCTTCACGGATCACATGCTCGCCGCGGCGAGGGAGCAGCCGTTGACCCTGGACGACACGGAGTTTTTCGGGGAGAGGCTAGAGAGTGTGGTGGAGATGTACCGGAGATCCGGTGAGTTCGAGGGTGACCTGGGTAGCGGCGTGCATTACGTCGGGAGCGGACGGCCCGAAGCGGATATAGATGTTTACGCCGCCGGGGGAGACCGGTTCGACGTCTTAGTGGACCGTGGTGACGACACCGAGTCACTGCCGTCGGTCGGTAGAAGCCGGGCGTACCGTGACCTCCATCCCGGCGCAGTGTATCTCCACGAGGGACGATACTACGTCGTGAAGGAGTTCCGAGACGACACGGATCCCCGCGTGGTTCTCGAAGAATGCGACGCCGACTACTACACAGAAACACTCCGTGACGTCGAGTTACGCGACCTGAATGAGGAGGGTTCGAGAAAGGTGGGAAGATGCCGTCTACGGTGGGGGTACGGGCGGGTTCTCGAACATTATCCGAGCTACCGGAAGAAACGGATATCGAACGACGAAGTAATCGACACCGTCCCTACGGGGTTGGAGGAGCCGGTCGAGCTTTACACACAGCTGGTCTGGCTCGAAATTCCCACCGACCTTGAGGAGAGTATCGACAGTCGTTACGAAAAACCCGACGCCTTCCTTGGTGGAGTCCACGCTCTTGAACACGGCTTGATCAACATGTCGCCACTCGAACTACTCGTCGACTCCGCCGATCTTGGAGGGTTGAGTACCCGGCACCATCCCGAGACTGAGGATCCTTCGCTTTTCGTTTACGATGGAGTGGAGGGTGGCCTGGGTTTCAGCCGAAAGATATACGAGAAGTACGAGGACCTGAGCCGGAGAACTAAGGGGTTGATCGAGTCGTGTGACTGTGAGGTACGTGGCTGTCCGGGATGCGTGATGGACTACATGTGTGGGGACGACAACGAGCCGTTACATACCGACGCGGCACTCGACGTGGCAGAAGCCGTGCTGGCGGAAGGAGACGGTGGGAACAAAAGATAGAATCCGACAGACCAAACCGGCGGAAAGAGCCTGGTGTTCCGGAGAATATCGGGGGGAGAGAGGGGGGCTGTGATATGCAATCCGGTTATCTTGAAATACTCCGGTTATCTGTTTCCAGGGAAAACGATATGTACACCCGATTCAATTTTTCAGTTAAGATGATCGAAGACATTAGTTATTTACTCCAGATTGAGAAAACCGGGAACCAGGGTGGTAGTTTATATGGGAGATAAAGAAGAGGAGGAAGAGGAAGACGACGGGAGTTTCAACCCCGGCCAGGACTCAAGCATCTACCCGAACCCGAAAAGTGAGGAGGACGTACCCTGGGTTGAAGACGAGGACGAGGAGTAAAACAACCGGGTTACGACGGCTTGGGCGGAGCCACCCTAACCATGAACTTGGAGAGTATATTCCTAAACCCTGGAAACCATAACCCCTAACTCTGCAAAATATAACCTTTAAGGTCCTGATGGAAGAGTCGTGTTTTTATCTGCCGTGATACGGTATACTTTTTATACTTCCATGGATCCCGACGATCAGGAGTTCTGGAACGAACTGTACGACGACGAAAGGTATCCGCCGGAGTTCGAGCCCTCACCTTTTCTTAGAGAACATATAGATTCGGTTCCCGACGGACGTGCCCTCGACGTGGCGTGCGGAGTAGGGCGGAACACGGTATACCTTGCTGAAGATAGCTACGTCGTCGACGGACTCGACTTCTCGGATATTGCCCTGTCGAAATGCCGTACTGTAGCCCGGGAAAAGGGAGTTCTGCGGGACGTCAACCTCGTTAGATGTGACCTCGGCAGTTTCTCCTTCCCCGAAGAAGAGTACGATCTAGTTCTCGTCAACTACCATCACAGTCTAGACCTTCTCCACAGCCTCAAGGACAGTATAGCGCCGGGAGGTTTTCTAGTTTACGTACACCACCTACGTACCAAGGACGAAGTCGACCACGGACCCAATAAGCCCAAGGTACCGAATCCGGACCGTTTCCGTTTCCGTTCCAACGAACTCCTCCATAGCTGTCTCGATCTAAGGATACACGACTACAGGGAACGGAGATACATGTATCCTGACGGCAATAACTCCGCAGTATGTGAGTTACTTGCGGAGAAACCCGGGGAGGATAGGGGTTACGTCACCGAGAACCGGAGTTAACCAACCCAATTTACCTCGTATTCGGGTAACCAAACGGCTCAGTCCTCGAGATACGCCATGGCTTCGGTGTCAGTTACCTGGCGGAAGTCACGGTAGTACCTGCCGACCGCACCGAAGCCTTCCGGCGTTTCGAGACACACCACCCTGTCGGCTTCTTCTCTGAGTTCTCCAACAGTCCCGGTGGACCGACGGGAACCGCCAGAACCAGTACCCCGGCACCCTTCTCCCTAACAAGGCTTAAAGCAGCCCTCGATGTTGAACCAGTGGCGACGCCGTCGTCGACAACAACGACGGTCTTCTGGTTCAGGTCAGGAAGCACACCTCCGTTTCTGTATTTCCTCGCCTTCTCCCCTGCATTACTTTCCTCGATCTCCTTCTAGGTCTCGAGATACTCCTCCGTTACATCTTGGGACTTCACTGAACGTTCGTCGATCCAGACGGTGCCGTCGCTTGCCACCGCACCGATAGCTAACTCCGGACGTCCGGGAGCACCGATCTTAGAGGCGACAACGATGTCGAGCGGTGCGTTCAACGCATCTGCGACCTCCCTGCCGAGAGGGAGACCACCCCTGGGTATCGCGAGCACCACGTCGGCTTCGACGCCGATTTCGGTGAGTTTCTTACCGAGTGCCCTTCCGGCGTCGTGCCTGTCGTCGAAAACCGTTTCTCTCCCACGGTAGGTCATAAAAGCTAGATAGGTATTCGTCGACCAAAAGGGCTGAGATAGCTATCACGTTCCAGGAAAAAGCCTTTCTCTCTTTCTTGAGGGTTGGTAATCTCTGACCATTCACGAATATAAAGTGGTAGTTTTTCGGTAAACCTAAAAACACCCTTCCTCCCTTTATATACATACATGAAGATTCAGACACTGGAGGACGGTGAAGACACGGAAGGCAGGGAGAAACCGCAAGATACCGCTAAAGACAGTGCTAAAGATACAGCGGAACTTGATACCGTAGATGGACCCTCCAGGAAAAACGGGGATGGTACGGGTGAAGGGGGCAGGGAGGAGTCTACCGAACGACGGAAACGGTTCGGATTCGAAGACGTGGCTGTGGTGATGGCGACCTACAACGAGGAGGAAGCCGTCGAGTCAGTGATAACTGACGTACTGGAAGCCACCCAAGGTGAAGCCAGAGTGGTCTGTGTGGACGGTTCGTCGGACTCCACACCCGATATAGCACGTGCTATGGGTGCAGAGGTAGTCAGGCAGGAACCCCAGGGTTACGGCGTCGCGGTCAAGGAGGCGGTTCTTACGCCCGAAAGAGACGTGGTAGTTACGACCGACTGTGACGACACCTATCCGATGGAGGAAATACCCCGGTTTCTCGACCTGATAAATCAGGGTCACGACGTCGTTTCGGGTGACAGGATAACGGGGGGAACCCCAGACATGCCTACCCTGAACTACCTCGGTAACAAGATCTTCGCGGGTACGGCGTCGGTTCTCCTGGAAAAAAGTTTCAGCGACGTTACGACCGGTATGCGTGCCTACAGGAGAACCGTTCTCCAGGAGATCAAATGGACAGAAAACACAGGACTGTCCGCCGAACTTCTTCTACGTCCCTCAGCACGTGGATACGAGGTACGTGAGGAGAAGATACCGTACAGCGAACGTAAGGGAGAGACGAAACTGGATCCTATACAGGGCGGAGGGGAGATAGCTTACTCGGTACTCAAGGTCGCGGCCGAGGAACGGTTCCGACGGATACGTCGACGTCTATAGAGCCGTTTTCCTCCACGTATGCCGTGCTCCCGCGGCAGTCCACGTCGAAGCTACACGAATCTATTCTTGGTGGCGCGATGACCCGGATACCCGACTCGTTTTTGGTTTTACCAACTCCACTATAGTCAAGTGACCCGTTTCGTTGCTGGTAAGGCATCTCCAGACTGTAGGTCACCGACCTCCCAAAGCCACGAGAGACATGTAGTTCGAGTTCTACGGTTCCGGAATCCGTGATATTCAGCCGTGACCTCTCAACAGACGAAACCCTCTCTTTACCTCGAAAAGTCGTATCCCCTCTAGAATCATCCAGTTCTCCATCTTCATCTACTACACCGCCCGCTACATCCCCCGCATCCCTCCCCTGGTTATCCCTATCCCTTCCTTCACTCCCCTGGTTATCCCTATCCCTTCCTTCACCCTTAACCCAAGCCGAACTTCCGTTCAAAACCCAGTCCAGGTACGTGATGTTTTCGCCGATTGGTATTGAGCCGTATTCCTGGTTTTCTCCCGTAGAGAGTCGGTAGGAGAGGCCGTCGGCATACGAGGTATTTACCGCGACATGGATAACGACGGCTTCGCTGGCGTTATCCGTTTCGAGAGGTTCGACGGATTCTACATCCGCCTCCACGGTTTTGCTGTCTGCTGGACCCCAGATACCTCGGTACCTGTATCTGTAGATATCTCTGTCACCGTAGCTATCCAAAAGTTCGAAGTTCCTTTCTCCGTGATCCAGGGCGTAGACGGTGTCACCGCCGAACTCCGGATCGTTCCTCAGTAGCTGAAACGGGTGGTTCAGCCAGTCACCGTAGGGAGTCGGAAGAAACACCAGAGCCTTCCCTGACGCTTTTTCCAGGGTTGCACGGTAGTTTCCTCCGTCGGGTGTTACGAACGGTTCGTAACCATCCTCCAGGTTACCGGTAACCTCGGTGTTTTTTTCTATCCCGTCCGCCAGAACGTATCCGGAAAAAGACGCGAACACCAAAATTAAGACAGCAAAGACGAGGACACCCGGCCCCCCACGGAAACGGGAAACCGGACCCGATGCCGATAGTTTGAAACCCTTACCTAGAAGACGGCGTTTAAGCTTCACCAGTCCATGGCCACAGAACACCGAGTACGGCAAAAGAAGCCCAAAATGGTAGTAGGGTCCGTAGAGGTAAAGCAGACCATCCGTAGGATCGTCCAGATCACCGAGTGAGTTCAACGTCCCCCAGAAGTAGAGGTTACCGAGTACTACCGCAACACCGACTCCGAGAAGTATCCATCGTAACGTAACGTCTCCTAATGGCGAGAAGTCATCATCACTTCTCTCACCACCACTTCTCTCACCACCACTTCTCTCACCACCACTCCCTGGCTCTCTTCCATTCCTTTCTTCTCCGTTTCCGTCTTCACCTTCAGAATCATTTCTCGATACTGAAGATAGACCGTATGCGGCGGTTACCGAGCCCGCGGTTCCCGCCGCCACCCATCCGGTAAAGAGTCTGTATAAAGCCCTAAGGTTTGATTCGACTGCCAGGGCGGGAGTATAGTTGGTGCTGTGTCCGAGCAGTCTACGGAATCCGAAGCCGGGTCCGTCGAGTGGTGCGAACTCCTGATAAGGGAAGATCATGGGATTCCCGGTGACTACGGTGTTGTACAGTAACGTGGCTATGACCCCAGTTACCCCAAACGCTGCGACCGAGATTAGGCTGTAAAACAGGCTGTTTCTTCCGAGATATCCTCTAAAGGCCAGGAGGTAGAGGCTGTATATTATCGCCGGGGAGGCGAACAGAACGGTGGTGTAGGGACGCGTTATGAAGCCGAGGCCTACAAAGACTCCTGCCAGGACACCCGACACCAGGTTACGGATTCTTACTGCCCGTATGTAGAAGTACATGAACCAGACGTTGAAGAAAAAGGCAGGTGCGTATGAGAGGTATACCGAGCTGTCTATCAGGAACAAGGGTGAAAGAACAAGTGCGGCGGCGGAAGCTACGGCAGTAGCACCGTCGAACGCCTCTCTTGCAATAAGAGATACCGCAGCGGTACTTCCCGCAGCCACGAGAACCAGTGAGGCGTCGTAACTACCGAAAACCGTTCTACCCGCGGCATATAGTAGGGCGGTTCCGGGTAGATACTTCGAATACATAGAGTCGGAGTCCTGTACGAAGAACCATGGACGGAAAAAGTCGGGGTGGCTGGTATAGAGGTAGAGTTTTCCTTCGGTCAGCATATCCGCCTGCTGGAGGTAGACAGATTCGTCGTGGTTCGCCGACATATACGGGAAAACCTCTACTGAGATAAGGTATACGGCGACGGCGGAGACGGCCGCCGTAAGGAAGATCCATCTGTTCCGCCGTAGCCATCCCCTTTCCATAGTTTACTTTACGTCGGCGTTCTCGCGCGACATTATAAAGAGTACGGAAACACCCGAGATCAACATCAGTAACAGTGCGGGAACAGCGGCGAATCCGTAGTATCCCTGGTCCTGCACCCTCCAGATATGTGTAACGAGGGTGGTGAATCCAGGTGGCGCCAGGACAAGAGTAGCGGGGAGTTCCTTAAGTGTAGTGAGGAATACCAGAATACCTCCCGCCGCTACACCGGGCGAGATCAACGGTAACGTAACGTGCCGGAACGTCTCCGAACCCGTCTTTCCCAGGGTTCTACCCGCCTCCTCAAGATTCCGGTTGACCTGCAAGATCGAGGCTCTGCTGGAACCGACTGCCTGCGGAAGGAACCTGACGACGTAGGCAAATATAAGGAGGGGAATGGTTTGATACAGGGGTCTTGTGTACGTGATTCCCAAGAACACCAACGCCAGCCCAAGAACGATTCCGGGGGTTGCGTATCCCACGTAGGTCGCTCGTTCTATGAGGCTGGTGAGTTTTCCTGGATACCGTGAAGATACGTATGCTACAGGCACGGCGAGTACGACGGCTGCGGCGGCAGCTGCGACCGAGACGTAGAAGGAGTTGAAGGCGTAGACGGGTTTGAACGCGAGCGCATCCGCGTATTCGGGTGTACCCATCAGCCAGAGTGAACCGAAGATAAGAACTGGAACCACGAGTGCGAGCCCCACTACTGCGGCGCAGAGCCCTAGTGAGGGTATCAGCCATCCGCCTAAATCTACCTCCCGTCTGCCGTTGGAAGCCCCACCGTCCATCGAAGTTCTCCCGCGTCTCACCCGGGATTCGAGATACAGTATGAATACTGTGATCGCCAGCAAGATTATGGATAGAAAGCTGGCGTATCCCCTGCCGAATGAGTTGTATTCTGAGTATATCATCCGTGTGAAGGTGTTAAAATGCATAATTGCCGGCGTTCCGAAGTCGGAGAGTGTGTACAGTGCGACCAGGAGCGTTCCGGCGCTGGCGGCGGGGAGTATATGTGGTAGAGTTACTTCCTTGAATGCGCTCCGTCGCGAGTGGTTGAGGCTGCGTGCGGCGTCGACGAGGTCGAGATCGAGTGTCTTTAACGCTGCTCGTGATGTGATATATACGTAGGGATAGGTGTAAAGTGTCATCACGAGTAACGCGCCGGGATACCCGTAAACCGACGGCAGCGATTCGATTCCAAACCCGGCGAGGATGTCCTGTAACCGTCCCCTGGGACCGAAAGCCGAAGTAAAAGCGAAAGCACCAACGTAGCTGGGTATCCCTAGGGGAAGTGCGAGTGCCACGGTCCAGAAACGTCTGTACGGAAGGTTCGTTCTCACGGTGAGGTAAGCGAGCGGTACACCCAAGAGTAGAGATAGACCGGTGACTCCTAACACGAGCCATATACTGTTTATGAAGACGGTTAACGTAGAGTTGAGTAACAGTAGTTCGACGAGACGGTCGCCGTCAACCTCGAAGGTCCTTAAAACCAGCCACGCGAGCGGGGAGACGACCAGTATAGCGATCAACGCGGCGGTAAATACCAGGAGGTTTCTCCTGTTTATTAATCCATGTTTTTTCCGGAACTGAGTAAACATCTGGTAGGTGGTTAGGGTTTTGACGTCCGGCGTATATCAGGTTTTAAACTTTGCTGAGACTCAACCATCTTGAGACTAACTCGATCTTTCGGTTGAGGTAGCGGTCCCCGATCAAGAAATGGCCCCAGGTCGAGGTAACCGTCCCCGATCAAGGTAAGGACCCCATGCAGAGGTAACGGCCTCGGATCAAGGTAAGGTCCCCGGTTCGGGGTACCGATCTTTGATATAGCTATACCTCTATGCCCGCTTTCCTCATAAGATCGAGTGTGGGCCTGATATTCGAAAGTTTGCTCAGGTTTATGTCCGGCGGGTTTAGTTCGTTTACGGGCGGTAGGTTTCCAACTGGTTTTACACCCGAAATCATGGGATAGGCAAAGGTCGTGGTGGCGAAGTACTCCTGAGCCTCGGCCGACAGGAGATGACCTATGAAGTTGGCGGCATTCTCGGGTTGGTCGGATGAGGAGATTACTTCGGCACCTGCGACGTTCACGAGTGCACCCGGTCCGCCACTCATGAACTTCTGCTGTAGGGGTGCGTTCTTCCTGTCCTGTTTGACGCGGACTGGGTAGTAGTGGTTGGCGAAACCCAGCTCTATCTCGCCGTCTGCGACTGCATTGGATAGCACGAACTCGTCGGGATAGCTCTTAACCCCCAGATCCTGTATTCCCTTTAGCCATTTTTTCGTCTCTCCGTCGCCCCACATCAGCCTCATTGCGGTAACGAAGGACTGGAATGCTCCGTAGCTGGGAGCCCATCCGATCTTGTCCTGGAACTCGGATTTCTTGGGAAACTCCTTGACACTGTTTGGTATCTCGTTTTTCGACAGCATCCTGGTGTTGAAAGGTACGGCACGTGCTCTCCCTGCCGTCCCTACCCACTGTCCTTTGGGACTCCTGAACTCCTTACGTACCTTGTCGAGTATTCTGTCGGGTAGCTTTCTGGTGTATTCGTCGTCGGCAACGGTTCCGAGGCTACCGGCGTCTATTGACCAGAATACGTCCGCGGGGCTTTTTCCCGCCTTTTCCTCCTCTACAATTGTATTCGCCAGGGATGCCGATCGGTTCTGTTTTACCGTGATTTCGAAGTCGTCGTATCTCGACTCGATACGGTCTATCAATCCCTGGTAAAGGCCACCCTCTCCCCTCCCGAGGTAGAGATTCAGTTCTCCCTTTAGTTCCGGTAACTCCGCCATCGGCGTTCCGCCTGGTTCTGGCCTGTCCGATAGGTCGTAGGGATTTTCCTCGTGGGGGTGGTCGGTGTACGTGTTAGGGTGGTCTTCGTCGGTTCCGTTGTCCGGTTCATTCTGGCTTAAACATCCGGAGAGACCCGCAGCAGATACCCCCGTAAGTGCGAGAAATCTCCGTCTCGAAGTGCTGTCGTAAATTTTCTTCATCGTTTAATTTAGGTAGACCTAATGGGGTTAAAGATAACGGTTTAAAGGGCATTACTGGACAGTGACGGTAACCTGTATTTAAGGTCATCGTATGAGAGAGGTCGAATCAAGGTTTTTGTACGAAGCAATGGTTTGATAAGAGGAAACAGCTTGATAAGAGGAAACGGTTTGGTACCGGGAGTCGGAACTCCGGAGATCCAAAAAGATACTCCGGTAGTTCTGTTTTCCAGCGTGAGAATCCTTTCTTCCAGCTTTTAAACTCCTCTTTAGCTGTCCCAACTGTTAAAATAAACAGAATCCAATATCCGGGAGAGACAATCCAACACAGACACTCAACCGATATACCATAATGGACATACTAAGGAGCAGACGGGTGGTATACGGACTGGTGGCGGTTCTCGTTCTTGCGGTCGTAGCATTTGCTGCGGTATCCACACCCGGTACCCCCGATAAAACCACCTCAAACCAACCAGGTATTTCCGATGCAGGTACTGGTGAGTCGGAACCGCCAAACGGTTCTGATACAGGAAAAAACAGTGGAGAGGAGAGGTCCATCAGTTCGTCCAAGGGCCTGGACAGTAGAGCCAAGACGTCTAACAGTTCAGATGCAGAAATAACCAGTAATGTCCAACAGTCGAACTCGGTTAACGTCGGTTCCGGTAAAAACGGCATGGATTCCAGCGGCAGCGGTTCGGAAACCAGTATATCAGGAACAGGCGCCGGCTCCGTAGGAACTGTCGGCGGGGGAGAGATAGGAAACGGAACCGATGATGTTACGGTTGCTGGTACTGGTGAGGAAAACTCGGGTAAGAGTTTCGAGATCAGTTTGAACGAATCAGAAGCCATGGAGGGGAGATACCTCAACTTCGATACCGAACTGGAAATGCCGTCAACGGTGTTTGTCAAGAACGTATACTGGAACTTCGGTGACGGTAACGTTGACAAGGGACTGTATCCCGTGCATCGGTACGAGGAGGAGGGTAACTTCGTTGTGGAAGCGAATGCTTACTTAAGTGACGGAGGCACCCTTGTCGACGAGATGGAAGTCAAGGTGGAGCCTAAGCCGAACCCCACCAAGAACGTCGAAGTCGGACACGTTCGGAACGAATCAGAGCTCGAGGTAGTCATCGACGCCGAAACCTTCAAACCGAGACTAAACACCAGGACCGACTTTGTATACAGATCTAAGCTTCCGCCGAGTGAGTCCGCAGTGGAGAGACACTGGTACGTCGATGGAAACCACGAGGGGAAGGGCCACCATTTCAAACACGTGTTTACCGAGCCTGGGGTTCATAGGGTTAGACTGTCTGCCAAAGTGGTGGATACATATGATGGGTACAGCTCTGGCGGGTACAACCGTTCCGACACCGTTGTCGTGATTGCGAGCGGATAGTTTTGGCGAAGGCGAGAGCTGAATTTTAAGTCGAAATCCGATAAGTAGGAGTTAGTGCTTGATAGCTGTATACCCGTACGTCGACCATGGTATTTCTATACCCGTACGTCGACCATAATATTTCTATACCCGTACGTCGACCATGGTATTTCAGCCTGAAACATCCAGCCAAACCAGAAACACCCAACCAAACCAGAAACACCCAACCAAACCAAAATCAATCAACCAAACCAGAAACAGTTATTCGAGTGCCGAGAGACAGTCGAGCCAGTCATCCATATGTTCCCCGACGTACTCCAGGAACTCGCCGTTGAGGTATTTGTCAGGATCAGTACTCCTCAGTTGGACCGCTAACTCCCGGTACAGTTCACGGTAGCTATCCGATTTCCCGCCTGCATCATCGACTGCTTTCCATATATGTTCGTTGAGTTCGAGGGCTGGTGCCTCGCTGGCGAGATCCGAAAACGTGGATCTCGGATGTTTGTCGTGTCGACAGTATGGAGCGCCGTTGTAGATCCTTTTGCCCAGGACGTCACAGGCTCTCTTGAGGAAGACGCCGCTCCAGATGTCGTCGAACCTACCCACACCCCAGGGGTTGTCGTCCATCGGTAGCTGGTAGAACGCGGGTATGACTTCACGCCGAAAACAGAGGTTCATGGAGCAGACGGTGAGGTAGTTGTTCCTCGCCGCTACGAAGTCCTTTCCGTAGTCAGTCTCACCCAGACGAGTATTTGAGAGACCCTCGACGTCGCCCTCCATGAGAATCCTAACGGCGTCCAGGTCCGGTACGTTAGTCCATAGCCCCTGGCTGGCGACCACATCACCCTCCTCTATCTCGATTTCGTTCACCTCCAGTTCCTCATCCATCGCCCCATAGGGATACCCGCGGGGATACAGTCCGTGGTCTTCGTGGTTCTGGTGCAGTACGTTCACCCAGTTCGTCGAACTTTCGACTTCATTTATCTTGCCAGAGAACCCGATGTTTTCGAGATGATCCCCGAAGTAGTCGTTTTCAACTGGACGGGTATCGTCGTCTATGAAAAAGCCGTAGTCGAAACCGTTTTT
Source organism: Halobacteria archaeon (assembly GCA_042218125.1). Lineage (GTDB taxonomy): Archaea > Halobacteriota > Halobacteria > Halobacteriales > Halorutilaceae > JBDGRN01. Next base: position 1,699 of record JBDGRN010000047.1, on the reverse strand, counting down.
CCAGGTGTAGAGCAGACCAAAACTCGTCTGAGCGTGGCTTGCCTCCGGGATCAGGTGGTCGAAATCCGAAACGCCGTTTTCCTCCATCCACCCCTGTCTTCCTTCCTCGTCGAATACTCCCCCCGAAACACCGTTTTCATCCAGTATCCGACGCATCTCGTCGGTGTCGCAGAAATCCTCCGTCACGAACACAACCTCAAGCCTGTCCAGGTCGAATCCGTGTTTCTCGGCGTTCCGTATGTAGGACTCCATGCATTCCGGCTCCCTTATCGTCGGCACTGTGACACAGACGTCTTTCTCCATTGAACAACTGTTTTTAAGATCTTCAAAAATAGCTGTCGGTACATCCTTCCCGGTTTTCACCGAATCCGAAACGTCGGTACCCCATGGAAGCCGACCCCTAATATTCGCCGGTGTTTAGTCTCTTCATAAGGCTACGGGCGTGTTTCTGGGCTTTTTCCTCCGCCTCCTCTGCCCCAAGTTCTGTGATAGAGAAGGTTCTGTCTTCCATGGAATGTGCGGAATGTTCGCCCCCAGGGGTTAGTCTATCGAACGGCTTTACCCTAACCACGAACTCGTGTTCGCCAAGGTACCACCTGGTTTCTATATGAATCTCCATCTCACTGTCGTCGTTTACGTACGGTTTGTGTAGGTAACCGTTCTCGTTAGTGATCGGTCTGCTCGATTCACCTATAAACGATCGCCAGCCTTCCGGAAAAGCCATAATTTACCACCTTTATATAGGTTACTGTTAGTTTTAAATGAATCGAGTATTTTCATTTTAGAAAACTTACGGATAAGGTTTATAGCCGGTAACTTCCCCCGATAATAAACGGTATCTCCACACCCAGAATAAACAGTATCTCCATGATGGTTCCCGGAAACTGGGAACCACGTACGGTAGAGAAAAATACTTCCAGCTTTTAACCTAATTTTCAAAACATGTACGACAAGATCCTGCTTCCCACAGATATGAGTAAAGGCGTCGATGAAGCCATAGAACACGCCGTCGAAGCTTCAAACCAGTACGGCGCTGAACTCCACGTTCTATACGTCGTCGATGCAGATGCCTACAGTTCGTATCCCGGAGACGAGTACGTTCACGAGTTCGAAGGCCTGGAGAAAGCCCTCGAAACATCGGGCCAAGAGGCAGTAGGAGAGATAACAGATCTGGCAGACGGTGAGGGTGTAGAAACCACTACAGCAATAAAGTACGGCGTCCCCCACGAGGAGATACTCAAGTACGTAGACGAGGAAGACGTCGACCACGTTTTCATTGGGTCGAAGAAACGTCCGGGCGAGTACCGCCGCCTCCTGGGAAGCGTCGCAGACCGCGTCGTCAACATGTCCGAGGTACCCGTAACCGTAGTCAAGACCGAGATTCAATGAATATCAGTTGAAAACTGCATATCAGTCGAAAACTGCAAAATCTCTATTAAGTTCAGAATAACTGTCAGGTTGGTTGTTGAACAGTCGATTGTTTCGGTTTTTCATCGGCCGGCTTTTATAAGTGAGATACGGTTTGGAGGTAAACGCCCTGTTGCATTGATTCTTTTACAGTCTACACCGGTACCAGACTAACCCGATCAGGTCATCCAAAAATAGTTACACCCCATCCCCCTGAAACCAAACAACACAAGTATAAAATTAATAAACATGTTTAAGCGTTGTTAACAACTTTCAAACAAGTTTTATAGTT
>JBDGRN010000025.1:0-36015 GCA_042218125.1 Halobacteria archaeon | reverse complement strand
GAGAGGCGACTGCAAATCACGTCTTAGAAACAGGAAGCCCCTGCCTTAAGGAACGAGCGAGAGCGAGTGAGTAGGCAGGGGTAGTTCACTGACAGTTGGTAATTTATGGATGTAGTTTGATATTTGTGTTTTGACTTTGGTATTTGTGTTTTGACTTTGGTATTTATGGATTTTGCTTGATATTTGTGGCTTGACTTTGTTATTTATAAATTTTGCTTGATATTTGTAGTTAAAGTTTGATATTTATGGATACATCTTTTAAACATCTAAGTAACTCAAACTGTTTAAGAATACGTTGCTAACCATGGTGAAAAATCAGGTTATAACCGGGGATTGTTTCTTGGCGCGTCCTTCTTGTACCTTAATATAGCTCTGGCAAGAGCAATATATCCAACCAGAAGTAGACCAGCGGAGATCGGGATGTCACCAGTGAAGTACAGCATCATCACTCCAGCCGAAAGCGTCAGTAAAGCAACGTTTAGCAGCATAACTATCTGCCAGAAGGACTTTTCTAGCTCCGGTGGGATATCTTCGTCGTTAAGATCTCCAGTTGCGTTCACCTATGTAACACCTGATAACTATTTACTAGGTTTTTTGGGATGGAGTTTAATTAACCATCGCATTTAAGCAATTCAAAAGTATCCTATTTCTTATTCATTGTTAATCAATCTCCCTATATGTTTCTGTCATACGTTCATTCGATATGGAAACCATCTTATACGTAGTTTCGTCAACTTTTCCATTGAGCATGTCTAAGAAGAGGGAGGAAGTTCTGCGGGAGATTAAAGATGCAGAGGATGAGGGGGACAGGTTAATAGATGACGCCGAACGTGATGCTAAAGAAACCAGAAAGGAGGCTAAGAAGAAAGCCAACGAGATCGTTTCTGAAGCCCAGGACGACGCCGAGGAACTGAAGAACTCCAGGTTCGAGGAAGTTATGGAAGAGATAGAGGAGGAGAAACAGGATATTCTTCAGGAAGGCGAGGAGGAAGCTGAGGTACTCCGGGATAGAGCCGAGGAAAACAGGGACGACGTGATAGAGTACGTCGTCGATGTTTTCCGGGAGGAGGCAGATGCTAAGGCCTGAGAGGATGACAAAGGTGTCGGTGGCGGGTTCAAAATCCGTCATGCCTGACACCATTCAGACAGTTCACGACCTCAACCTCGTACATTTCACCGACTACGAGGGCAACTGGGAAGGTTTCGACAACGGAATACCGCTCGAAGGCAGTGACGAAAAGAGCGAATGGCTCGTCCAGATAAGGTCGATACAGAACCAGCTCAACATAGAGGAAACCGAGTTCGAGGGAGAAAAGATAGCTATCACCGATATATCTGATAGCGAAATCGAATCTACTCTCGACGAGGTAAGGAGCGAGGTAAACGAGCTCGAGGATGAACGTAACGCGGTGAAGGACCAGATACGTGAAGTCGAAGAACAGAAGAAAGAGATAGAACCCTTCGTCGAACTCGGGATATCACTTGAACTTCTCCAGGATTACGACTCCATAGACGTAATCGTGGGGGAAACAGATGAACCGAAAGAGGTGAAGTCTGTTCTACACGACGCCGAAGACGTCAACGAATTCGAGTTTTACTCGACCGAAACCGGCATCGTGGCCGCCGCGGCCGATATGGATGAAGGAGCCAGTATAACCGACCATCTCGTGGGTACGGACTTCACCAAGATAGACGTACCACAGGGTCACGGGAGACCCGAACACCTGGTCGAAGAGTTCGAAGCAAGACAGAAAGAACTGAGAACACAGCTGGAAGAGATACAGGAAAAACGTCGTAATGTCCGTGAGGAATACTCCGAGTTCCTGCTCGTCGCGGAAGAGAAACTGTCCGTCGACGTACACAAGACAGAGGTACCTCTAAAGTTCGCAACAACAGAAAACTCCTTCGTCGCCGAGGGATGGCTTCCGACCCCCGAGGTAGAAGTTTTCGAGGACACATTGAAGGAAGAGGTGGGAGAACACCTCGAAATCCGGGAGTTAGAGACAGCGGACTACCACAGGAGTCCCCACACCCAGTCGAGCGAGGAGGAGAACCCACCTGTAAAGCAGGAGAATCCGAAACCTACAGAGCCTTTCGAACTGCTTGTACAGGTCATCAACCGACCGACCTACCACGAACTTGACCCGACTATAGTTCTGTTCCTTACGTTCCCGGTCATGTTCGGATTCATGATTGGGGATATGGGGTACGGTGTTCTGTACTCGGTCGCCGGGTATGGAATGATGAAAAAGCTAGACAACAAAGGGCTACAGGCACTCGGAGGAATTGCACTTGCTTCGGGTATCTGTACCTTCGTTTTCGGTATTCTGTACGGCGAACTGTTCGGATTCCATATGTTGGACTCGGTACTAAACAAGGGACTCAGCAGCAGATGGGCGCTGGTATGGCTGACAGTGAGTGTCTTGGCTGGCCTTGTACACCTTAACGTAGGTTACATATTTGGCTACGCTAACGACGAACACGGTTTCTGGATGGCGATACTGGAGAACTGGTCCTGGATATCGCTCATGAATGGTGCATGGTTATGGATATTCAGCAAACCCAAAGGCGTCAAGCCAGCTTTCCTGATAGGTCCGGAAAGCATATTCAACGGCGATCCTCTTCCCTTGGGATTCACCGGGTTCCCGAAAGCGTTCGGAATCCTGGGAATTATACTGGTCGTTATAGGGTTAGTTGGTGTTATAGTCGGCGAATGGAAGGCCGAAGGTGGCTGGATAGGTGGAGTTATCGGAGTTCTTGAGAGCCCGAACGTCCTGGTGAACGTTCTGTCTTACACCAGGATCATGGCGGTTCTACTGGCGAAGGCCGGAATGGCTTTTGCGGTAAACCTGCTTGCAGTAGGTGGCTACAGAAGTTCGGACGGGAAACTCCACCTGTTCCTTCCCGAACCGGGACACGGTGAAGTCCTGTTTCCCGGGCTGATAAACATGGGTATTGGAGGTATAGTCGCCGGTATAGTTATCCTCGTACTGGGACACGTACTCGTATTTGCACTGGGAATAACGAGTGCGGGTCTACAGGGAGTCCGCCTTGAGTACGTCGAATTCTTTGGGAAGTTTTATGAAGGCGGTGGGGACAAGTATCAACCGTTCGGACACCAGTGGAAGTTCTACAAGGAGCAATAAAATATGACAACAGAGTTAATGACATTGATCGAAAACGCGGCAGTAATGGCACAGGATGGCGGAAACGTACCTGCGATACCCCCGGGAACCGGCGCGGCTATAGGCGTCGGTTTAGCGGCACTCGGCGCCGGTATAGCGGAACGCGGAATCGGTTCCGCCGCGATGGGTGCCATAGCCGAAGACAGGGAGATGTTCGGTCTCGGACTCATCATGACGGTTATTCCCGAGACACTGGTGATCCTCGCACTGGTTGTAATCTTCCTGGTGTAAATACACCTCCATTTTTTCTAACAAACAATGGGTTTAGAAACAGTAGTCGAGGATATAACCGAAAAGGCTCGTAACAGAGCGGAGGAGATACGTGAGGAAGCCGAATCAGAGGCGGACGAGATAGTCGCGGATGCCGAAGACGAGGCAGATGAGATAATGGAGGAAGCCAAGGAGGAGGTCGAGAAGGAGATAGACGAGGCGCGGGAACAGACGTTATCGAGCGCACAGCTAGAGTCGAAGAAAAAGGTCTCGAGAACGAGGAAGGAGCTCCTCGACGAACTCAAGAAAGACGTCCGGGAAGAGCTAGCTGAGTTAGAGGACGGCCGACGGGAGATCACTGAGTCTCTCCTGAACGACGCCGTAGATGAGATCGACGACAGCTCCGGTACTGTTCATTCGTCCGAGAACGACGAGGAACTCGTGAAGGAGCTTACGGAAGACCACGATGGCTTCAGCTATGGCGGCAGCGAGAACATAGTTGGAGGCGTGGTCGTCGAGAACTCGACCGGAAAGGTCAGAGTTACGAACAGTTTCGACTCGGTGCTCGAAAAGGTCTGGAGCGACAGCATAAGTGAGATCTCCTCGCGACTGTTGGGTGAGTGATAATGAAGTCGGATTCGTCGAAAGACCAGCCCTCAAACTTCGAATACGTTACGACGAGAGTGAGGGTCCGGAAATCCAAGCTTTTCGACGACGAGGACTACAGGAAGCTCGTAAGGATGCAGCCCAACGAGATAGCCAGGTTCATGGAGGAGACGGAGTACGGCGAAGAGATAGACAAGCTCGGTAGCCGCCACTCCGGAGTAGACCTTATCGAGTACGCACTCCACGAGAACATGGCGAAACATTTCCGCGACATAGTGGACTGGTCAAAAGGCGACCTCCGTTACCTGACGCTGAACTACCTCAGGAGGTTCGACGCCTTCAACATCAAGACAGTTCTCCGCGGAATCGAGGCCGACGTCGACAAGCAGGAGATCATGAACGACATGGTACCTGCGGGCGAGTTCGACGAGGAGTTCCTGGAGTACCTGGTCGACTCGGAGTCGATCGAACAGGTCGTGGATAGACTCAAGGGTACTGTGTTCGGAAGAGGTCTCGAGGAGGGTTTCCGACAGTACGAGGAGGAAGGAACCCTTGCACCACTCGAAACGATTGTCGACCACACATACTACGAGCAACTGGCGACACGTGAGGACGTAGACGAAATGAGTCCTCGTGGAATCTACCAGGACTTCCTTAAGAGCGAGATAGACATCAAGAACATTCGTAACGCTCTTAGAGCAATGGAAAGTCAACACGTCGAGATAGATGACTACTTCATAGAAGGCGGCTCCAGATTCGATGACAAGGAGGCTCTAAAGGCTCTCACAGAAAACACCGAAGAGCTGACGAACGCTCTAAGGGAGTCGGAGTACGGCAACATACTCGAGGAAGCTATAGATGCTCTCGAAGACAGCGATAGTCTGGTTGAGTTCGACAAAGCACTCGACAAGCTACTTCTCGACTACAGCCAAAGGATGACGAACCAGTACCCGTTGTCCATCGCACCCGTTATCTCCTACATACTCAACAAGCGTCGGGAGGTATCGAACATACGTGGAATAGCCCGGGGCCGAGAAGCAGGGCTATCTACAGAGGAGATCGAGGAGGAGGTGGTGTTATAGATGAAGATAGCTGTTATCGGAGATCCGTCCTTCACGACGGGTTTCAGGCTTGCGGGCGTCGACACCTTCAGCGAGATTAAGGAGGATGACAAGGAGCAGGAGCTCGACGGTGCTATCGAGGATACTCTCGATGACGATGACGTAGGCATCGTGATCATGCACGAAAACGACCTCGACTACCTTTCACGTGACGTCCGTAAAGACGTCGAGGAAAGCATCGAGCCAACGGTCGTAATGCTAGGTGGCGAAGGAGGCGGTGGTCAGTTGAGGGAGAAGATAAAGAGAGCGATAGGAATCGATTTAATGGAGTAACAATGAGCAAGGCAGAAACTCAAGAAACTCAAGAAACTGGCCAGATCACGAACGTGAGCGGACCGGTCGTTCAGGCGAGCGGTCTCGACGCCAGGATGAACGACGTTGTTTACGTAGGAGACGAGGAGCTGATGGGTGAGGTTATAGAGATAGAGGGTGAGTTTACGACGATACAGGTTTACGAGGAAACCAGCGGTATATCTCCTGGGCAGCCCGTCGTCACGACGGGTACGCCTCTTACGGTCGAGCTGGGTCCGGGAATACTGGACTCGATATACGACGGTGTACAGAGACCGCTCGATATACTGGAGGAGGAGATGGGTGCATTCCTCGACAGGGGAGTTGACGCTCCCGGTATCCCTCTCGACAAGAAATGGGAGTTCACACCCGAAGTCGATGAGGGTGACGAGGTCACCGAAGGAGACATAATAGGTTCGGTACCTGAGACGGAGAGCATAGAACACAAGGTCATGGTTCCCCCTGACGTCGAGGGAACCGTGGGTGAAGTGAAGGAGGGTGAGTTCACGGTCGAGGATGACGTAGTGATACTCCAGGACGGAACCGGTATACAGATGCTACAGGAATGGCCGGTCCGTAAACCAAGACCCGTAGAGGAGAAACAGACGCCACGCACACCCTTAATTACGGGACAACGTATACTCGACACGCTGTTCCCGATAGCGAAGGGCGGTACCGCCGCTATTCCGGGTCCTTTCGGTAGCGGTAAGACGGTGACACAGCACCAGCTCGCAAAATGGAGTGACGCCGACATCGTTATCTATGTCGGATGTGGCGAACGTGGAAACGAGATGACTGAGGTTGTCGACGACTTTCCAGAGCTGGAAGACCCCGTTACGGGTAAACCCCTGATGTCACGTACCTCCCTGATAGCCAACACCAGCAACATGCCGGTCGCTGCCAGGGAGTCCTGCGTCTACACCGGAATTACGCTCGCGGAGTACTACCGTGACATGGGTTACGACGTAGCCCTGATGGCCGATTCGACGAGCAGGTGGGCCGAGGCGATGCGTGAAATTTCGTCACGTCTCGAGGAGATGCCGGGCGAGGAGGGGTATCCCGCTTACCTTGCCGCGGCGCTCGCCGAGTTCTACGAACGCGCCGGTAGGGTCGACACCCTGGGCGGATACGACGGCTCCATCAGCGTTATCGGTGCCGTATCGCCGCCGGGTGGAGACTTCTCGGAACCCGTCACACAGAACACACTCCGTATCGTGAAATGTTTCTGGGCGCTCGACAGCGATCTCGCCGAGAGACGGCATTTCCCATCCATCAACTGGGACGACTCGTACAGCCTGTACAAGAACCAGCTCGATCCTTACTTCGAGGATGAAGTCAGTGCCGACTGGCCCGACACACGACAGTGGGCAGTCGGAGTTCTCGACGAGGAGAGCGAGCTCCAGGAGATTGTACAGCTGGTCGGTAAGGACGCACTACCTGACGATCAACGTCTCACGCTTGAGGTCGCACGGTTCATACGTGAGGTGTTTCTGCAGCAGAACGCCTTCCACGACATCGACACATACTGTGAACTGGACAAGCAGTACACTATGCTGAGCTTGATACAGAAGTTCAACGACCAGGCTTTCGAGGCACTCGACTACGGCGTCCCGATAGACGAGATCAACGACGTCGAGGCTTCGACCCGTTTCTTCGATATACCGACCGAGGAGGACTGGGAGCCACTTGCGGAAGAGATTGAGAACCAGATGCAGGAGGAGTTCGAGGAACTCTACTGAGGTGAACGAAAATGAAGGAATACAAAACTATACAGGAGATCAGTGGACCGCTGGTGTTCGCGGAGGTAGACGAACCGGTGGGTTACGACGAGATCGTGGAGATAAAGCTTCCGAGCGGCACCGTAAAGAGGGGTCAGGTACTCGAAAGCGGAGAGAACCTGGTTTCGATACAGGTTTTCGAGGGAACCGACGAGATCGACCGTAACTCTAGTGTCCGGTTCCTTGGAGAAACCATGAAGATGCCGGTAACCGAGGACCTCTTGGGACGCGTCCTATCGGGACGTGGCGAACCTATAGATGGAGGGGCCGAGATCATTCCCGACGAAAGAAGGGATATTATCGGTGCTTCCATAAATCCTTACGCCCGCGAGTACCCCGACGAGTTCATACAGACGGGTGTTTCGGCTATAGACGGCATGAATACCTTGGTGCGTGGTCAGAAACTCCCGATCTTCTCGGGAAGTGGTCTACCTCACAACGACCTGGCTCTACAGATCGCACGACAGAGCGAGGTACGTGAGGACGACACCGAGTTCGCCGTCATCTTCGGCGCCATGGGTATCACGCAGGAGGAGTCAAACGAGTTCCTGGAGGAGTTCGAGAGGACGGGTGCGCTAGAACGTTCAGTGGTTTTCCAGAACCTGGCGGACGACCCGGCAGTTGAACGGATCGTGACTCCACGTCTCGCCCTCACTACGGCGGAGTATCTCGCGTTCGACGAGGGATACCACGTCCTGGTCATACTTACTGACATGACCAACTACTGTGAGGCGTTACGTGAGATTGGTGCGGCACGTGAGGAAGTTCCGGGTAGAAGAGGATACCCGGGATACATGTACACCGACCTGGCTTCGCTCTACGAACGTGCGGGACGTATCGAGGGCGTCGAGGGTTCGGTTACACAGATTCCGATCCTCACGATGCCCGGCGACGACGACACACACCCCATACCGGACCTGACGGGATACATCACGGAGGGACAGATATACATCGACCGTGGACTCGAATCCGAGGGAATCATTCCACCGATCGACGTACTACCATCGCTCTCACGGCTGATGGACGATGGTATCGGAGAGGGATATACGAGGGAGGATCACGCAGACGTCTCGGACCAGCTTTACGCGGCGTACGCAGAAGGATGTGACCTACGTGACCTGGTTAACATCGTCGGCCGTGAGGCTCTATCCGAGAAGGACAACCGGTTCCTCGACTTCGCAGACGAGTTCGAGCAGCAGTTCGTCGACCAGGGATGGGACACAAACCGTTCCATCGACGAGACTCTGGACCTGGCGTGGGATCTACTCACCATCCTTCCGGAGTCGGAGCTCAAGAGGATCGACAACGAGTTCGTCGAGAACTACCTCCCGGAAGAAGAAAAGGCAGCTCCTGCCGCGGACTAACCAACCATGTCTGTCGACGACGTCAAACCCACAAGGAAGAACCTGATGGAGGTAAAGGACAGGATCGAACTGTCCGAGCAGGGGCACGACACGCTAGAAAAGAAGAGGGACGGCCTCATCATGGAGTTCCAGGAGATCCTGGACCAGGCACAGGACATACGTGAGAACCTCCAGAGTGACTACGGGGAAGCCCAGAAAAAGATAAACCGCGCCCGGGCCCAGGAGGGTGACGTTGCGGTTCGGGGAGCGGCGACGGCGCGTGCCGAAAGCCCCGAGATCTACGTCGACTCCAAGAACATCATGGGTGTCGTTGTTCCCCAGATTGAGGGTTCGAAGGTCCGGAAGGACCTCGGTGAGCGTGGATACAGTGTTCTCGAAACCAGTGCCCGTGTCGATGAAGCCGCCGAGGCCTACGAGCAACTTCTCGACGACATCATACTCGCCGCAGAGATCGAGACGGCGATGAAGAAGATGCTGGACGAGATCGAGAAGACGAAACGCCGCGTCAACGCCCTCGAGTTCAAACTGTTACCCGAACTCAAGGAGGCGCGTGACTTCATCGAGTTACGTCTCGAGGAGATGGAACGGGAGGAGATATTCCGTCTCAAGAAGATCAAGGACAAGAAGGAAGAGGAGGACAAGGAAGCCCGAGACGAGAGAAGGAGTCGGTTCGAGGAAGAAGAGGAAGAGGAAGGAAACTGACCTCACTATCCTTGATTCTTTCTGAACTCTAACCTATTCATTTTTATGAAAATAGATTTATACATTAATTAAGTGAATCTAACCGATTATAAATTTGAACATGTAGATACTTCTGAAAGGATTACTTCAGACTTATCCAAATCCTAATGTCTATTGAGTGCTTTGTCAAAAGGTATGCGGAACCTAGTGACATCCTCCCCGCCGTAAACGACGGGGCTTCCATTAGGGTCACCGACCCTAAGTATTTGGAAGCCGTGGAGGTTCCGATTCGGTCGCCAACTTATGTTTTACGCAGACATCGGTTGGGTCAACCCTATCAGTTCGGGCGTTGTCACGACGCCCCTGCTTCAAGCAGAGACCTTATCTCAGGTTTGCCGAAAGCCCGTGTCTGCAACCGCTTTAAGATACCCCGGAAGAGTTAATAGAGCTTACCGCTGTATCCCCACCCTGAAGGACGGGGTCTTAGCCTGTCAGAAAGATAATTGGCAGGAACCCGTAAGTAGCGAGATTCGAGATATCTTCGGTATATATCAAGGTGAAAAATAGAACCGGGGGATCAATTAAAGGCTACAACACAGACATCACGTGGTGTCCTTGGTGATAAAGATATTCTGCAGATGGAGGGAAGCTACGAGTTTGACTGGAATGACATTGATATGGATCGTTTCCTGTCTGTTTCTGTAAGCTAGGTAGTTAATTTTAATAATTGTTTGGGGTATTGGGAAATTTCCAGTTAGTAATCGTGAAAATATTTAATCAGTTAGCAGTAAACAAAGATCATTAAGTAAAATATGTATCAGGTTGATTATTTAACAATTATAGAACTCTTGCACCTTCGTCGTCGATACCCGTGACGTTTTCGAGCGTCTCCTCGTCGTCCTCTTTTTCCACCGCGTACACAGTCTCACCCAGCATCGCCATACTCGCCTTAGCACCTTTCTTCCGTGCCGCCGTAACCATCTTCTCCATCGCCGGTGTCGTGAGGTTGGTTTCGAGAGCGAACTCCCATCCAACGTCGGTGAGTTCTGCAACCGATGGATAACGAAGTAACCGATCGATCGACTCCTCGCCCGTCTCGTTTATCCGCTCCATCTTTTTTTCGTTTCCGAGAACGTCCGAGGTGTCAAGTTCACCCAGGACTGTGTAGGTTACCGTGGGATCGGTATGGTCTATTTCCCCGAAGGTACCTACACCTATAGCTCCGGGATCCAATCTCGTTACCACGCCGCCAATCGCCTGTGGACAGACGTCTCCAAGACCGGTTTCTGACTTGATCTCTGCAGTGTGTGCCGCCGCCACTATCTGTTCCCTCTCCTTACCGAGGGAAAGTTCGTTGTTGGCGGCTAAACCCGTCGCGAGGGTTGCCGCGCCGCTTGCACCGAAACCCGAGCCCAGGGGGACGTCGAACTCCATCTCCACAGTTATATCGACCTCCATCATCTCGACCACCTTCTCTACGGGTTCGAACTCCGTCTCCTCGCCTTCAATAAAAACCCTGGTTTCGCCGACTTCCTCCACAGAAACCGTTACTCCGTCCTCGATAGTGAACCCCGCCCCAACCGATCCGGATTCGAGGGGATCGTCGTTTCTCCTTGCGACGAAGAAACCGGTTACGTGCCCTGGTGCGAATGCTTCTGTCATTAATTTGGCTGGATAGGTATATGAAGTTATGACGCCGACTGCAGTCTACGGCGAAAGCCTCTGTCTGTCACGGGGGAACAGCACGGCTTCACGTACGTTGTCGAGACCCAGCATCGTCACGATCAGTCTCTCAAGACCGAGTCCCCAGCCGGCGTGGGGAGGCATTCCGTAACGGAAGGCGTCGAGATAGTACTGGAACTCCGCGGGTTCGAGTCCCTGTTCGGCAATAGCGTCTTCCAGTTCGTCGTACCTGTGTTCACGCTGCCCCCCGCTCATCAGTTCCATTGTGGGATGCATCATGTCGAAACCCTTGGAGATCTCGGGTTCGTCGTCACGTGGCTGGATGTAGAACGGCTTGATCTCGGTGGGCCAGTCGGTTATGAAGTAATGTCCGCCGACGTACTCTCCGATACCGTGTTCGGCCTCGGTAGAAAGGTCGTCACCCCACACGAGTGGCTGATCCAGGTCGCCGTGGGTGTTCGCTACCTCTATACATTCGTCGTAGGTCAGGTATTCGAAAGGCGTATCGGGAACTTCGAGGTCGATACCGAGTGCATCAAGCTGTTCAGAGCAGTTCTCTACCACGGCTTCGTACGCGGCGACGGTGACGTCCTCACATATCTGCATGGCGTCTTGGTCGTCTATGAAACCGCTCTCGAAATCGATCATGGTGGATTCGTTGAGGTGGCGGGGCGTGTTGTGTTGCTCCGCCCTGAACACCGGACCGATCTCGAAGACACGTTCGAGGCCCGACCCCACCATCATCTGTTTGAAAAGCTGGGGTGACTGGTTCATGAACGCCTCGTTCTCGAAGTACGAGATGGGGAACAGGTCGGTTCCACCCTCCGTCGCTGTAGAAACGATCTTTGGTGTCGTAATCTCGACGCAGTCCATGTTCCTGAACTCGTCTCTTACAGCTTTCAGAATCTCCCCCCGGATCTCGAAAATAGCCTTCACATCATCTTTACGTAGATCGAGGAACCTGTTGTCGAGCCGCGTTGGTAGTTCGCTGTCGACCTTTCCACTTGGATCGAGAGGAAGCTCCGGATCGGCGTCGCTCAACACATCAATCGAGTCGGGTACGATCTCCAGCCCCGTCGGCGCACGCTCCTCTTTCTCTACCTCCCCCTGGATCGACACGACGGACTCCCTCATCAGGTCTTTACCCTTCTCGATAACGTCCTCGTCAACGACTTCGTCCTTTAGCTTAACCTGGATCTTACCGTCTCTATCCCGGATTATTAGAAACGCGATGCCACCGAGGTCCCTTACCTCGTGCACCCAACCTTCGACTTTTACTGTGTCTCCCGGCTCCAGATCATCCGTGTGTGTTCTCTCGCTAGTCATTTTTTGGTATCTACCGGGGAACGGCATTTGATTCTTCCCATTCCAGACGCTGTTCGGTGTTATACCGTAGTCATACGAAGGTCTTCTTCCCCGTGGTTTTCCTTCGTTTCGTTAGCCTTCCTGGCGTACTCCTCGACGACTTCGGGGTTCTCTACGGGTCCAAGCCTGTCTTCGTTAACGTCGAGCGAGTACGGGGTTAGCATATATTCGAGTTATTCGTCGAACCTAATCTCGACGGAGTCGGCGTGTTTCTTCAAGCCCTCAACTCTCGCTAACGTCGTGACCACGTCGGAGATATCCTTGAGGCCCTCCCTGCTCGCCCGTTGGTAGGTAAAGGTCTTCATGAAGTCGTCTACGCTCAACCCGCCGTGTAGTTTAGCCCAACCCATCGTAGGTAGTACGTGGTTGGTTCCTGAGGCGTAGTCTCCGAGAGCAACCGGCGAGTAACTCCCCAGAAACACTGATCCCGCCGTCGGTATCTCTGAGAGAAGTTCCTTCTCCTCTTCACGGTCGCCGAGGACTAAAGACAGGTGTTCAGGCGCGTACTCACACATAAACTCGACGCAGTCATCTTTTCCCCCGACTAATACGTTGTACTCGGCTTTCTCTGCCGTCTCCTGTCTCTCCATCGACTCCATCTGTCTCTTTATCTCGTTTTCAAGCTCCGACGCAAACTTTTCGTTGGTAGCTGTAACCACCCCCCTTGAGTTCGGGTCATGTTCTAGCTGTGCCAGGACGTCGGCTGCAACGTACTCTGGGTGAGCGTCTCCGTTGGCTACCACGCCTATCTCGCTGGGTCCTGCAGGAAACTCAATCTTTACGCCAGCATCGTCCCTAACTTGCTTCTTCGCCGCCGTCACGTAGACGTTTCCCGGACCAACGATACAGTCTACCGGCTCTACTTTTTCGGTGCCGTATCCAAACGCTGCAACCGCCTGTGCACCACCCATCCTGTAGACTTCGTCCACGCCAGCGACGTTCAAAGCAGCAAGAGTTACGGAGTTAATGGGTGGAGGTGAAGCCGCAACCACCCTCTCGACGCCCGCAACTTTAGCCGGGACAGCAGTCATTAACGCCGTGGAGGGGTAGGCCGCACCGCCACCGGGAACGTATAGACCCGCCGTACCGAGTGCGACCTGTTCCCTACCGACCGTGACTCCGTCGTTTCCCGGTACTTCGACTTCGTATCCTGACTCCAACTGTTTCTCGTGGAACTCCCTTATATTACCCGCCGCCTCCTGTATCGCTTCCAGAACGTCTTCCTCGACTTTATCTCCTGCAGTCTCGAGTTCACCTTCCTTGACTTCAATACTCTTACCTTCGAAGAAATAGCCGTCGAACTTTTCTGTATACTCCTCGACGGCTTCGTCACCTCTACTTTTGACTTCCGTCACGATCTCCTTCACCACATCCTCGGCATCGTCTGTGGATGCGTCCCGGTCAAGAATCCCGCGCCTCTCCTTCCGGCTAAGTTCATCGATAGTCTTCATTGTATACCTCTTGGTAGTGTCGTGTGTTTAAAACAACGGTGCAGTCCAACAGTCGAAGAATGGTTAACGGAACGTTGTTGTCATCAACCGCTAACTTGTTCTGGATCTCTCCACAAAAACAAGTATGGAAGAAGTATCGGTCCTGATATATGACGGTGACTGTCCATACTGTACGTCGATCTCACGGATACTGGGGAAGATCGACGATGTACTCGTGCTTCCCTACCAGGACACCGAATCCAAGGAGTTCCTGAGGAGCCAGTTCGGAGAGGCACCTTTCGCCATGTATCTTGTCGACGTTGAGAAAGGCGTCGTATACGGGGGAGAGTCGGCGGCAAAGGAGTTATGTCGACGTGCCGGGTTACCGGAACTCGTTTCGGATCTCGTGAGGGACAGGTACGAAACCGTCTCCTTCATTATAGGCAAAGTTTCGGGGAGAGAAAACGACGTTTCACTCGACTACGACGACGTCTACAAGATACGTGTCGAGGACGGAACCCTGGAAAACCTGGTGAATGCGGCAGGTGTACCGGACGAGGGACTTCTGGAGTAAAAGCACTGATTAAAGAACCTAACTATTCCTGTAGCTCAGTTAGGCCAGTGAACCTTTCAGGTTTCATTGAACCTTTCAGACTTCAAATCTTTCAGATTTCAGTGAACTATCCCGGCTTCAGTGAACCATCCCGACTTACCTTTCGAACACGAGGCCGTAGTGGTACGGAGGTAAATCTACACGTTCCTTAAGATCGAAACCGTCCTTTTCGGCCACGATAGACTCCGTTTCGTCCATGGACAGACGTAGTTCCGTCGGCGGACCCCTAGGTTCTCCCTCTACAGACGTCGATTTCATTGGAAGATTACGCCAGTTTATCACTATAAGGTGTCCACCCGAATTTAATAAACCGGACATCTGTCCCACAAAGCGAACCGGGTCTTCCACCCCGTGCAACGTGTTGGCTATCAGTACGGCGTCGGCTTTTCCCTCTATATGTCTTCCAACGGTTCGCGCATCACATTCGGTAGTTTCGATGTTTTCAATCCCCTGTTCCGTAGCTATACGATCGAGTCTGTCCAGGAGGCAACCGTCAATATCTACGGCATAAACCTTCGCGGGTTCCACGGTACGTGCCGCGAGAAACGTGAAGTAACCATCACCACAGCATAAGTCGATAACTGTATCTCCAGAGGAAACTCCGAGACTTCGCAAACACTCTCCCGGCGTCGGCCAGAGCCTACCCCACCAGCCCCAGTCAGGCTGACCGGTATTACGGAAAGAAGTCACGGTATTACCATCAACGTTAAAACCGAAATACGTTTGCTCATCTGCGTTATCAGGAGTTTCAGATCTGTTTCTTATTCCAGACTTCCGTCGCTCCAGAGGTCCAGATCGGTGACTTGTGGGTCGTGTTCCCTCTCTATCCTGTGGTCGAACTCCCTGATGTATACCTCTCCCGCGAACGCCGTCGCGTGGTTGAGATGGCCGCCGAAGGCGTTGCTGTCACCGTCCGTAAGCAACACGTGGGTATGTGCGAAACGTTCACCGTCCAGGAAAGATATGTTTCCGACCGCCATAGCGACCTCGGTCGGTTCTTCTATATGTAACGGAAAGTACTCCTTTTCGGACTGGTCGTAGAACCAGAGCTCGGCGTCCTTCGCCGCACCCATACCGTTGAACCACCCCGAATCTATCTCCTGTTCTTCTGCTACCTCCTCTATCTGTCTCCGCCAGTCTCGGCCGTTCTCAAGCCTCAGTATATATTCGTTGCCGGTCTGGACCTCCCTGTATTTTTTCTCCTTATCCATGGTTAGCATCTGGATTTCGACTTCCATAATGGTGATGAAACCTTCAAATATATCGAAAGCCTGTCTCGACGAGGTATCGAAAACCACGGTTGTTTTACCTGAGACGTGTCTGTATGAACTGTTTTGAAGCCAGAGCTACGGTACGGACTGATGTACTTCATGTACTTCGCCGCCTTCAGCGGATTCAGTACCTTCCGTAACCTCTACTTCTCCGACATCGGCCTCACCGGTTTCCAGATGGGTTTGATTGGGGCAGTAGTAACAGCAGTTGGCACCCTCGCCCAGCCTGTATGGGGTTTGGTTTCCGACTGGCGGGGTTTCGAGAAAAACATCCTCGTATATGCATCCATAATCTCGGGTTTAGTCGTCCTTATCTATCCAGCGGCATCGTTCATCCACGAACCATTCTACTTCATACTGATCGGCACCGGGGTGTTTGCGGTGTTCCAGGCCCCCTTGAGTCCCGTACTCGACAGCGTCGTGCTATCCAGCCTCACCGACTACGGAAAAGCCCGTTCCTTCGGAAGCGTATCTTTCGGCGTCGGCGCCCTAATATTCGGACTTCTGATTCCGGTCTTTTCGTCCGCCGTTGTCTTCTACTTCTACACACTGTTCGTTTTCACGCTCGCTGTACTCGCCTACGGAACCTCGACCGAAAGGACCGAGAAGATTGAAACAGTCGGTTCAGGGGCCGTCAAACTACTTAGAAACAGGGATTTCTTCATCCTCCTTATGTCCACCTTCATAGTCGGCGTTACACTGGTTCCGGGCGGCGAGTTCCTGTCAGTCTACATGGACCAGATAGGTGGACCCGACCTCTACACGGGTCTTTCATGGCTCATAGCCACGGTGGTGGAGGCGTTGGTGTTCGTCTATCTCTCACGTAAAAACTACAGCTACAGATGGCTGGTAGCCTTCGGCGGCGTTGGATACGCCGTCAAGTACCTGTTTTTCTTCCTAGTTCCGGTGCCTAACTGGATACTGGTCCTCCACCTCGTGATCGGTTTTTCCTTCGCCCCGTTCTACTACGGCGCCGTTCACCTCACCTTCAACCTCGTTCCCGACTCTCTAAGAACGACCGGCCAGACCTTGCTGTGGTCGGCTGTGTTCGGCATCGGTGCAGGCGTCGGACAGCTACTGTCGGGATACCTCATAGACTCCGTTGGAATAGTTGAACTCTATCTCTATCTCTCGGCTATCGCGTTCGCTGGTTCTCTTATCGTTTTCTTCGTGAGCACTAATAACGAAGCTAGAAGAACAAACCATAACAGTTCCGAAGCCTAAGTTTCGTCAAGTATGAGGGACAACGAGAAAGACTTGGCTGACGAGGAACCCGGTGGCGAGAGCAAGAACGATAACGCCGCTAACCAGGGAAAACAAAACGACGAAGATGGAGGAAAAGAGGAGGTGACCCAGGTCGGTAAGCCTGACTACCATTTCGAGGGACATACGGCTTGTCAGACCTGTGGCTGGACCAAGAACGCCGTTACGGGTGATGGAAAGTGTTACAAGTACGCTTTCTACGGTATCGAGTCACACCGATGCGTCCAGATGACGCCGGTCGTGACCTGTAACGAGCGGTGCGTCTTCTGTTGGCGGGACCACGAGGGGCACGCCTGGGAGGTTGATGCCAAATGGGACGACCCCTCGGAGGTCGCGGACGCCAGTATAGAGCTTCAGAAAAAGCTCCTGGGCGGTTACAAGGGAAACGACGAGGTACCCATGGAGAGGTTCGAACAGGCGATGAAGCCCCGACACGTCGCCATCTCGCTCGACGGCGAACCAACGTTGTATCCATACCTTCCCGAACTCATCGAGGAGTTCCACGACCGCGGCATCACTACCTTTTTAGTTTCTAACGGTACAGACCCCGAAATGCTGGAAAGATGTGACCCCACCCAGCTATACGTCAGCGTCGACGCCGCCGACCGCAACACCTTCGACGAAGTGGTACGAGCGGTCGATGACGACGCGTACGACCAGTTGATGGAGACGCTCGATGTTCTATCCAGGAAGGATGAAACGAGAACCGTCATCAGAACGACGCTGATGGATGGATGGAACATGCAGAACACCGAGGGTTACACAGAGCTGTTCGACCGCGCTGAAGTCGACTTCGTAGAGCTGAAGGCGTACATGCACGTCGGACACAGCCAGAGCCGACTCGATAGGGACGCGATGCCAGAACACGAGAAAGTCAAGGAGTTCGCGTACGAAATCCAGGAAAGACTCGATGGATACGGTACGTTCAAGGAGGTTCCGAGATCCAGGGTTGCAATGTTGTCGCGCCACGAGGACACCTGGGTTCCGGAACTGAAGCCCGGAAGCGATTTCTGGAAACAGGACGAACTGGCACCTGAACATAAAAAGAAAGCAAGGTCTGATTAATATCCTGGGCTTCAGGAAAACCGATTTTACCTTTATAAATTCAAAATAACGTTTATCCAGTCAATTCAATGGAGGTTAAAATTGAGCTTGGTATGATGAACTTTTAGTTGATTATTTTATATTGATGTGGGTATTGAATGTGGTATAAATAAACTGTTTGTTGATTATTTTATATTGATGTGGCTATTGAATGTGGTATATATAAACTTTTTGTTGAATGTTGTATAAATGAAGTATTTGTCTACCGTGACTTCCTGAGATCGGCAACCCCTATACCGTGTTCCTGGTCTTCCCGTTGTTTCCTTGTTTCCTTGACGACCTGGTTTCTTCTCTTTTCCACGACGGGGACGAACGGTACTTCTTTACGGAGATGTTCGATCTCTTCCTGTATGTCTTCTCTATCCACGTCGGGTTTTTCCAGCGTGACCTCACTTTTATCTCGGAGGTCTGGAACGAGGGGCGCGTCCGGGTCAGTCATTCTTCCATATACCACGAGGTGTTAACAGATAATAAACTTTTCTCATCATTTGTCATGTAGGTTTTTAGATCTTGGTTTTACAGCCAACGAAACTCCGTAAGCGGGCGATTAACCTGGATAAAACCGCTTCACGGGAAACAATTATTCCATGGCAACAACCTGTCCCGCCCCGGAACTTCGTACTTTGGTGGGTTTTCACCCGGAAAAACATGGATCCAGCGGAGTATCCGCGGATCGAGAACTCCACCATTTAAATATGTTTGAGGGCAAATTCGGACACCGAGAAATGGATAGACGCGAAAAAGCCGTGCTGTCTCTGACTATGGTTACCCACGGCATGCTACACGTCTACGAGCTATCCATACCACTTTTTATAACAATCTGGCACAGGCAGTTCGGCGCAAGCCTTGCGACCCTGGGAACAGTCACCGCAATCGGATTCGGACTGTTCGGACTCGGAGCCCTACCCGGTGGTGCCCTTGCCGACAGGATCGGTTCAAAAAAACTCATTGTAGCGTCTCTATCAGGAATGAGTATCTCCTTCCTTGGTCTCAGCATCGCCCGATCTGTTCCGGAAGTCACCCTGGCACTGGCAGCATGGGGTATCTCCGCCAGCGTCTATCACCCCAGCGGACTCTCGGCGATAAGCAAGGAAATATCCAACCGGGGAAAAGGACTTGCATTACATGGAATAGCAGGCAACGTCGGAATAGGTCTCGGACCACTGGCCACAACCCTTCTACTGCTCGCCGCGGGATGGAGAACCGTCGCCGCCCTACTTGCGGTACCCGCAGTTGCATTCGCCATCTACGGATTCAGGATGAGTGTAGCGAACCCTGGATCCAACGACGGATCGGAAACCTCCAGGGACATCACCAACTACGGACCGGATGATAGTGATCAAAATGACGGTGATCAAAATGACGGTGATCAAAATGACGGTGATCAAAATGACGGTGAGATAAACCAAGATACAGAGAGAAATACGGAGGACCGAGTATCTGAGTCGGGATCAGGCAGCAACAGAGACGGAGTCCATGGCTTCCTCGTGAACTCAAAAGTCCTTTTCAGCTCTCTTTTCGTCGTTGTATTCACTGTGGCGGTGTTTTCTGGACTGTACTACCGCGGTATAACCACGTTCCTCCCTGACCTGCTGTCGGGATCACCGAACGTCACCGATTTCACGTTCCACGGACTGGAAATCAAGCCATCACGATATATCTACTCGGGACTACTGACCGTAGGTATTTTAGGACAGTATACGGGCGGCTACCTCAGCAACAGGCTGCCTGTCGAGAAAGGAATAACAGTTACCTACGGATGCCTTGGAGTTATCACTCTGGCGTTGATACTCGTCGTGAACGCCAGTCTACCAATACTGTTGGTCTTTACCTCCCTCCTGGGATTCTTTATCTTCGTAGGACAGCCTGTATATCAGGCGTCCGTCGCGGAGTACTCGCCGGAAGAAACCCGTGGAGTATCGTACGGATACACCTACCTGGGAGTATTCGGGATAGGAGCCCTGGGTGCCGCAATCACCGGATATATACTCACCTTTTCAAACACAACAGTACTATTCCTGGTGCTCGCCTGTTTCGCCTTCGTTTCCTCTGCATCAGGTCTGTACCTGACTTTAAAAAATAGATAGAATCTATAGTAAGATGAATAGCTGGATGTATAGTTAGGTTCGATAACTGGATGTGTAGTTAGGTTCGATAGCTGGATGTGTAGTTAGGGTGGATAGATATACTGTATAGTTAGATTGGATTTCGGCTCGGTAGCTTCTATCTGGATTCGAGTCGGACTTCACCTGAATCCTGGGTATCCAGTCTGAACCTCTCGTTAAGATAACGGTAAGATTCGCCTTCACCATGTATCAAAACCTCTACCAAGTCGCAGGGTTCGTCGATATCGATACCTAGACGTAACGAGTCTACAGTCTCATATCCGGTACCTTGACCTTCGGCTACCTCTATATGGTCCCTGAAACTGGTTCCGTGGTAGTTCACTCTGAACTCTTTGTCCCGGACAGCAAATCCGTTAGTCCCACCCCTCAAACCCGGAGCGAGGGCCAGATCCACTCCACCCTCAGATACGGGATCCGTTATCTTTCTCACAGAATCGGGATCCGCGATCGCGAGATCCGACATAAGGACAGCGAGGGGGCGGTCGTACTCCTCAAGCACCGCGTTTACCGCTGCGTCGAGCGGTCGGTCGTCGATACGTACATCGATCTCGGGTAAACCGAACTCTCCGTCGACGGTAGACAGAAGCACTGGTCTATTCCCCGATCCACGAACTGCCGAAACCACGTCCCTCAACATACTGACCGAGAACTCACGTCTTTCGGATTCCGACAGCACGGGCGAAAGACGGGTTTTGGGGTCCCGGGGTTCAAAGGGAACGAAGATCTTCATCTAGGTTTAAAAGAACTCTCTCCAGAGACTGTTTCTGTACTTGTCGCCCCTATCACAGAACATCGTAACTATCTTTGCGTCACTGGGATCTTCCATGGATTCCGCCAGTTCGATAGCAGCCTGAAGGTTACCACCAGACGACGTTCCGACAAGGAATTCGTCTTCGACCCGCAGGACGTCCTCTATCTCTGTATCGCCGTACTGCCCGGATTCCGCTAAGTCAGGATCGTTATCGGAGTATCTGTCTTTCAACATCCGTGCGTTTTCGTACGAGGAGTCCGTCGAGACGTAGATCTTGTCGTCCACGAGTCCCTCGTCGTAGATCTCAGGTACGATATGGCCCTCCTCCCTCATGTACTTCAAACCGTCTATGGCGTGTAGAGCAGACTCCGGTTCGACGGCATAGGTCTCGACGTCATCGTCCAGGTTCTTCAGTCCCCGTGAAACCCCGGTAATCGTTCCGCCGGTACCGACTCCCGTGACGAAATGGGTTACTTCTCCGTCGGTCTGTTCGTATATCTCCCGTGCCGTAGTTTCCTCGTGGCTTTTCGGATTCGCTGGATTGGAGTACTGGTTGGGCATGTAGTACTCTCCCGGATCGGATTCGTATATCTCGTGGGCACGTTCAATAACGGCGTCGTATCCCTCCATGGCGTCTGTGAACTCTATCTCACCACCGGTTTCCTCCACCGTCTTTATCTTGCCCTCACCGGCGTTATCGGGCATTACGATCAGGACGTCGTATCCGCGGTTCCGGGCAATCTTGGATACCTCGCTTCCGGTGTTTCCGCTCGTTGGTTCGATCACGGTTTTATCCTCTGTCAGCTCACCAGACTGTTCGGCATCGTTGATCATGTAGAGTGCCGGCCTCGACTTCACCGAGCCTCCGCCGTAAGGCGTCGAATGCAGGTTGAACCACTCGACCTTTGCATATATTTCGGCTCCGTCGGGTTCACCCACGTCTTCGAGGCGCATTAAGGGAGTGTCCCCGATCTCACCCTCATCTATCTCCATACAATGACCTGTCCGTACAATGTTAAAATACTTCTTTGATCGCTCTGTCTATGGCTATTAAAATACTTCTTTGATCGCACTGTCTATGGTTAGTGATATCTCCGGCTATCTTACTTAATCTCTCGTACCATGTTGGTGTATCCGCCCTCATCTATGTAACTTGTTGCTACGTCCAGGGGAAAGACCTTAAATTAAAGATCAATCTACGTTATTTTAACCACCAGTGATTTGAAGCATCCAAAGTACTTACTAGAGAGATAGATGAGTTCTAAAGAATCCAGACGCAACATCGAGAACCGTCGGAAACGAGCTTTGACCGACGGAGGAGAAGAAGCAAGAGAGGAAGACGGATACGAAGAGAGTCACGACTCCGAGTACGTAACCGACGATGACCCCGGTACCGGAAGTCGTGAGGATCACGGGAAAGGAACTGGACACCAGGGGATCAGGATGTTTCTCAGACCTACGCTGAAGTTCATTCTGGCATTGGTATTCCTATACGTAGCCGAATACCTTACGTCGACTACGAAGGCTGCCTCTGAAATACAGTATAACCTTCCGAAAACCAGCCACATGGTATCGGTCCAGGAGATCATCCATGGTATCATCACTATACTGGTATTCATAGCGATACTGAAGTACGGATACGACGTCGGAACTATACTGAAAAGGAAGACGGAGATGAGAAGTCCCAGGAGGCTTTCTATGGTAATATCCGGTATAATATCTTTCGGCGTGGTATACTGGATGTCTCTCTGGGTAGTCGACATCTATACCGCCTACAAAAGAACCTACGACGTCGCATTCCTCATCGTCGAACTGGTACTGCTGGCGCTCCTGGTCCTGGCTCTCTACAGGAATATAGAGAGAATCTGAGCTACTCCGGTTTGCGGAAAACCCATTAAAAAAACGAAATCTAGCGAGGAAACTTTTCAAGATACAGGTGTTCAAGGTGCGGTCAGCCCAATCTGGATCAATTTTAACCCGACGGCTGTGAGTGCAATGAGTACAGTTATGTTTATATAGTTTTCCGGTAGGTAGCGCCGTATCCTGACGCCAGCGTAGAAACCAACCGTAAGCGATCCCGCGGCACCCAGAGAAAGCCAGAACAAGTTACCTGAACCGTACATTCCGTAACGGTAGGCCGTCAGTATACGGACACCGGATATAGAGAAGAAAAACAGACCGATCATCCCGAAGTAGACTCCGTCTCTCAGATCCTGGCTATCCAGATAGACTATCGTGGTTATTCCGGTGTTGGTGGAACCCAGGATTGCACCTGACGCTATCCCCATAAAGCCCTGCGATGCAGAACCCTCGTTGAAAAACCCGGAACCCGAAGTTTCGGGCCACGGTACCTCGAACCTCTGCTGCTTGAGCGCAACGTACAGGAGTACGAGTAATCCAAGGACGAGGACAAGCTGATGTTCGGGTACCTGTTTCTGGTAGAACGTACCGGCCGCTGCACCGATACCAGCCGTCACGAAGTAGATCCAGAACCTCCCGAACGCCTCCTTTATGTGTGTAATATCAAGAGATGCGATAAGGGAGATATTTCCCACGAATACCGGGATAATCATCAGTATCACGGCGGTAGAGGGGTTGATTACCACAGCCATCACGGAAGTCGCGGTGATACTGCTACCCCATCCGATCAAGCCTTTTAGAGAGCCACCGAGAAAAGATACGGTCGCCAACAGGAGGACGATCCATTCGGGGAAGCCTAGCACCATCAATTGACAGAGCTAAGTTTCAGTCTATCAACACTTAAACTGTTCCTTCACTAACCCGGCTTTACTTGCTCTCTTCGTTTGTTCTTGCTCTTCGCCGTACCACCGGGACCCATAACGAAGCCATAGTAACAAGCGCGGAACGGATGATCAAAAACCGTAGATTTTTGATCCTATACGAAAATCTTAGAACTACAGATACTCAAAAATAGAAGATTTTTGATCGCGCCGAGCAATCGTAAATCAGAGATTTACGGGCTCGGCGCTCACTTCGCTTCGCTCGCATATTTTTATAATAATTAGTTTACGCGCCGAGCGAAACTGAGCAGAGCTCAGTAGGCTCGGCGCTCACTTCGCTTCGCTCGTTCGCGCCGAGCAGGATTTGAACCCGCGAACCTGCTGGTCCGAAGCCAGCCGCTCTGTCCAAACTGAGCTATCGGCGCAACAAGACACTTTACGCAAAAATACCGAATAAGGCTTCTGGTTCCCCATTCAAATCCATTCTCGATTACGGAAGTACGACAACATGACGACCACAATCAGTAACATTCCCAGCAAAACAGCTGGATAGGCGAACGCCCAATCCAGTTCAGGCATGTTGTAGGGTCCTCCATCGAAGTTCATGCCGTAAATCCCGGCTATGAAGGTAAGGGGTATAAATATCGTCGCTACGATGGTTAACACCTTCATGACTTCGTTGGTCGACTGACTGACGCGGTTAATGTAGATATCTCTCGAACCCGACGCCAGGTCACGGTACGTCTCAAGAAGATCCACTTCCTGGACTACATGATCATAGATATCGCGGTAGTACTTCTCCGAATCCTCTGATATGCCGTTCAGTCCTCCACGGGAGAGAGCGTACACGGCTTCCCGTGTAGGCCAGAGTATCTTGCGGAAAGCCAGAAGATCACGCCTAACTGAGTTTATGTCGTCCAGAGTTTCGGTGTCGACTCCCGCAAGAACCCTGTCGTCGACGGCCTGGAGTTCCTCGTCTATCGTATCTAGTAGGGAAAAGTAGCTATCGATTACCCGATCCATTATCTCGTAAGCCAGAAAATCGGGTGCTTTTTTCTCAATCCGTGAACCCCCGCTCCGGAGTTTACTCATAACTTGGTTCACCTCCGAAATATCGTCGGTTGCGAGTGTTACAATCCAGTCGTCGGCTATGAAGAAACCAATAGATTCGGTCATCACCTCCTTGTTGAAGCTGACGTCACCTCGGCTTAGACGCGCTGTTTTAAGCAAAACGAAGGTGTGGTTCTCGAACTCCTCAGTCTTCGGCTGCGTCGTCTCTTGGTATACGTCCTCCACTGAAAGAGAATGAATTCCAAAAATATCTTCGAGTTGATCCACCACTTTCCCGTCGACGTTAACCCCGTGAATCCATAACTTGTCGTCAACTTCACCTACTTCCTCCAGTTTATCGAACTCCTCCACGCCGGATTTGTTGAAACTGGTGCAGTCGACATTCATTCTTCCACCGCTTCCTCTTTATTTCGGTCCTTGAAGCTGAAGAAAACGAGGGGTAACCCAAGCATGATGGAGGTCAGGGAGAAAGCCCTACCTGGGTACGTGACGAAGACTCCAGCTACGTATCCCAGTAGCCCCAGGACAGTCAGAAACATCCCGGTTGCACGGATCTGTTCCATCGAATATAAATTTCAAGCCGCTGTATCAAGAAAGCTATCCCGCGGAAGGGGCTTTGAAAGATACCTTAGTTTTTATATGGCGGGATGTTGAATTTCGCTCCATGAAAGACATATCAGACAGCCCCATAACTAGAAACGGAAATCTACTGATACAGGCTTACGACCACGGCCTCGAACACGGACCCGTCGACTTCGAGGACGTACCCGAGAGTGCCGACCCACGACACGTGTTCGAGGTGGCGAAACACGACGCAGTCACAGCAATAGCGGTCCAGAAGGGCGTGGCAGAAGGATACTACGACGAGTTCAGTGACGATGTCCCGCTGTTACTCAAACTCAACGGCACGTCGAATCTCTGGGATACAGAACCGTTCTCGCCCAAGAACTGTACCGTCGAGTACGCCGTCGAGGAACTAGATGCCGACGCAGTGGGATACACGATGTACGCTGGCTCCAACCGAGAGGACGAGATGGCTCACGAGTTCCGTAGGATACAGGAGGAGGCCCGTAAATTCGACGTCCCCGTCGTGATGTGGGCCTATCCACGTGGCCAGCCCATCAAGAACGACAAGAAGGTCGGAACCATAAGCTACGCCTCCAGGATAGGTCTGGAACTCGGGGCCGACGTTACAAAGGTCAAGTACGCCGGCAGCCAGCAAGCCATGGAGGAGGTCATGGACGCCAGCGGCGACCTCAAGGTCGTAATGTCAGGCGGATCTAAAGCGAGCGACAGGGCGTTCCTCACAGACGTCCACAACACCCTTGCTGCGGGTGGAAACGGACTGGCGGTAGGTAGGAATATATTCCAGCGCGAAAACCCCGAAAGTCTCCTCGACAAACTTGAGGGAGTTATCTTCGAAGGAAAGTCAGTCGACGAAGTACTGTAAACTCTGATGGATGCTGTAGTAACCTCTGGATGCTGTAAAGCCTAATGATATACGTTGACAGAACCTGGGTTTGAGTTTTCAATATAGGAACTACCCGGTATCTAACCGTAAAGAAGAATAGAATCCATACTTTCTCTTACCAACATGAGTTCAGAAAAAACGGTAGAAACGGTCATCGATGCCGTCACGGAAGCTGCGCCAGAAATCCAGGCGGGACTTCCCGGGAAACGCGACTACGTTGAGGAGGACAACCCCAGCGGCGAGGACGTCTTGGAGGCCGACGTCTGGGCCAACGGGATACTCAGGGAACGGATAACCGAGATAGAGGGTGTGGGAGGATATGCATCTGAGGAGGACGAGGAGGTGACTGACTGCGGAGACGGATACTCCGTAACAGTCGATCCCCTCGACGGATCGTCGAACATACCCTCCAACAACATCGTAGGAACCATTCTGGGTATATACGACGGTTCCTTACCGGCAAAAGGTAACGAGCTCGTAACATCTCTCTACGTCGTCTACGGACCGCTGACATCGATGGTGGTGGCGGACGATGATACCGTAGATATTTACGTCGTTACAGAGGAAGGAAGACATCTGGCTGAGGAGGATATCAGTATACCCGACCCCTCTGTATACGGATTCGGTGGCAGACGACCGAAATGGACCGAGGGTTTCCGAGAGTTCGCCAAAGTGATCGAGGACGAACTAAAGCTCCGTTACGGCGGATCTATGGTGGGTGACGTCAACCAGGTAATCAACTACGGCGGAATATTTAGCTACCCCGCGCTCTCGGACCGTCCCGAAGGAAAGCTAAGGATGCAGTTCGAAGCTAACCCAATGGCGTATATCTTCGAAAATGCGGGAGGAGCATCGAGCGACGGAAAACAGAGCTTACTCGATGCAGGCGCAGAGGAACTCCACCAGAGAACTCCCGTACATCTCGGAAACGAGGAGCTAATCGAGAAACTGGAAAAAATACTTTAGAAAACCCGGGTACCAGGGTACCGAAAACCTGCGGTAAGAACCGAGTATTACCTGGTAAACCGACAAAAATAAAAATCCAGTATTATTCAGCAACCTAAACCTTGACGTCTGCTTCCAAGTCCTCTTTGAGTGCGTCGTGTACCTTACAGAGTTCGTTCGCTCTTTCAACCACTTCCTCTAGTTTGTCATCATCCACGTCCGCCTCTACCTCCAGGTCGAACTCTATCGACTCCAGCTTGTCGTCATCGTCGAGTTCGGCCGAGGCCTGTATGTTCACTTCACCTAGCTCCCCGGCTCCGCGCTGTTCTCCACCCACTCTGAGGGCGGGAACGTAGCATGAAGCGTAGGATGCTACAAGGGTTTCCAGTGTGTCCGGGCTTTCCTCACCTGTCGCGTCGATTACGGTTGTGAACTCTCTTACGTCGTTTATCGATTCGAATCCTTCTTCACAGTTAGTGTCAACGTCGACCATGTACAGCCAATAAGTTGAGTTTCGATATGGTAAACTGTTACGCCCATCCAAAACCGATTTACAAGACCCATAGTAATAACACATGAAAGTGGATACCGAAACAAAAATCCAGGAACTTCGGAGAAACCGGGAAAAGGTCGAGGGTTACAAAGAACCCGGTCTCGAGGAATCTATCGAACTCTACAGGGAACTGGCTGACTACATGGATAGGTACAGGGAGGAAGCAGTCGGGAGGGAGAACTTCGAGGCCTACCTCGAGTTTCAGAGCCTCGTTGCCGAGATAGAGGAGAAGTTGGAGGAAAACCGTGACGAACTCTACAAACCCGGAAAGATAGAACGGGTCGTGAACATTTTTGAGAAAAGAAAGCTTGATGAAAGCCATTTTGAAAAGGCGGAGGATATCCTGTCAGAACTCAGGGAGATCGTTGAAACACGTGACAGGGTCGATAAACTAGAAAAACAGCTAGACAGACGGATGAACAAACTTCGGAACAGGAAAAAGAAGCTGGAGGTCGAGGTCAACAGACGGGAGAAGAAGATCGAATCGATTGAAAACGCACCCGACGCTGATCCCGAGGAACTCGTGGAACTGATCGAGGAATACAACGAAGACGTTAAAACCGAGTACATAGAGTTCCGAGACTCCTCCCCCGTCACCGACGTCATCGACCTATGTCGTAAAACTGCAACTAAATCCCTGGTTCCCTCTCCCGATTTTACGGCACGGGACGTATCCAACTTAGAAAAGACGGGTCTCGGTAACGCCGAAGTCGATACAGTACTCCAGTACATGGGGTACACCGACTCGAAGCTCTCGCACTACCTGGAGGGTGTAACCAACTTAGAGTTCCGAAGAGCCGTTCCTACCGAGTTCCTGGAGGGCTTTGACGGGTACGGTTACCAGATTGATCCCGGACTCGAAGACCATCCCGGCGAGCTCGAACACCGGATAAGTCAGATTACGAGCTGTATCGACGAGTTCGCGTCACCCGAAACGGTGGGCAAACTAAGAAGGATCAAGAAGGAGGTTGCACGGAACGGGTACGTAGAGAAAAAACGGGCACTTAAAGCAAAGGGTAATACTGAGAAAGATACCAGGGAGATAGAGAAAGAGATAGAGAACCGTAAAGATGAGATACAGGAGATCAAGGCCGAAATTTCCAGGATTCAAGAAGCCCTATAATCTCCCCGATTAATAAAACACGTTAGAATCCAGGAGTACCCATTTGTAAATTACGGTAAACATTACCGCCCGGGTTACCTGTACGGTTTTTTTAATCTAGATCTACTCTCTCTGGTGTATCTCTACGTACTCGAGGTCCCTCTCTCCTACGTACTCGGCGCGCGGACGGAGGAGACGGTTGTCGTCGTACTGTTCGAGAACCTGGGCGACCCATCCCACCGACCTACCTAGCGCGAACAGGGTTACGAACATGTCAACAGGTATACCGAGGCTGTAGTAGACCGTACCCGAGAAGAAGTCGACGTTGGGATAGAGACCCTTATCTGTTATTCCTTTCTCTTCGTCAAGGAAGGTGTAGATCTCGGTCAACATGTCGTACCAGTCAGGTCCATCGACCTCGCCGGAGATCTCCTCTGCGATGTCCTTCAGGACCACTGCCCGGGGATCCATCTTCCTGTAGACTCGGTGGCCGATACCCGGAACCTTCTCGCCCTCGTCCAGGAGGTTTCCTACGTACTCGGTGGGAGAACTGTTGGAGTCGTCTATATCTATAAGCATCTCCATCACGTCCTGATTTGCGCCACCGTGGAGTGGTCCCTTGAGCGCCGAAATAGCTCCCACTATCGCTGAGAACAGGTCGCTCTCCGTCGACGAAACCACGCGTGCCGTGAACGTTGAGGCGTTTATGCCGTGGTCGGCGTGGAGTAGGAGGGCTGTGTCGAGGATCTCTGCGTGTCTCTCCTCGGGTTCCTCACCGTTCAGCATGTAGAGGAAGTTCGCACCCGTATCGAGGTCCTCTCGGGGCTCTATCGGTTCGAGGTCGTTTCTGGATCGTTCGTATGCCGCGAGAATCGTGGGTATCTTGGCTATTATCTCCTTACCTTCCTCCGTTCCCTCCGACTCCGTTTGTTCATTTATTGGTATCGCGGAGACTGCGGTCCTAAGTACCTCCATCGGAACCGCGTCGTCACTGGCGTTTTCTACGATATCCTGGGTTTCAGTCGTAATTGATCTCCTCTCGGCGAGGTCGTCTTTGAATTCGCGGAGCTCCTCCTCGTTCGGTAGCTCGCCGTTCCAGAGGAGGTAAGCCGTCTCTTCGAAGCTCGAATGTTCGGCAAGATCCTGTATGTCGTATCCCCTGTAGATCAGTTCGGGTTTCTCGCCGTCGATAAAGCTCAGTTCGCTGTCTGCGACAACTACGTTTTCTAGACCTTTTCTCTCGATAAGTTCTGGATCAGTCATGGTGATGGTCCTTGGTTGATGTAATGTAATTTTCTGTCCTTCACTCTTTATTCTAATTGTTTGTTGTAACCATCATTCTAATTCTATTATTTATAATTATAGATTGAGTTTGACGTACAGTGTATACTTTAGAAAGTTTACCGTCGTAGAACTGTCATTTCTACTGTCGATCATAAACCGGTTCCATGGAGCCATAACCGCAGTAATCTATCTCCGGTTCAGGTGATCGCGGAGGGAGCTAAGTTTCTCCTCCATGGGTTCATCGGTGTTACGTTTGTCATCTATCTTCAGAAACGTCGACACCCGGTCGGATTCGACGGATTCGTGTGCTGCCTGGACGGCGTCGAAAAGCTCCGATATATCACGGGTTTCTATCAAAGTACCCATGGGGGTCACTTCGTATTCGAGTTCGAAATCTTCTTCTAGAACCTCCACCGCTTTAGCGATCTCGCGCGACTTGTTCTTTTTCTCCGCCGGCGAAACGGAAAGAAACGCCGATAAAGTCATACTTATAAAAGATTCCTCCAAATCCGTATTTTCTCCGGTTTTTATGTATAAATAGATAAAAAGCGCCGTTCGTTATTAACTCCAAGAGTATGTTCGAAAAGTATCTCAAGAAGCTCTACACCTGGGAATCGCTGGAAAACACCGACCGGGGTGTGGAGTTCGAGCTAAAGAACCGACTTTTGGACGTCGATATACAGGAAATCACTCAGGTCAAGATAGACGATACCAAAATTGATAGAGAAGACATCACTCTATTTATAGACGGCGAGAAGGAAGTCGATCTCACCGACTTCGACGAGTATGGTTCCGTCGACTTTGAACTCGGACGTACAGTCCAGTTCGTCCTGGATAGGGAACATCTCCAATCAGGAGAACACAGTATTACAGTGGGGTTCGAGGTTGATAGCTACGGTGAGGTCAGTTTTACGAAGGAAGAGACTCTTCCCGGCGAGGACGGAGAGGAGTTCGTCGAAGACGAAGACCTCAACCTCAAAGCAGAACCCAGCGGTTTCGAACCCCCGCTCTGGGGATCAGTGGAAAGACTCGCTACTAAGCTGGAGGAGTCAACCGGTATCTTTTCGAAATATCTACCGAAAAATAAGGGTGAGTTGGAGGTCAGGATCAATAAAAACGTAGACGGCGCTCTGGCGTCCGCCTTCGACTCCAAGAAACAGTTCACCGTATACATGGGTGTCCGTGAGTCCAACGGTAGCCTGGAGAGTATATGTGACCTGACAGGTATGACTCCAGAATCCGTGTCTGAGAACCTTGACGAACTGATAACTGAGGGGATTGTCGATACTTACTACGACGGTGACGACAAGAAGTACGAGGCACGGCCACCCTTGGAGGCAGCAAGAATTACTGGACAGCAGGTTACTTCCTCTGTTGAAGACTACTTCCTGTTTTGAACTGCAACGTCCAACGAAACTGCATTCAGCGAAACTATATCGAAATAGAATACAGGGTTAATCCATACTGATCCCCACTAAATCCATGGTTCCAACGGTTTTCAATTGAACTAATGCCCAGTATTATATAACAAACAAATAAAATTATTTGTAATAAATTATCAATTATGTTATCATAAACATATAACTTTACAATACCTTATTTGAAATAATTAATAAGGCTTTTTACAGTGTCCCACAAGTTTCTGAATAGAAGCTGGATCGGAGACCACGGAAAAACGCCGGGTGGAAACCGATTAGCTTAAACCAATATTTGGACAAACCCAAAGTGAACTAAAGATGGCAGGAAAAAGAGACGAACACGACTACACGTACAGGGACATAGACAACTACAAAGGCCGGGAACTCCGCGAGAAACTCAACACACAGGACTTCGTTTTCGCGCCGGGTCTATACCACGCCCTCGACGCACGTCTCGCCCAGATGGCGGGCCACGACGCCGCGTACATGAGTGGCTACTCCACTGTCCTAGGACTCATGGGGTACCCCGACCTGGAAATGATGGACATGACCGAGATGGTCGAGAACGCCAAAAGAATAGTCGAGGCAACCGACCTACCGGTCATCGCAGACTGTGACACGGGATACGGCGGAATCCACAACGTCCGACGTGCCGTCAGGGAGTACGAGAAGGTTGGCGTCGCAGCGGTCCATATAGAGGACCAGGTCACACCCAAGAGATGTGGCCATATCGCTGGCAAGAAGATCGTTCCAAGAGAGAAAGCCAAAGCACGTTTCTCCGCCGCCGTCGACGCGAAACAGGACGACGACACGATAATAATCGCCAGAACAGACGCCTACGGCAGCGCCAACGGCGACTGGGAGGAACACCTCGAAAGAGGCCGCATGTACGCCGACTGTGGCGTCGACCTCGTCTGGCCCGAAATGCCCGACCCGAGCCGTGAGGACGCAGTCAAGTACGCCGAAAAGATACACGAGACACACCCCGACCTCAAGCTCGCATTCAACTACAGTTCATCCTTCAGATGGAGTCAGCAGGAAGACCCCCTCACATTCGAGGAACTCGGCGACCTCGGTTACAAGTACCAGTTCATCACGCTGTTCGGCCTACACGCAGGCGCCCACAAGGCATACGAGGACTTCAAGAACCTGGCCGAAAACGACGAACAGGCACAGTTCGAACTCGAACAGGACTACGTCGGCCACCCAACCGAGAGCCACCACGAACTCAGCCACGTCGACAGGTTCCAGGAGATCGAGACGGAGTTCGACCCCGAAGCAGCACAACGTATAGAAGAGAGCGAAGGCTTCGCAGGCGAAGAAGCCGCAGACGACTAAAAAAACACCAGCCGATCTATCTAAATCCCCTTCTAAAAACTTACACCGTCTAACAAATTATCCCGTTTATCCAGCCAATATTTTCAAATTTTGGATAATTACCGACCTAGAAACTACTGACCTATAATCTGTAAGAACCGGGCGACTGCTGTTATAAACAGCAACACGGGGAGTATGTACTTTATAATGACTTCGACCTTTCTTGATACGTCTATGTCGGCGTACCAGGTGAATCCTATCGAAATTATGATGCCTGAAATAGGTAGTCCGATAGAACCAAGCGTGCTGTCCATGAAGTCGAAGAACCTGGTTCCAAGAACCTTGAACCCAATGTTAGTATAGCTTAATGCGGACGGAAATCCAGCCACCAGCAGGAAACCTGTTACTAACGCTGAAACCTTCTTCCTCGAATACCCTTTGCCCACGCCGACGGCGACAGGAACCTCCATTATCGCTATCGCCGAACTAAATGCCGCGAAAAACAGGAGGAGATAGAACAGTATCCCTACCCAGTAGCCCCCCGGCATCTCGAGGAACGCCTTCGGAAGTGTGACGAAAGCCAGCTGTTGGTTATCCTGTAAACCTGCGGGATTCCCGTACGTGAATACTGTCGGAAATATTGCCAGTGCACCTAGTATTGCGACGAGGCTGTTACCAAGTGTGATGACGAAAGACGTCTTGGGTATGTTGGTGGAACTGTCCAAATATATCCCGAAAGTGATCAGTATACCCCACGTGACGCCGGACGAGAAAAACGCCTGCCCAAAAGCCTTATCCCAAAGCGTTAGCTCCATAAACCTTCCGGGGTTGTCAGGTATAAACAGAAAACTGGCACCCTGGGCGAAACCGCTCATCGTGGTCGCGTAAACAGCTAGGGCCGCTATTATAACAAAAACAATCGGAATGAGCAAGGAGGTTATTCTCTCTATACCTTCGTCAACTTCGAATGAGAGGACCGCACCCGTCATCAACGTAACTATAACGAACGCCAGTAACGGCCAGATAGAGTTCGTAAACTGCTGGAAGGTGATGTTGAAGTTGTCTATCGATATTAAAATAAAGCCCAGTACCCATCCGGTTATGGACATGTAGTAACTCAGTATCAACGAAGTTACGATAATGATAACCCATCCAAGACTGATGGGGAAGATATCCTCGAAGATCGACACGATGTCCTTCCTGAACTTCCTGCCCGCTCCTATAGATATAATCATTAAGGGGAGGCCGAAGCAGAATGTACAGATTAGATAGGCTATGACGAATGCACCCCCACCGTTGTTCTCCACCGCTATAGGAAATCTCCAGATATTGCCGACACCTACTGCACCACCAATCGCAGCAAAAATAAAGCCAAGCCGGGAGGACCATTCAGCCATTTCCAGTATAAGCCTTATTTTACTCAGTTAAAAAAATTACTCCGCATTTTTCAGAGGGTGGAAAAAATAACTTGAAATGAGTCTGTCTAAGAATTGGTGTTTATTGACGATTGATTGAATCGGTGTTAACAACTATTTGAAATAATATTCTCAAAAATACAGTATTTATCCTGGAACTATCCGGTTTTTCATTAACCACACCCAAACCATTATTCTTCATAAACATGTAACTAAACATGTACATGTCAAGTTCTGAAAAGGTAGTTCAGACGAAGCTTCCAAAAAAGGAATACGAAAGACTAGTTAGAATAGCAGAAAGAAAAGAAAAATCACTGAAACAACTACTAAGAGACGCAGCTAACGAATACACCGAACGACACGAAAAAATAGACACCGACGACCCATTCTTCAACGTAGACATCGACAAATCCGGGACGGATCAAAAAACCGCGAAAAACACCGATGAATACCTCTACCGAGAATAAATGGAAGAAAAATTCGCTCCCGAAACCGACGGACCAACTGCCCTCTTTCTCGACACAAGCGCCCTATTCCCATACTTCGACTCCGACACAAAAGAACACCAAGAAATAAACAAATTCTTCAAAAAAATACTACCCGAACTACCCTACCGACCACTCTACACAAACCAATACGTCGTCGACGAACTCGCAACACTCCTACTATACAAAGCAGACAGAAAAAAAGCAGAAAAAGCATACAAAGCCATCACAGAATCCGAAACGATACAGCTACTCTCAGTCGACGACTCCATCTTCGAAAAAACAGGAAAACAATTACTCGAAGGAAACGAATCCGCCTCATTCACCGACTACACCATAAAGATCCACTCAAAACAAAAAAACATCAACTACATCCTAGCATACGATGGGGACTTCAAAAAACTCGGATTAAACACAATACCCCAATAAAAACTCCGGCATCGACCAAATCCTTCCTGTACGCGATGTCAATCTCAAACCGTCAACAAACTGATTACCTCATCCACAGTAAACAGCAGAAGATTTTCTTGTTCTACCGCAGCCTCCTCTACAGAAGAAGTAAATCCTCCCCGGCTGAAGAGAGCATATTCATACTTAGTCTCTCCCCCATTACTGGGAGTCCAGTCTACCATTTCTGCTTCGTTCCTAAGCTGTGCGAAAACCCCATATCCAACGTCAGATTTTCGGAACTTTGCTTCGCCTACCAGGAGTGTCTCACAGTTGTTTGGTGCCACGATATCTATCTCATGTCCTTTACTCCACCAGTTTCCTGGCTCTTCAATAAACCGGTACTCGTCGCCATATTCATGCAGTACGGCTTGTTGGCATAGCTCTTCGAACGTTCCACTCAAAAAATCTGGTAGTTCCGGTTCGATAAGATCTGTATATGCGTCTTCGCCATACACTTCGTAACGAGCCGTACGTCCGTAGACGAAACGGAACCAAAAACGGAACAAGGGATCCGAGATTTTGTATCTACCTTTCCGGCTGCGGGCCGGATCCGCAGTCACCGGGTAGTCACGCTCGATTATCTGGAGCGTATCCAACCGATCGAGATAGTAACCCACACTACTGTTGTTAATGCCTGCACCCTGGGCGATCTCGTTTTGGGTGCGGTTTCCTTCGGCCATAGATTTCAGAACTGCAAAATACCGATCAACGTCGTCGAGTTCTCTGTGAAGGACGTTTTCCGGCTCCTCGTGAAGCCCGCCATCGCGGCTTAGAAGGGTTCGCATGACATTTTCTTCTAATGACTCATCCTCACTGACTGCACCGAGATACTCAGGTGTCCCACCTTGACATCCTCCCCGCCGTGAACGGCGTATGCAAATCACGAAGTGATTTGCTTGCACGGAAACGTAGTTTCCGTAC
>JBDGRN010000019.1:19899-36128 GCA_042218125.1 Halobacteria archaeon | reverse complement strand
GTCGCTGTCGAAGCCTTTATCTCCAGTAATTATATTTAGTTTGTCTAGGTTTTTAGAGAGAAGTTTCCACGCAACTTTAGTGTCGTGTGGTTTCTCCGCATTCAACTCTACGTCTAAGATTACGTTGTTTTTGTAGTCTACTAGTAAGGTTGTTTTTAGGGCTTTGAAGCCGTAACCCTTTCTCTTCTGGTATTTATATGATTTTTTGTTTCTGTCGAAACCCGTCGAATCTATTGCTTGGATATCTCCTAGTTCGTGGAGATAGCTGCTGTATTTTAAGAGTTTTCTCCAGAGTTTTGTAGGAAGATCCTGTTTTCTATTGCTGATCGTGGAGATATGAGGGATTTCTTCCAGTTCTAGCTCTAGTATTGATCTGATTCGTGGCATTTCGATGAGGTCGTCGACCAATTCCCAGTAGGTATGGTCTCTAAAGTGTTTGATCGCGTGAAGTGACACCATTAACCAGTCACTGTATCCGCCGTCACCCTTCTTAACGGCGGGTTTTTCGCCATCACAGACCTTTTTAGCTAGCTATACGCGTGTATTAGCGAAGTGGGCTAAGTAGCTTTGCATAGCCTTAAAAAGTCCACTTCTTTCCTTGATAAAATTAAGTCAGACAAACGTCATATATAACGCGTTTAAAAACGGCCCTTAATTTTAATTATTAAACCGGTCCAGCGGTTGTTAACAACTATCACAACAGTTTTATTGTTCAATAGATTGTACGATTTGATACTCCCTCGGGCAACCCGGGGGAGCCTGCTTGACTCCAGTATTGGAGAAAGTAGGGCGGGGAAAATTAGGTAAATCTTTGTACTGGCTCCCCTCCCCGTCAACATCCATCCTGTTAAACTCGAAAATGAACATAGCCCTTGGCTTATGTCTGTTATAGACAGTTCTATGCTGATGTCGTTAAGTTAGTCCTTGGTTAATGGCTGCTAAAAGAGTCCTTGGTAAACGTTGATTTAGTCCTTTGCTGACACCTATTAAAACTGTAGATACTCGGTATCTAAACCGATCTTCCGTGGTTATGTACGGGTAACTGAGTTTCAGGTCGCTACCTCACCACGCGCCGTGGAAGGTATCAAAACGCAGGTCGTCCCAGTCCTTCTCTCCAATAGCTATCTCGAACTCTATGGGGGTCAGTACCGGCTTGTCGAAACGTGGACCGTCGTCCGTCGTGATCCGTGGACATGCCGTGTTAACGTAGGCGTCTGCGTCAAACTGAAGTAGACGGTCCGGCGTTACCTCGTCCATCGTTATAAGGTATGTACCGGAGTAGTCATCAACGAGCTGGTAAGCCAGAGTCTCGCGTTTCTGACCGATCTTGGTACTCAAAAGCACCCCCCACTTTTCCACGCCCTCGTTCTGAGCCTCCGCGATGGCGGCGTAACGCTGACGGATAAACTTCTCCCCGTCTATCTCCCTAACCTGATCGTTAACGGGGTCTGCGACGACT
The DNA here is from genome assembly GCA_042218125.1 of Halobacteria archaeon. Taxonomy (GTDB): domain Archaea; phylum Halobacteriota; class Halobacteria; order Halobacteriales; family Halorutilaceae; genus JBDGRN01. The sequence continues at coordinate 34,669 of JBDGRN010000019.1, read as the reverse complement.
AATTTTTTCTCGGGATGGTCCATTGCGAGACCCACCGGGTGGAAGTCTCCACCTCCGAGGTAGAGAACCTGTGTGGCGTCGGAGGAGACGCTCGTGTAGTTACATCCCAGTACCTGCCCCTCCTTGTCGAGCCGTTCATCGCCGTTCCGCGACTCCACGTCGAATCCACGGCTTTCCAGTAAATCCTTCGCGTCGTCGAAGTTGTGGCTGTGCTGCGCCGTGGTCACGAGACATACTTTCTGGTCGCACTCCAGCAGATCTGCACCCTGATCCATTACGTCCTCGATGGGTTCGTGGCTCCTTGTTTCGACGTAGATCACGCTTTCGCTGTTCCTGATAGGGGAGTGTCCGAAATGCACGAGCACGTCGGTCCGTTTCAAAAGCCACTGATCGAGATCACAGGCACCGTAACACGGCTCTCCCGAGATGTAGAAGTCGACAGAGGGCTTCCTCCTTTCCAGTTCATCGACGACGTCGGTCGCCTGGCGTTTGAGTCCCTGCGGAAACTGAAGCGACACCTTATCAAAACCCCTCTCCTCGATTTCGTCGACTATACGCTCGATCTCGAAATCGAAGGAGGACTCGGCTATCTGCATTTAGTCTATCCAGGATACCAAGACCTAAAACAGCTATTATTATCTATGCCCACGTTTAACCTCGGATCCTTCATCTTACCCTATTTTTTCTCCAACTTACCCCCGTCACCTGTTCATTTTACCCTGTTACCGTCCGTCTAACTCCGTTACATCTCCATCTTACCCCGTTACACCTTCATCTTACCCCGTTACGGTAGCTCTAAAGAAAGTCAGCGAGAGTTTCACGGGTCACCCGACCCGTGTACTTCACCCTTATATAGGAGGTTTAGCTACATTCTATCTTTTTAGCAAGATTCCTCATACTCTCTTCTGTGGCATTTCCACGGATCATAGTGTCACTATCGCCACATCTAAAACCAAGGATACGGAAACCTGGCTCCGGTCCATCGGGTCCTGGGGGTTCGAAGATCTTGCCCTCAACGGTTCCGTTGGCGGTTTCGATCCGGATACTGGTTGCTCTCCTGGGGAGATCGGGTTCTCCGTCTTTACCGAACTGAAGATTCATACTGCTGGGGTTTGTAACGTTGTTCTGGATTAACGTGAAAGTCACGTACTCTTTACCGTTGTCGACCCTGATTTCGTCGATACTGAAGTTCTCCGGGTTCCCGAACTCCGGGAAACTGAATCCGGATCTCTTACGTGCTTCCTCCACTGTACCAGCCTTCGGGTTCGTGATCTCGCCCACCTCAAACCTGGATTCCGGAACGTCGACGCCGAAAGACAGGTTGCTGTAGGTAACGTTGGTGGTGATGGAATGTTTGCCGAGTGATTTTTTTCGGTGAAACTTGACGGGCATTCCGGTTTCGCTGTCTACCCATACCCTGTCGACGTCGTGCATTACGTCTTCATTTGTTTCGGGTTCGTATATCACTGTAGGCCGTCCGTCCAACTTCTCTTTCCCCACCTTCCGTTTACTCAAGTTATCCAGATCGAAGAGATGTGGCGGTATACCGACTGTTTCTAAACCTACCTTACTCAGATTGGTTTTTCCCCAGGTATCCTCTCTGAAGACGTATACTGTAGATCCGTTCATCACCACTCTATCTATCCCGTAGGGTGAATGGCTAAAACGAAGCGACATCTTATCGGGTCTACGGAACGCCACGTCGGCTATAGCCTCCCGTTTCTTGGTCTCGTTTACCATATAGTTCCGTACGATCAGGGTCTGGTTTACGGTGGTTCCGTTTCTCTCTATCTCACGTGTCACACGTCGTTCGTTCACGAACCTGCCTTCCGGTTTTTCGGACCTGTTCATGAGGGTTCCGTTGTCGAGAACCTCTCGAACCCACCGTTTCTGTACCGGTCCCTCACGCACCGTCTCGACCACCATTTCGCCCGTGAAGGTATTTTCATCGGTCGACCCGTTCGGCTTATTATCAGCCCCGTCCGACGCCAGACAGCCGGATAAGGCTACCAGTAATAATAGAGAGATAGCTACAATGGTGAGCACTGTATCTTTGTTCATCAGATGGTGGGTGACGCCTTCCTTTTAAATGCCTTCTGTGTTTCAGGGGGATATTTACCTCCTGAAGAAATTTAGTCTATTATGGACGAACTCGTAGACGAAGTCCGCGGACACCGCGAGATGGAGTATGATATAGATCCTCTTTACCTGAACCGATGGTCTCCGCGGGGGATGACCGGTGAACCTCTCGACGAGGACGAGTACATGCCGCTTTTCGAGGCGGCGAGATGGGCGCCATCCAGCTACAACAACCAGGGCTGGCGGTTCCTCATCGCAACTAGGGAGAGCGACGACTGGAAAGAGTACCTCGATCTACTCTCCCAAGGAAACCGTACGTGGGCGAAGGACGCAGCGTTGCTGGTCGTGATAGCCTCGAAAACCACCTTCGACCAGAACGGGAAAGACGCCCGAACTCACTCCTTCGACGCTGGAGCGGCGTGGGAGAACCTGGCGCTTGAGGGAGCACGTCGGGGACTCGTGGTGCACGGAATGGAGGGGTTCGACTACGACGCCGCACGTGAAACCGTAGATCTACCTGAAGAGTTCGAGGTGGAGGCGATGTGTGCGATAGGAGAAAGGGCACCGAAGGAGTCGCTTTCGGAGGAACTGAAGGAGAGGGAGGTGCCGAGCGGTAGGAAGCCGCTGAACGAGATAGTTGTCGAGGGAAGCTACTGAGAGACCTCAGCTTCGTTCAGTTGTCATATCCACGCAAACCTGAAATAAAAGCACCTCAATTTTGGATTAAATGACTACTAAAGTTACCGTTATCGGGGCATTCGGAAGTGCCGGTACCGCTGTAACCGGCCGTCTATTAGAGGCACACGACGAAGGGGAGATCGACCTGGATTTAACGCTGATAGACGATGGCGATCCTGGTGGAGGACTCTGTATACTTAAGGGATGTATGCCGTCGAAGGAGGTTCTGTCGGCGGCAGCACACCGGTACCAGGCACGCGCCGACGACCGTATCGACGGGGTCCCCGAAGTCGACCTAGAGGAGGTGTACGAAACGAAGCAGGAACATATCACGAGTTTCGCCCATCACAGGCGAGAGTCGGTGTACGGGGACGCCGAACGGGAGAACGTCGAGTTTATCCGCGGGACGGCGAACTTCGTCGACGACCACACAGTCGAGGTCGACGGCCGCGAGATAGAGAGCGACTACGTCGTGATAGCGACAGGGTCGACGCTCAACGTCCCCGACCTACCGGGCCTGGACGATGTCGACTACACCACGAGCGCGGAGGTTCTCGACCGCACCGAGTTCCCTGACACCGGAGTAGTGATGGGTTTCGGTACCGTCTCGCTCGAGATGGTGCCGTACCTCAGCGAGGCCGGCGGGATGGATCTATCGGTTATAGAGCACGACGACACCCCGATAGACGGCGTCGACGAACGGTTCGGCGAGACAGTCGTGGATATGTACGAGGAGGACTGGGGGGTCGACGTGGTGGACAACGCCTACGAACAGAGGGTCGAGGAAAGCGACGATGGCGTACGGTTGGTGGTAGAAAAGGGCGGCGAGGAGTTCGGTATCGAGGCGGACGAACTGTTTCTTTTCACGGGACGTCGCCCCAACCTCGACGGAATGGCACTCGAAAACACGTCTCTCTCGCCGGGGGAGGGATGGGTGGAGGACACGATGCAGGCCGCCGACTCGCGCGACGTATACGTAGTGGGTGACGCAAACGGACGAACCCCTATACTCCATATCGCGAAGGAACAGGGGTTTCTCGCCGCAAAGAACATCGTGGCGGATTCGAAGGGCCGCGATCTAGAGGAGTTCTCCCATTTCGACCATAAGATAATCTTCTCGGGCGCCTCCGTCTATCCATTCGCCCGTATAGGCGTCACCGAGAGGGAGGCACAGGAGGAAGGAATAGATCACGTCGCGGTATCCCGGAAAGCCAGCGACGACGGGGTGTTCAAGACGAAAGACGCCGCGAAAGGACTCGCGAAACTCGTGGTCGGTGATGACGGTACCGTATTAGGATGGCAGGCGTTGCATTACCAGGCCGACACGATGGCGAAGACGATGCAGGTGGTGGTCAAGGAGGGTATGGACGTACGTGATGTTCCTGACAGGGCTTACCATCCGACGACGACCGAGGTCATCGATGGACTGGTGAACGACGCGAAAGACAGGCTGGGTTTGGATTAATTCCAGGTTCAGACTACATCACAGGCCAGAAAAGATTATTACGATAATAATTACCGTAATAATGACCAGAAAATTTAATCGGTCTTTCAAGTAGCCCAAAAGAATCAGGTAGTTTTCTGGCCGCAATTTATAAATGATTTATATAGAACCAAAAACCTCGTATACTTGATACGATTTACTGATTTGAGTAAAGCGGTTACCCCATCACGAACGGTCCTTTCTCGCCGTCCACCTCTATCTCTCCGTCTTCTAAGTCGACCCTTCCGTCGCTCACGAGTTCGAGCGACTTCGCGAGCGCAGGTCCGTCGCCCTGCCACTTCATCCATTCCTGGTGGGAGTCGCTGTAGTCCCTGACGCTTTCTAGTGCGTCCCTCTCGACCAGTGGGTCGACGAGTTCGCGGTGGACCTTGAAGGGACGTGATACCGCTATCAGGGGTCCATCGTCGACGTCGCTGGTAACGAGATGTGTGGAGCTACGTGTGTACGGCTGACCGGCCACCACGGCGTCGTATACCGGGTCGAATCCGGTGTAGATCCTTTCACCGTCCTCGTCCTCCTTCCTGAGATCGGCGGGATGTACGTTGATTATTGGATACTCTTCAACCACCGGATCTGTGAGGATACGCATGTATCCGGACAGCACGATGAGATCAGGGTCGTTTGGTTCGATCAGTTCCAGTGTTTCGCGGTCGAACTCGCTGCGGACGTCGAGATCTCTTATGTCGGCGTCCCTTTCCTCGTAGAACTCCTCTATGTCGTTGTGGAGTAACGGTATCCCTTTGTCACGTACAAAACCCGCTCCCGTAGCCTGGGGATTGTCAGTGAATGCGCAGACCACGTCGTACTCGTCGCCGTAACCCGGGTCGCTCTCGATCAGGTACCGGAGGCCGCTTGCACCACCGGAGAAGAAAACCGCCACGTCGGGGTTCTCGACGCCTAACTGTGACATACGGCTTAAATCGTCACCGCTATGTTAAAAATCTGTTTCACGGCAAAAGTCAAGATCCGTTTCTGCTACCCGAACTGGGTCGACGGTCCAGACGGTACAGTTGGTATAGAGTTCGGAGAACTTGGTAAAAGAATACAGTTGGTATAGAGTTCGGAGAACTTGGTAAAAGAACTTAAACCGAGAGATCCCGGTACCGCTACTGGTATTCTGACGATATCAAAATGTGTAAAATCAGGGATAGTCTCTACTGTAACTTCCTTTATTCTGGGCTTTCTGGCACCATTCCTGTCGGACTCTGTTTCAGTATTACATCGATAACTTCTCCGCAGTCCCCACATATCGTTTTCTTCAGGCTTCCGCCCTGGAACGATCCGACTGACTCGGTTCTGATCTGGGCTGGCTCTTTAATGCCACATATGTTGCATTCGACTGCAACCTCCCCTTCTCCTTGGCTACCTTTTTCGGGTTGCCTGACGTGGTCCCTGTTTTTTGAACTCATTTATACACCCCCGTCGGTGACTCCATCATCCACCTAGATGGTGGTAAAAGCCGATGGGTCAAGTACTTTTTCCCTAATTTAATTTTATAATATTTTTTGTCTAAAATATACTATGACTTCCGTCATACATGGTTAAAAACCTAAGCAAAAGTGTTTAAAAACTAAAGCATAATCTATTATTGTTGGACAAATTAGTTTTATGGTTTTTCGTCAGTTCTGCCGTTACCGTTAACCGCGCGTCGGTTCTAATAAAAACAGATATGGCCGTAAAAACCGTCCAAGATGTCCGCCACTTGATACCCTCCGTGCGGCACGAGTCTGTGCATCTTACTGTTTTTACGAAGTTCGAGAGGTGTTGGTAGATGGAGTATCTGGGCGACCAGCCCCTACGTAACGTGGGAGAGATCCCGGTGATGGCAGCAAGGAGATATGGCGACAAGAGGGCGATCCTCGATAGTAGCCAGGAGCTGAGCTTTACCGAACTCGATGAGAAGTCGAACTCTTTCGCGAACGTATTGACTAACTCCGGCCTGGAGAAGGGTGAGCGGGTTGGGATCTATCTGCCGAACACCGTGAGGTTTCCGGAGGCGTTCTTCGGAGTCGTTAAGGCAGGGGGAGTACCCGTGCCGCTGAACCTGAGGATGGATACAGACACCCTATCGTACGTTATCGGGAACTCGGGGATAGATAGGATCGTTTCATCGCCTTTGCTTTTGGGTGGAGTCGAGGTGAAAGAAGCGACGGTTGCTGCACCGACGGAGGTTGCCGAGGCATCGGGTGCCGACGAGCTATACCTAGAAGGGGGAGTGACGGAGGATGTTAAAACCAGGAACTACGGAGATCTGGTGCAGGCGGCGGAAGACGAGTTCGAACTCGTGGATCGGGGATACAGCGATACTGCTATGCAGCCGTACACCAGCGGAACCACGGGCCGTCCAAAGGGCGTGCTTCTTTCACACCTGAACGTCCTCACATCGCTTGAATCCTTCACCAAGTCGGGTCCTTCGTTAGATCCCGACAACACCCTACTGCTGGTTCTACCACTGTTCCACGTCTACGGGCTCAACGCACTGATGTTGATGTATCTGTACAACGGCGGCGAGGTGGTGTTACAGACCATACCAGAACCCGTCTCGATACTTAAGAATATAGATGAGTACGGTGTGTCTGAGTTCCCGGCGGTTCCCGCTATTTTCGAGATGGTCTACCGGACGTACCGGGAGAACATGGGGGAGTACGACCTGTCGACGCTCGAGATGGTGGGTTCGGCAGCGGCACCGTTATCGGATTCGACGGAGGAGAAGATCAACGAGGGCTGGAACGTCGAGGTCGGAGAGGGATGGGCTATGACGGAGACCTCGGCTTCGGGAACGGTACAGAGGCAGTGCGGGATCTGGAAGAGTTCAGGCTGCGTCGGAAAACCTGTATACGGTATAGAGCTGAGGATCGTGGATCAGGACTCCGGGGAGGTCCTGGTGGAAACCGAAGAGCTCGAACCCGGTTCCAGGTATACCGGCGGAGAAGTCGAGGGAGAGATACAGGTCCGGGGGCCGCAGGTGTTCGAGGGTTACCATGACATGCCCGAGAGAACCGACGAGGTCTTCACCGAGGACGGCTGGTTCCGTACCGGCGACATCGCACGCGTGGATTCAGATGGGGATCTCTGGATCGCGGGACGGATGGACGACATGATACTGACGGGTGGAAACAACGTCTATCCCGCCGAGGTTGAGGACGCCCTGCTCACACATCAGAATGTGGTGGAGGCGGGTGTCGCCAAAGCTCCACATGAAATAAAGGGAAATGCTCCGGTTGCATTCGTTGTCACCGACGACAACAATGAGGGGGAACCCGTCAACGAGGAGCAACTTCGGGAGTACGCCCTCGAAAGGGTGCCGAGCTATGCACATCCACGTCGGATCTTCTTCATCGAGGAACTACCCAGGAGCGCGACGGAGAAGATCCAGAGATACAGGCTGGAGGAGATGGCGGAAAGGAGGATCGACGGGAAACTCGGTAAAGACGCCTGAGATTAACCGGGTATTCGATGCATCCAGGCTATTTGACGGATTTCCGGTGATACCGCTTCCGGCTCAAAGCTCTATCGGACTAAAGCTACTCTTCTCTCGTACTCGGGCTATCTACATAGAAGACAGGTTAGAACTTGGGAGATGGAGTTAGAACTTGGGAGATGGAGTTAGAACTTGGGGGACAGAGACAGAGTTAGAATTTCGGGCAGGATGTTGGTTTTTTGTCAAAAAATGTCTATATTTATGAACAGTTCGGTGGAGTATAAACGAATTTGAAAATGATAGTTTAGTTTACTAAGATAAATTAGCTAGTTTCAGATGTATGGCTATAAAACATGGCGTCGACACGGCTGAGTTCGAAGAGTTCACGCAGCACGCGGCTGAGAATCCGGAGGAGGTACAGTTCGAGCTGACTGCGAAATCCATTTACGAGGGAACTGTTGCACACAGCCTTGCCAAGGTTGATTCGTACAAGGTAGGGGGAGAGGAGATCGAAAGGGAAACACGGGAATACACGGTGCCGTTCGGTGCCTGGCGGGAGGTTCTCGACGCTGGCGGATGGACCGGCCCAACGGATCGTCCGGAGCCTATCGAGATGGCTCTTTCCGCTCTGGCATCCTGCATTAACGTCGGCATCTCGATGAACGCCCTGGCCACGGGAGCCGATATCGACGAACTACGTACACATATCAAGACGGATTTCGATCCCGCCGTTCTGTTTAGCCTCAAGGACCTCGATGAGGCCGACGAGGTCTTCGAGAACCTGGAAGCCGAGATCGAGATAGAGGGCGAGGGTATACATGAGGAAGAGGTCGAGGAGTGGGCTCAACGGGCTCCGGTTTTCACGATGATCGCGCTCGGACAGGACGTAGATATATCGATCGACACGACAACCATGGTCGCTGCCGATGACTAATCAAGGGTGATAATCGGGGAATTATGGAATAAAGGTAGGGTGAGGTTAAACAAAACCGATAGAGTCTGAGAACGGAACCGGGACGCCCTATCTGCTTTTTGAGTAACGGCGTGTATGTAGACGCTATTCGAACATCTTGTCTTCGAAGTTGGGATAGCTGATGTCACCGCTGGATGCCATGGCTTCCATTGCTCTGCTGCGGTAAAGCAACATAGCTATTTCGCTCACGGTCTGACCGTGGACCTGGATTTCATCGTCGAAACTCTCCTCGCTCCATTCGTTGTAGTCATGGACGATGTCCATGGCGTCCTTGAAGCTCCTGAACATCAGTTCCTTGTATCGGTCCTGCATTGAATGTAGGTATTCCGGTCCCCTACGTAATATCTGTCGATATATTAACCCGGTTACCGTTCGATATACAGATCACGTCGTAGTTCACTGTTCCGGTGCCCGTCGTAGTTCACTAGCTCGTCGTAATTCACTAGATTGATACATCCGTCAGACGAATCCATTTATATGGTTAACAAAGATCCTAACGAGATAGATTCCGAAACTTTACCCGAAATAGACGAACCGGTTGCACGTGAAACCCTTGACAACATGCTGGTTGGCGTCTACCGTACCGAAGACGGACGTTACACCCTCCAGATACGGGACTGGGCAAACCGTGTGGTAGAAGCCACGGTCTATGAGAAAGACCGGGACGATACCGAGGAGGAAGGAGGAGTCGTGTTCCAGTCGCTCGAAGTTCCGGACGACATGGACGAAACAGCCTATCTCAACGAAATACTGGACGACAGGATGGACGCACTAAAAGAAGAGGAAGCCGAGGCCCAGTAAAAATGATATACACACGTATATCTACCTTAAAAACACGTATACCTACAAAAAAACACGTATATCTACCTAAAACACACTTAAACACACTATATCTACCTGTTTTACAGGTCCGTGGAGCCTCGGTACTGAAGCAGGGACAGTAAACAGTGTTCCGAAGTTCTGAGTAATCCCTGTTCAGAATCCCGCTAATAAGATAAAATCTGTTCTGTAATTTAGATGAACTATTGAACTGACGAGTGTTTTTCGTATGTTCAGGCCGGGTTGGAGGGTTTCTGTCTGAACTTAGTCCTGGGCCTAGCCGAAACCTAAAAATGAATGTAAGTTCATTTTTATTTCAGATGAGCCGCGAAAACAAGAGAGTGGAGGGCTACGACCGTGGTAGGTTAGAGGAGCTCGACGTCGGTAGATGGAAGGACTGGAAGCCGGGTATGTGGGCTTACTACCTTCACAGGTTCACGGGAGTAATCCTGGCTCTCTATCTGATAATGCATCTCGCGGTTCTGGGGACGGGTTTCTGGTTAGGCTACGAGGCGTTTACCGAGACTATTCACAGTCTGGAAAGCCAGATGATCGTGAAATGGCTCGAGGTAGGTTTATTCGCCGCCTTCGTCTACCACGCCCTCAACGGAACCAGGATCGTACTGTTCGACATGACTATCGGTCTAGATACGCAGGAACAGATGTTCTACCTGAGCGTGGCGTTGAGCTTCGCTCTCGTCGTAACGGCTGTTCCGTTCTTCGTGTTAGGGTGAAAACAATATGAGTACGAAAACCAGCTTTTCGGGAAACGCCTGGCTGTTACAGAGAATTACGGGGATAGCGCTGATAGTGCTCCTGGGCTTCCATTTCGCCGTACAGCACTTTATAGTCGGGGCAGCGAACATAAACGCCGAGAACACGCAGGCAAGGATGTCCGATGGCGTAATAAACGCCGACCACCTGTTCAGCATCTCTATAAACATACCGGCTTTCGTCTACCAGGCAACGGCGCTTCTACTTCTCGGATTCTCCGTATACCACGGGATGTACGGTCTCTACAACATGATACGTGAACACGGAGTTAGCGAACGCACCGACAAAATCCTAAAAGGTTTCTTCACGGTGCTAAGTATAGCTCTCCTGATACAGGGAGGGCTGATATTCGTCGCCTTCACGGGAGGAGGATAATATGTCAGTAAGAACGCAACGCGAAACAGAGTCGATAGCGGAGACAGACGAAACCGTGGTTTTCGAGGTGTTCAGGTATATACCCGAAGAGGACGACGAACCACATTTCGAGAACTACGAGATAGACTGGGAGGACGGTATGACGGTTCTAGACGGTTTGATGGAGATACGTGACAGGATAGACTCCAGCCTCACTGTCCGGCACTCCTGCAGGATGGCGAGATGTGGAAGCGACGCCCTGTACATCAACGGTACACAGAGACTCGGGTGTAACACCCAGATCCAGGACCTGGAGACACGTCCCGTCAAGGTCGAGCCACTGCCACATTTCGACGTAGTAAGAGATCTTGTTGTCGATATGGACGGATTCTACGACAGGATGGACGAGGTGGAGCCGTGGTTCCAGCCGGACCATGAACCCGAGGAGGGAAGGGAGTACCTTCAGGATCCGGAGAACCGGGAGAACATCGACACGGTCCTCGACTGCATCTGGTGTGGAGCATGCACGTCTTCGTGCACACCGGCCGGTGTCGACGACGACTTCCCCGGTCCTGCCGCAATGGCTAAGGCTTACAGGTTCTACAAGGACGAAAGAGAAGGATCTGAAGCCCGGCAGAAACGGCTAGAGATGCTCGAATCGGCACACAAGCTCTACAGGTGCCATACTCAGTTCAACTGCACCGAGGTATGTCCGAAGGGGATCTCACCGACGAAGGCTATAATGGAGATGTCGAAGGAGTCAGCAAAACAGAAGCTCAGGTTCTGGGATTAATGAATTCAGTTTAGAGTGATCCGAATACATGTATAAACACGACGTTCTGATAGTGGGTGGCGGAGGAGCAGGTCTACGTGCGGCCGTCGCGGCAGATGAAGCGGGTGCCGACGTGGCTATCGTTTCGAAGCTTCATCCGGTTAGGAGCCATACGGGTGCAGCGGAGGGTGGCATAAACGCCGCACTGAACCCCGACGACGACTGGCAAGACCATGCATACGACACCGTGAAGGGAAGCAGCTACATAGGTGACCAGGACCCGATAGAAGTGATGACGAGTGAGGCTCCCGAAGAGGTCATCAGGCTGGAAAACATGGGTATGGCGTTCTCACGGGAGGACGACGGAAAGGTTTCACAGCGCCATTTCGGGGGCCTGTCTTTCCCCCGCACCACCTACGCCAGCGACAAGACGGGTCATATGCTGCTCCACACGATGTACGAGCAGGTCCTGAAACGGGGCATCACCGTCTACGACGAGTGGTACGTGACAAAGATAGTGAGAGACAACGACAAGTGCCACGGCGTCGTCGCGATCGATATACAGTCCGGCGAGATCGAGGGATTCGTCGCGGGCGCCACTATTTTCGCGACGGGTGGTGCGGGACAGGTGTTCGAACACACCACCAACGCAGTGGCCAACACCGGTGACGGACTCAGCATGGCTTACCGTGCCGGGGTTCCGATGGAGGATATGGAGTTCGTCCAGTTCCATCCCACCACACTACCCTCGTCGGGAATACTGATCACGGAGGGATGTAGGGGTGAGGGCGGGATTCTGTACAACAACAAGGGCGAACGGTTCATGTACGAGTACGGATACGCCCCCAACGACGGCGAACTCGCTTCGAGGGACGTCGTCGCCCAGGCAGAACTTACCGAGGTTCAGGAGGGCCGGGGTTTCGAGGACGGCACCGTACATCTTGACCTCACGCATTTCGGTGAGGAGAAGCTATTAAGCCGTCTCGCCCAGATAGAGGAGCTTGCGCGGGACTTCGAGGGGGTCGATCCCGTCGAGGAACCCATCCCAGTCAAGCCGGGACAGCATTACATGATGGGTGGTATCGACTGCGGCTCCCACGGTGAAACTCTTCTCGACGGGTTCTACGCCGTCGGCGAATGTGCCTGCGTTTCGGTGCACGGTGCAAACAGGCTCGGCGGAAACGCACTCCTGGAACTTGTGGTGTTCGGGAAAAGAACCGGTAACCACGCCGCCGAACACCATCTGACTAACATCAGCGAGAAATCCGTCCGGGAAGCCGTCGACAACGAGGAGAGCCGTATAGACCAGCTGTTCGGCGATGGCTCGATACAGCAGGCGGAACTCAGGGAGGAGTTACAGCACGCCATGACGGAACACGTCAATGTCTTCCGGAGCGAGGACGGCCTGGAGGAGACGCTCGATATCATCGACGACATCCGGAAGAGGTACCAGGACGTCGTCGTCAAGGATACATCCTCGACCTTCAACACCGATCTGATACAGACGCTCGAACTCAGGTCAATTATTGATGTCGCCGAAGCTATAACAATGGGTGCTCTCGCGAGGGAGGAGTCCCGCGGCGCACACTGGCGTTACGACCACCAGGATAGGAACGACGACGAATGGCTGAAACACACGCTCGCACACCACACCGAGGACGGCATGAAGATCGACTACAGGGACGTCGTCATAAAAGACTACGAGCCGAAGGAGAGGCATTACTAACTCCCTTCCGTAGTATGTTGTTTAATTAACCGGTTTTCAAGTTTTAACCGTCGTGTGGTTTTAGGGACGTCGGCCCTAACGTTACGTATGGCCAAGAAAACCGTTTGCGACATATGTGGCGGAGAAATATTTCTCGAACCCGAGGACGTCGAGAGCCATAGGGGCGGACAGGTCGGCAAGATCGGAGTGACAGAGTACCAGGACGGAAAACCGATGCACGTCTGCCGGGAACATCTTTCGCTTTAACCACCGGGCCAGCGGTTTAGCCGGAAGACAGTTCCAGCAGTTCTTTATGGATCCTGCCGTTGGAGGCAACTACCTCCCCTTCCTCCACGGAACTCCATTCACCGTTACTGTGGAAGTCAGTAACTGTACCTCCGGCTTCTTCAACTATCAGTACGCCGGCGGCGATATCCCAGGGATTCAGGTGTGGTTCGTAGAAACCATCCACCGTTCCTTCGGCGACCATACAGAGATCGAAGGATGCTGCGGCAAGCCTCCTTACCCCCTGTGTAGATTCGACCAGACTTTTTACCGTGAGGTAATGGTCTGTCGATGCTTCGGGATGGAATCCCGTGGCAATCAGGGAGTCCTGGAGATCTTTGTCGGTGACGTTTATCCTGTCTCCGTTGTGACGGGCGCCCTCTCCCTTTACCGCTGTATATACGTCGTCGGTAGGACTGTGGTGGACGACTCCAATTTCGGGTGTTCCGTTTTTCAGAACAGCTACGGATGAGGTGTAATGCGGTAGCCCGTGGAGGTAGTTCGCGGTTCCGTCGACGGGATCGACGATCCAGCTGTATCCATAGGTGTCAGTGGATCCACCTGACTCCTCACCCAGGAAGGCGTCTTCCGGAAAACGGTCCTTTACTGTATCTCGCACTACTTTTTCACATTCACGGTCTATCCCGGTAACCGGGTCACGGTCCCTTTTTTCTGTGAACTCTTTCGGTGTTCCTCGTCTCTGTACCTCCGCGGCTTTCTCAGCGGCCCTGACCGCAGTGGTTACTCTGTCGTCCATATTCAGCTCTATTACAGTTATGGATGGGTTGAACGTGGGTGTTTTGTTCTCCAGGAACGTATAGAGAAAGGATGAGTGTTTCAGGAGTATGTTACGTCTGTGGCGATCCCGCGAACCACACCTGTAGCGCGTGTGGTCAGCTGGTCTGTGGACGTCACTACAGTACCTCGGGCGAGTGCGTGGAGTGCGAAGGATTGGATGTCTTTAGCGATTAAAAGCGGTTTAAACAAGTTACCCACCGTGAACCATACTGATTTTATCAATAGTGATAAAGTATAAAAAAGGTTTATATACTATAGGATGTAGTTCTATACAGCGCGCACGGGTTTAAGTCCGGCGCGCCGTGTCCCACATTACTGTGGGTAATCCCCCCACCAGAATCCCCCAATATCACCTCCACCTATCCCCCAGACTATCCCAGAGTGGGCGTCGAACACCTTCCCCCAGGTTAGGTGCCCGCTCCGGAGGATTCCTTTTTCCTGTTAAACATTAGGTGGCTAACGGAATATACATCGTCATGGTACGAAGACCGGGAGCCGAGAAACCGTTTATATCCGGGAGAGGTGAACTGTTACTTCGGTTGGTATGGTCGACTGTTTTCGGTTGATGTACGGGTCTTCGTGGACTTTACAGGTAGTTAGGGGACAGT
>JBDGRN010000019.1:0-19799 GCA_042218125.1 Halobacteria archaeon | reverse complement strand
TGGTAGTTAGGGGACAGTTGGTAGTTAGGGGACAGTTGGTAGTTAGGGGACAGTTGGTAGTTAGGGGACAGTTCGTAGTTACGCGGCAGTTATTAGTTGATGAGGTGGGGTCGGCATGTATGGGGGAAAATGAGTTTCACCTCTCCTCAGGTTCACTCGCCTGCAACACAATCCTTATGCTAAAAGCCTCCTCCTTTTAACCATCATGAACGAAGTTGAGTCAGGAAGACGTAAGATAGAGTGGGCGGAGGAACATATGCCCATTCACGGCGAGATACTGGAGAGGTTCAGGTCCGAGAAACCCCTGGAGGGATACACGGTAGGTATGGCGATGCACGTCGAAGCGAAGACGGCGGCGTTGACAGAACTTATAGCCGAGGGCGGTGCCGAAGTCGCGATAACGGGGTGTAACCCGCTGTCGACCCATGAAGACGTATCGGCGGCGCTCGACAGCCATGAAAACATCAGATCCTACGCCGAACGTGGCGTCAATGACGAGGAGTACTACGAGGCGATAGACGCCGTCATCGAACACGAGCCCGACGTAACGGTGGACGACGGAGGCGACCTGGTATTCAGGATACATGAGGAGTATCCCGAACTTATAGACGGTATCCTCGGTGGATGTGAGGAAACCACCACGGGCGTTCACCGTCTGAGGGCGATGGAGGATGACGATGCCCTCGAGTATCCGGTGTTCGCGGTCAACGACACACCGATGAAACGCCAGTTCGACAACGTCCACGGCACGGGCGAGTCGTCCCTGACGTCGATAGCGATGACCACCAACCTACTGTTCGCCGGAAAGAACGTCGTCGTCGGCGGATTCGGACACTGCGGCAGGGGTGTGGCGAAGAAGGCGTCGGGGTTGAAGGCGAACGTCATAGTGACTGAGGTCGATCCGCGGCGCGCACTCGAGGCCCACATGGAGGGGTACGACGTAATGACGATGGACGAGGCAGCGGAGAAAGGCGACATATTCGTAACAACGACCGGAAACCGGGACGTTATCAGGAGAGAGCATTTCGGGAAGATGAAGGACGGCGCCGTTCTCGCCAACGCAGGACATTTCGACGTCGAGATAGACCTCGACGTACTCAGAGACCTCGCCGAGTCCGAGAGGGAGGTCAGGGACGGAATCGAGGAGTACAGACTGGATGACGGACGCAGGATAAACGTCCTGGCCGAGGGACGTCTCGTCAACCTGGCCGCACCGGTTTCGCTGGGACATCCCGCCGAAGTCATGGACCAGTCCTTCGGCGTCCAGGCTCTCTGCGTCGAACGGCTGATCGAAGAGGACGGCCTCGAACCGGGTGTACACGAGGTACCGGACTCCATCGATCGCCGAGTTGCGGAGATAAAACTCGACTCCCTCGGTGTGGAGATAGACGGACTGAGCGACGAACAGCGGGAGTACGTCGAGTCCTGGCAGGCGGGAACCTGAGCCGCCAGAACTTTCTTCAGGTATACTGGCAGCGGAATGGGTGGGTTCTATAGAAAGTTTTATATCTGATGATCGTAACTTTCGAATTAAGTTGACTTAGAGGAAACATAATGAGGCTGGGGAGCGACAACGATAGACCATGGAAGCATAGATTAGCTGTAACTGTTTTTCTCGCGGTAGCGCTGACATTGACGGCGACTCCCGTCGACGCCGGAAGCTCCGGCTCGGTGGACGTGGAGTACAAGTCCTGTATGAAGCCGATGGAGGACCAGAAGGAGATATACGGTCCCACCGACGTGAACGCCCAGTTAGGGAATCAGGGGCTGTCGGTGGCGGAGAATAAAGCCGGAACCGTCACGGTGTTCAAATGGCCGAACCCCTCCTACTACGACCAGATCAAGTACCATGCCACCAACCGGTCGAAGCCCTACATGGGGGCAGACGAGAACGCCGGCTCTTTCTTAGGACTCACGGTTCAGGAAGGTACATCGGCTGTCGGGGAGACGGGTACCCTCGAACTTGGCGCCGACGACGGCGAATGGCGTCATGTAGAACTCGAAAACAGCTACGAAGACCCAGTCGTTGTAACGTCACCGCTCTCGAGGAACGGACCACAGGCCGCACATCCGAGGGTTAGGTCCGTGAAGCAGGACAGTTTCCAGATACAGGTCGAGGAGTGGGGGTACCTCGACGGCGACCACGTAGCCGAGGAAGTTAGCTACCTCGTCGTGGAGTCCGGCAGCCACGAACTCCCTGACGGGACCAGGATAGACGTCGGAACCGTCGAGACGGACGAAAGCTGGAAACAGGTCGAGATCCAGGGCGGTTTCGATCAACCCGCCGTTCTCACGGGTGCACAGACCCACCGCTCCGGAAACGTCGACGGGTCGGGAAGTGACTCCGTGGTGACTAGAACCAAGAACGTCGACGAAGATGGATTCGCCGTCCGTGTACAGGAGATGGAGTCGAAAGGAAACCACGTCGAGGAACAGGTCGGATACGTAACGGTCGAATCCGGGGCGGGTTCCAACTCCGGAGGGAGTTACGAGGCCGGCGTTACAGACGACACCGTAACAGACGCCGACCACCTCATACGGTTCTCCAACGGTTACGAGGGAACCCCGGTCTTCCTCGCGGGGATACAGGGTTTCGACGGCGGAGACACATCCAACCTCAGGTATACTGAACTCAACGACGAGAACGTCACCGTGAACGTCGAGGAGGAGAGAAGCGCCGACGGCGAGGTACGACACATTTCCGAGAACTTGGGATACGTGGCGTTCGGTTCCGGCGTAATCGAAGCCAAGGACACCGAAACCACGTTCCTGAGGGACTGGAGCAATAGCCAGCGTTACCTCTCGAACTACAGCGACACAGTCGAAACGACCTACCGCTCGGACAGATACGGACTCGAGGTGACTGTCACGGACGTACTGCCGAAGGACAGGGACGTACTCACGAGAAACGTCGAGGTCGAGAGGCTACAGGGATCCTCGGTAGATAACGTCGAGGTCGCGGCGTTCGAGAACTTCAACCTGGTTGCGTCGAAACACCCCATGGTTCCCACAAAGGACTGGTGTAACGAGGGCAGCAACAACGACGCCGCACGTTACGACGACGAGCTCGACGCAGTACTGCATTACAAGCAGAACTCTACGACGGATAGCGAGGTAGTCGCCGGGATGGCTTTCTCGGGTGAATCGAGCGGTCACCAGGTCGGGGGCGACACCCACGAGGGCGGAGACGCGATAGAGGTCACCGTACCTATACTGGGGCACGCACGGGTCTCCTGGGGTTCGGGTGACGAATCCGATGCCTACCGCGACATACAGGACGGCGTCCTTTCGGGAAACGACAGGTTTTCGGGACAGACCACCGCTGCGTTGACGCGGCAGCTAAACCTCGCCGACGGCGAGAACGAAGCCACCCTCCATCTCGCGGCGGGAGAGTCGAAGGAGGAGGTCGAGAAAACCCTGGAGGAGTCTAGGGGTACCGAGCCGGAAGATGAGATGGAGGACAAGAAGGCGTGGTTCCGGGAACTCGTGGGGGACGCTCCCCTGCCCGGGTCGGGTGACGAGGACGTCGAGGCGTTGTCGAGACGTGCGCTCGTCACTCTCGTACAGAACTACCACCCCGAATCCGGATCCATAGTCGCGTCGATAGCTACACAGTCGCCGTACGGCGCCGACTGGGTGAGGGACGGAGCCTACTTCAACTACGTTCTCGACAGGTTGCTGGGTAAACACGACTGGGTGAGGAAACACAACCTCTGGTACGCCTCTTTACAGGAGGGCGCACCCGGTTCCGACCACGTCAACTCCGCACTGATACCGAACGGCAGCTGGGCGATGAACTACTACGCCGACGGAGAGGTCGCGGGCCCGATTCCGTGGGAGATAGATGAGACGGGGTACGGCGCCTGGACACTGTACGACCACTACCGAGTAACAGGAAACGAAACCTACCTAAGACAGGTCTACCCCGCGATCAAAAGGGCGGCCGACCACCTGGTCGAATGCAAGTCCGACAACGGACTACAGTGCAGCGCCAGCGAAGACGACCACATACAGCCTTCCCAGAGTATAGTGGGGGGTGCCTCGGTCCATCTCGGTCTCGAATCCGCGGCAAAGGCGGCGGAAGCCCTCGGTAGGAATGGAGACGCGGAACGTTACCGGTCGAGAATGAACGAACTCGGCAAAGCCATGGACGGTAACTACTGGAGTCCGGCCAAGGGGTACGATGGAAACCCGAGAGCCGTATTCCCCGCCGCTCTCAAACCACTTGACTCGCCGTCCATGCAGCCACATTACGAGGAAATGTGGAGCAAGGTCCGGTCGACGCTGAAAGGCGAGAAGGACGTTGGTCTCTACGAATCCAAACATCTCTACGGACTCGCGAAAGCATGGGAGAACTCACCCAATATC
This sequence comes from Halobacteria archaeon, assembly GCA_042218125.1. Lineage (GTDB taxonomy): Archaea > Halobacteriota > Halobacteria > Halobacteriales > Halorutilaceae > JBDGRN01. The sequence continues at coordinate 15,431 of JBDGRN010000019.1, read as the reverse complement.
TCGCGGGTGAAACGCGGACTCGACTGGGTGGCACAGAAACACGCGACACCCGATACAAACGTCATGGGTGAGGTATGGCTGAGGGACGGTGGAGAGATAGAAACGTCGGTGTCACAGCCCCACGCCTGGGAACAGATACTGTTCTACCTCGCGGCACTCGAAACCTACAATAAAGATCCTGAAGTACAGGAGAAACTCGACAGGAACGAGGACAGGTGGAGTAAGAACGACGGCGAAGTTACAGTGAAGGATCTTCCGTCGGGTACGGTGTCTCCGGCAACCAGTTTCACAACCACCGTCGAGGTGGAGAACACCGGCGAGGCGAAGAAGACCTACTACCTCGGATACGGCGTCCGTGACGAGGACGGCAACTACCATTACGGAGCCAGCGGCGGCGGAAAACTGACGCTCGCACCGGGAGAAACCCAGCTCCGGAACCTGTCGTTTTCGCTGGGTTCGAACGCAAAACCCGGTAGCTACGACGTAACCGTAACGTTGTGGAACGAGAAGAACGTCGAACATCTCCATACCAGGCTGGACTCCCGTACCATAGAGGACGCCTTCACGCTCGGCGAGACAGTCGGCGAGTTCGGTTCCGTGAGTGTATCGGCGAGCGACGACCATCCCGGCGGCAGTGGAAACGTCGGTGCGACACAGACCGTAGAAATACAGGGTGATTACGAAAACCCCGTGGTCCTCGCGTCTATCACGTCAAAGAACGGAGGGCATCCCGCACACGTCCGTGTAACCGAGGTGAACGACAATAACTTCGAGATACAGGTCGAGGAATGGGACTACATGGCGAACGACGGCGGACACGTCACGGAGACGGTCGACTACCTGGTGGTGGAGTCTGGAACCCACAACCTGGCAGACGGCAGGGTCGTCACCGCTGGAAAAACATCCGCAGACGACGGATGGAGATCCGTCGACCTGAATGCTTTCGACTTCACACCCGTCGTACTCGCCGAACCCCAGACAGAGACGGGCGAGGGATGGTGGGATGACCAGTACGACTCCGCGGTATCCAGGCTGGATAACGTCGGCAACGACGGATTCGAGGTCCGCGTCCAGGAGCAGGAGGGTGGAGACAACCGGCAGGGAGGACACCCCGACGAAACCGTTGGCTACGCCGTATTTTCGGGTTACGGGAACGGTGTCGATGTAGGAACTACAGGTGACTCGGTAACCCAGGAGTCAGTGAGCCTCGACGCCGACGGTAGCTCCGATGTCGCTGTAGTCGATATGCAGTCTTTCGACGGCGGAGATTCGGCGGGTGTCCGTGGCACGGGTGGAGACGCCAGCAGAAGAGACGTATACGTCGAGGAGGAAGGTAGCGCCGACAGCGAAACTCGACATACCACCGAGAACGTAGGGTGGGTTGCGGGAGAGGAAGGCAGCCACCTGGTTGCGGTTCCGTAGTATAACCGGTTCACACTAGATTTCGTGGAGTTCGCATCTTTTTGAATTAGAATAACTGGTCCACACTGGATTTCGGGGGGATAGATACGTTTTTTCAATTACAGGCGATTTTTCGGAAACCCTCCACCAGTAAAATAATTACGGAGGTTTTATCACTTATGTTAAACCGCAGGAAATTTTTAGGTGGTTTGGTGGGGTCGGTTGCCTTTTCGGGCTGTCTGGTAAGTACGAGCAGTTCCCAGTTACTGGTTGGGGAAACCGCTGACGTCGGCGGCATGGAGGTAACGCTGACGAAGTTCCGTGAGTTCGGCAAGGGCGAGTTATCGGATGTAGACGCCGACGGTGAAAAAACCACTATTTCCCAGAAAGTAATCCTGGTCAAGTTCGAGTTCCGTATACCAACGAAGAACAAGAACGACATGCCGCAAAACCAGCTACCTCGGAACTTCGAGTGGGAGATAAACACAGGTGTCTCGGGTACTGCTGGTGGCGGTCCTTTAACCGGTGCCCGGAATCCGGATAAAAAATATATCCATAAGGACGAGGATTTTCCCTCCTACCTCTACCGGGCGAACAAAAACAACTTCAGAATCACCGACGGAGACAAGGAAAATGGAGCGGGGGCAAGGACTTTGGAGGGTTGGATTCCGTTCCCCAAACCCAAACCGAGTAACTATAGCGGCCTGGACAAAGTTAAGACGAGCGACATCCGTATAGTGATCCGGAAAGGTGACTATAGCCCTATAGATAAGGATCTCAAATGGCGTCTCGAGAAAGCCTCAGGGAGTTAACTCCGTAAGGAGGGTTGATCTAATTTTTCGTTTCGTTCAAAATTAGTCAGCTTCAACCGGAGATAGATGGATTCTGGATGAATGCTTCGCGTGCGATACATGGGAACCTGTGGGAACGCCGGTTCGGAGACGACAGTAAGACGACACTACAACCTCAATATCCGTCCAGTCGGGTAGCCTCCAGTTCGGGAACCTCAATATCCAGGTCCATAACCGTCATACTTTCCGCCTCCTTCGGCCTGTAACCGAGAAGATTCTCGACTGAACCGTTGACGTCGACGATCTTACCGTTTTCTTCGTTTACGAGGAAAACCGTGTCACCTATCTCCCTTCTGAAGTTTCGGGTTGACATTATCCTTGACAGAACTAACCGAATTAAGATCTATCCGATCCCTGGACATAAAAAGCTATACACCAGCCTGGGGTGGAAGGTGGGGACGGTGAACGGCTTTTAGAGGAAAACCGCTCCACATACACCGAGAAACACCACGACGCTAACGACGGCGTTGACGGTGAAGAACGCCATACCGGTGTTCTCCTCCGCAATAACGTGTTCGTATCCGAGTAGTGCCGCCGACACAAGGACGGAGACACCGAATATCCAGGACTCCATACCCACTCCCGTCATCCAGAGATAAAGCCATGCAAGAAAAACCAGCATGACGGCGTGGAACACCGCACTGATCTTCAACGCAGACTCCCTCCCGAAAACCACCGGTATCGAGTGCAGATCCATCTCCCGGTCGAAATCGAGATCCTGGAGGCTGTATATTATGTCAAAGCCGGCGTACCAGAAGACGAGGGCGGCACCCAGAATTACTGCTGGGTAGTAGTTAAAGCCCTCCAGATACCTAACCGGGTCGCCCCCCGCCCTCACCGCTATCCAACCCCCAATTGGTGCGTAGGAGCCGTTCAAACCGAGGACGAGGTGGGATATCCAGCTGTAACGTTTGATGTATGGATACACCACCGCGGTAACCAGTATCGCGGGTGACAAAACGAATGCCGTAAAGTTGATCTGGTAGGCGCAGAAGAACAGCAGGAGGCTCGACGCCGCGATCAGGATCCAGGCCTCCGGATGGGAGAGACGACCCGATGGAAGCGGTCGGTCGTCTGTCCTCGGGTTCACGGCGTCGATTGGTTCGTCGACGTAGTCGTTTATCATGAGGGACGCCGCCCTTCCGAAGACGAGTCCGGCGAAAATCCAGAATAGCAGGGATATGGAAGGGAGGCCGTCGGCGGCGAGAACGACTCCCATGAAGGCGAATGGCAGTGCAAAGAGAGTGTGCTCTATTCTCGCGAACTCCAGAACCGCCTTTACCTTGTCAATCAACCCTCCCTTCCGATCCTCGTTATCCATATAACATCAACGAGTGCGGAGGAGAGAAAAACATCTTCGGAAAAAGTCTTCAGGAAAACCCCGGAATCCGGAGCTATATTAGACGTGGGTTATAGTAGACGTGGGCTATAGTAGACGTGCATCGATACAGATATTGTACTCGTATGGAGCGTACGACCGGACGTTAACTCTCTCCAGAACCTCGACACCGTATCCGCGTTTTTCCGCCGCCTCCTCTATCTTCTCGACTGCACCCCCATACAGGTCGTCTTCGTGCCTGAAGCTGTAGTAATGCAAAACGGCTCCATCATCCGCAACCTCTACAGCGGTGTCGAGGAACTCGTCCGCCGAATGCGGGAGGTTCATCACCATTCGATCGAATCCGCCCTCCTCGAATCCGCTCTCCTTTACTCTCGATACGGGCTTCAAGACTTTCGATACGTCACCGAGAACCACGTCGACTGCGTCCGAAACACCGTTACGGTCGACGTTCCTCTTCAGGAGCTGGGTGGCACGTGGATTTACGTCGACCGCCACGACACGTGACCCCACCTCTGCCAGCGGCACTGTGTATGGACCGACGCCCGCGAACATATCTAATAATTGTTCGTCCTCCTCCACGAGTCCCTTTACCCTCTGGCGTTCGTTCGCTAACCGTGGTGTGAAGTAGACCTCTCCGAGCCCGACCTCAAAACTGTTTCCGTACTCGGTATGAATCAATCTCCTACCTTCACTCCCCGCCACTTGCGTCATCTTCCTCGTCCTCTCCCTCCCCTGTACCTTCGAGTCGACGTTGTAGACCGAGTCGACGTTGTTGTCCGCCTCGACGAGTGCCTCCCCCACCTTCTCCGCGTCCTCTAAGTCGTCGTACTCCACGAGTGCCGTACCACCCACGACCTCATATCCTGGCTGGAATCCCAGTATGTCCTCGACCTTCGTACCCGTCTCTCGCCCCTCGAAAGATCTTATCTCTAACTTCACCTCGACCTCCGACGAGTAAGGTGGGTCGGTGAGAACTTCGCCGACTTCCAACGGTTCATGGGAGATCGAAAAAGTGACCGAGTCCTCGTTATTTTCAATATCATCCTCCGCCCCTATACGATTCTGTTCGACGTCCTCGTCGATCGGTATGTATATAGATCCGTCCTCGACATCTATCTCGAGATCCTGGTCGACGAGGTCGTATTTCGACAGATAGCTCCTGACTTGCTCGCCGTACCGTACGTCGGTCTTTACGCAGAGGGAGTTCACTTTCGTAGGTAGATAGACGGCGGCGGGTTATAAGGCTTGGATTGGGTAAAGGTAAATAAACTGGGCGTGAAAAAGTATAGAGTATGGCTTTAGGCGTGGCAGCGATTACCTGGATCGGTGTGATATCGATAGTGGTTCTTATGCTGCTGAGTGCGTTCTTCTCCAGCAGCGAGATCGCCATGTTTTCGCTGGAACGCCACAAGATCGATAGCCTGGTTGAGAAGGACCAGAAGAGAGGAAAGGTTCTACAGACACTGAGGAAGGACCCACACCGCCTATTGATCACGATTCTTGTGGGGAACAACGTCGTCAACATAGCTATGTCCAGTATAGCGACGTTGCTTTTCTCGAGGTACGTAGGTGCACATTACACTATATTCGTCACGACGTTCGTGATAAGTTTCCTGGTGCTGCTGTTCGGTGAGAGCGCACCCAAGTCCTACGCAGTAGAGAACTCTGAGAGCTGGTCCCTCAAGATCGCGAGACCACTGAAGTTCTCGCAGACCTTCATGTATCCCGCCGTAGTCTTCTTCGACAAACTCACCCGAATAGTCAACAGAGTAACGGGTGGACGTAGCGATATAGAGACGAGTTACGTGACACGTGACGAGATAGAGGGGTTGATTCGTACGGGCGAGAAGGAGGGCGTAATCGAGGAGGACGAACGTGAGATGATACAGAGCGTCTTCAACTTCAGCAACACTATAGCCAAGGAAGTGATGGTTCCACGCCTCGACATGGTGTCGGTCAGCGACGAAAAAACTATCGAGGAGGTTTTGGAGGTCTGTATAGAGGAAGACGTCAGCAGGATTCCGGTATACGAAGAGAAGCTTGACAACGTCAAGGGATTTGTAAACATCCGTGACCTCCTGAGGTACAAGGATACCGACACCGAACTCGAAGACCTCGTGATGCCGACGTTACACGCGCCAGAGACCAAGGAGGTGGATGATCTCCTGCGGGAGATGCAGGAGAAACGTATACATATGGCGGTCGTTATAGACGAGTTTGGCTCCACGGAGGGTCTGGTGACCATCGAGGACATTGTTGAGCAGATAGTCGGCGAGATATTCGATCTAGAGGAGGAAGCCCCTATCAGTAGACTCGACGACAGCACGTTACTGGTTAAGGGAGAGGTCAACGTCGACGAGGTAAACGAAACTCTCGGGATCAACCTTCCCGAGGAGGGCGAGTTCGAGACGGTGGCTGGCTTCATCTTCAACAGGATGGGGCGCCTCGTCGAGGAGGGCGAGTCACTCCGCCACGACAAGGTCAAGATCACGGTGGAGGAGATCGACAACACACGGATACTGAGGGTTTTGATACGGAAACTCGGCGAACATGAAAAGGAGAAAGTCGAAGATAAAGACCGATATCGTTGAAAGACGGTTGGATTTCTCTTGTAATAACTGAGAAAACAGCCTTAACACGTATCATCCCCGATTTCCTCTAACTCATGTTTTTAGGTGTGGACGCCGGCGGAACTAACCTGGACGTGGTTCTCGCCGACAGGCAAGGGATAATTTCGACGTACAAGATGTCGGGGGATCTCGGGGATGGATTCGTAGACGCCGTAGAGGAAACCGCGGGGGAGGTTCTGTCAGAACTGGAGAGGGTCGTAGTGGCGTCGACCCGTGTCCTCAACGCCGACGTACAGGACAGACTACCCGACTGCACAAACGTCCTGGTACCCGGAGTGGGTCTCTCCCCCGAACTCGGTTTCCAGGGCGAGAGAAACGTCGTTGTGGACGGCTGTATCGACCATAGAGGCAGGGAGACGGAGGAGGTAGACGAGGAAAAGTTGACGTCCCTCGACACCGAAACCGCGACGGCGGCGGTTACCGCCAAGTTCGGCGTCCGGAACCCCGAAACTGAGAACGAGGCACGTGAACAACTGGAGAGGTCAGGAAAGTTTGAAGCCATCTCTATAGGTCACGCCGCCACAGGTACGCCGGGATTCCCCTCCCGTGCCGGAACGGCGGTAGCGAATGCGAAAGCGATGCCGACATTCAGGGAAGTCGCAGATGCCGTCGAGTCCGGGGTGGACCACCTGGACGTCGACGCCAGAGTCTACTTCTTGAAAGGGGATGGTGGCACCGTAACGTCTGAACACGGTAGGGAGGCACCGGGATATACTGTTGGCGGAGGACCCAGCGCCAGCACGATGGGTTTACTCGCTCTAATGCGACGTGAGGACCTCGATTCGGAAGACGCACTTCTGGTTGATGTCGGCGGAACCACGACTGACATCACCGCCGTCCGGGATGGAAACCCAGTAATGGGGTCGGGTTCGACTATCGACGGCATAGAGACGCGGTATAACGCCGCGGACTCCTTGGATCTGCCTTACGGCGGCGACACGGCCGTCGGGGACGATGGACTTACGAGATACAGAGAGGGGAACGCCGCGGCGTTCGGCGGAGAGGTACCGACGTTGACGGATGCGTTGAACGATGCCGAGAGACTGGATATAGGTGACATGGGGAAGTCGCGTGAAGCCCTGGAATGTTTAGCTGTAGATCCATCCGATGTTTTCGAGGAGTACTACGACGCAATGTCGACGGCAGTCGAGAACTTCGTGGCAAGGCTGGATTTCTCGCCCTCCAGGATGGTTCTGGGGGGCGTACTGGCTGAGGCGGTCTCGGAGGGAATCGCTCGGAACTTAGATTTCATAACTGAAGCCGTAGTGCCGGAGTACGCCGATGTAGCGGGAGCCGTAGGCTGCGCTGCGTCTCGGCCCTCGGTGAGAACCGACGTCTACGTCGACACGGCGAGGGCACAGATTTCTGTAACCCCCGGAGGTGTTGAGGCGACCGTAGAAAGGGGTGAGGAGTTCACGTCGAGCGAGGCCCGAAAACTCGTGGAGCGGTGCGCCGTCGCTGCGTCCGTAGGAGGGAACGTCGACGACGAACGGGCTTCGGGATACTCTGACGGTGTTTCCTCGGAACCTAACGTCGAAATGCAGGAGTTCGAGAACTACAACGTCGTCCAGAAAAGCCGGAAACGCGGCGAAATAATCGACGCCGCCGCACAGAAGGAGCCAGGGCTCGCGGATTACGTAGAAAGCTGGGGTGAAAGCTGATGTCCGGGAGTACCGAGAAAACCGGTGAGTTCCAAGACGGTCATAAAACCGAGGATGTAGGTAGAGATAAGGTGGAGAACAGGGTCGCGGTGATCTACCATCCCGACTACCTCCTCCACGAGCACTCCCCCACGCATCCCGAGCGTCGGGAACGTCTCACCTACACCATGGATCAGCTTCGGGAGGAGGGTGTCTTCGAGCTACAGGAGGTCGACATCGTAGAACCCTCTCCTGTCACTGAAGCGGATATGGAGATGGTTCACACCAGGGGATACCTGGAGAAACTACAGCGGATGAGCCGTACGGGTACGGGTTCCCTGAGCGTCGACACACAGGTTTCAGAGCACGTCTGGGACCAGGCTCTCCTGGCGGCGGGCGGCGTACACGAGGCATGCAGTCTCGCCGTCGACCCTAACTCGGGTTACAGACGGAGTTTTGCGATGACGCGTCCAGGCGGCCACCACGCATTCAGCGACGACGGCCACGGATTCTGCTTCACCAACAACACCGCTGTCGCGATACGTAAGATCCAGCGAGAGACCGACGTCGAGAAGGTACTTCTCTGGGACTGGGACGCCCACCATTTCGACGGCACGCAGGAGATATTCTACGACGACCCCTCCGTACTCACGATATCGACACACCAGTCGGGACGGACGCTGTTTCCCGGAACGGGTTACGAGGAAGAGGTCGGCGAGGGTGAGGGAGAGGGATTCAACGTCAACGTTCCGCTACCGAGAAAGACGGGTGACGAGGGATATCTCCGTGTCGTTGAGGAGATATTCGAGCCCATCGCCCGGGAGTACGACCCCGACTTCCTCTTCGTCGAGGCGGGACAGGACTGCCACTTCACAGACCCCATTACCGATTTGGGGGTGACGGCGCAGGGATACGGACGGCTTATGGATCACGCTATCGATGCGGCTGAGGAGATATGCGGCGGAAAACTAGCGGCGTCGCTGGCGGGCGGATACGGAATCGAGGGCGGACTGCCCTATACCAATCTGTCGGTTATTGCGAGTTTGGCGGGGCTGGATACTTCGAATATAAAGGAGCCGTCGAGGTATACGCCGCCCGGGAGGGAGCCTGGGGTGGGTAACGTGGTGGAGAGGGTGAAGGAGGTGCAAGGGGAGTGGTGGGGGTTGGTGATGGTGGGTAGAGATTAGGGGTGGTTTATTTGAGGTTGTTGATTAGGGGAAGTTATTTCAGGTATAATAGAGGTAAAACGAACTCAAATCTGGGGGGAGGGAGGTGGGTGGGTGCATTCCCGACACGAGGAGAGTAGGCCTGATAAGGATAGGTAAACCCATAAGGCTATGGTATATGCTGTTGCCTGTATAAACTAAGAAATTCTTAATAAACTAAGTAAGAATTGTAAACTACCAAAGTTGAAAAACTATGATAAAATATCAGTTTGCCCCCGGACCGAGGACACCATGCTTTAGCGTGGGGTCAGGCGGAGGCCTACCCTAATGATGATAATATTCAGAAGATCAAAGGGAATCTAGCCGAGATCGCTTTCTATGAGTACTGTCGCCATACTCTACCCATAGAACAGTGGCACTGGCATAATGGGGAGTATCTAAGAAAAGCTAAACAAGAGTATTCTGAACACGATTTCACAATTGGTAGGAACACAGTAGATGTTAAGGGTCGAAGTCGCGTCAAAGACCTGTTTGATCTGAGTTCAATCGATAGTGATATCGTAGTACTCGTGGGTATTCCTTCAGAATTAGCTGATGATGTTTCCGGTGCGGAGAGTTTGCTTGATTTTGCCACTAGAGGGACAGCAAGCTATGATCCTGTGGTGATCCTGGGCTATGTTAAACAATCAGATATTCAGCCAGAGTCGCATGAGTTGCACCATCCGGCTCCTGGTGGTCCACAGATGGAGAGTCTCCCTCTTCAACCACTTGGTCAATTACCAACTGGGATTGCCATCGGAGACTGGTTAAAACAAGAAGATGAAATCGCGTCGTATAATGGCGAAGTCGAACTAAAACATTATGAAGGCGTTCGTCAATTCCATACGAGTTCGAATGGTGAAACGTTGCTTCCTGGTGCTCTTATTACCCCAACTGATAAAATTAGAAAGTTTTACAACTCAGAGGATTTCCCAAACAGAGGAATGGTTGTGGAATGTCCTGATCGACCAGCTGGTGCAACATTCAATGTTGAGGAAAAGAGATATGAGTTGATCAAAGGAGTCAGTCACGGGCGTACACCTGCGGTTGGATTTATAAATATCGATTATCTCTCTGAAGAAGATTTAAAGAATTTTGCCAAACTTTGCGAAGAACATGTATATCCCGCAGTAACTCAGATGGTATATAATAATTATAACAAATCATACGTGAAGTTCACAGGCGCATCTACAGTAATACGAATAGATCATGTTCCTGATGTCATCTACGCTGGCGAAAATCCCTTATAAGAGAGTTGGTGGCTATCCGAAGAGAACCAATAGTTCCTGAAGAATTGAGTACTGTGTTACCATTTATCTTCTGCATCTTCGGATAATTTAACACGATCTTTTTGCCGGAAGATGAAATTTCACCTTTGTACATTTTATCAATCCATCAGACATAACTGAGTACAACATACACTCAAACTCGGATGGCAAAAACGATCAAGCTTGACGAAGACGAACGTGAGAGGTTAGTAGCAGAGATCGATCCTGAGTTCCCGAAGTATACGACCCAGATAATGAACACCGCCAATCAGAACGCTCAGGCTACTAGACCTAAGGTCGTCGGTCAACTTAGTGAAATAATTGAGGAGTTTAAAGAAAAACATCCCGAGGGTGAGTACGAGGACTGGGAGAGGTTCTACAATGACGAATATGAAGGCCAGAAACGAATGGAAAAAGCTTCTGAGAAACTATTCGATATGGTGGAAAAAATGCGAGAGGCCGCGATGGAGATAGATGAACAGATGGTTAGACGGTGGGTGGAGGATCTTGTCCTATACAAGACTTATACCGGCTTAGGAAGAAACGAAGAAGCGATTTTCGAGAAACTGTCGGAGGAATATAACCTCGAATATACGCGTAGCTCTCCTTCTGAAGAATCGAAAGGTATCGACGGCTATCTCGGAGATCAACCGGTTTCGGTGAAACCAGGTACCTATCAGCAAAAAAGCCGCCTCCAAGAAGATATCAGTGTGCCTATAGTATAATACGAGGAGTATAAAACCACGAACTCTCTCAAATTACATGTAGACGAACTTGAGGTAGCCCTGAATCAATAGGACAAAGCGTCTATTAACCAAGAATGAGCAAAGATGTATAATGGAAACTCGACACCGCGTCGTCGTTGGTGATTCCAGGGAACTGGAACAACTCGATGACAGCTCCGTCGAACTCGTCGTTACCTCTCCACCGTATCCCATGATCGAGATGTGGGACGACTTATTTGCAGATCTTAATCCGGAGTCCGGTGAAAAACTCGAGGAGGGTGAGGGGCAGGATGCTTTCGAGCTGATGCACTCCGAACTGGATAAAGTCTGGAGTGAGGTTGAGCGCGTCTTAGTCGACGGTGGTATCGCGTGTATTAACGTGGGTGACGCGACGCGTAAGATCGACAGCAGTTTCCGCGTCTACCAGAATCATTCCCGTATAATTGATTCTTTCGAGGATCTTGGTTTCGAGCCGCTTCCCGAAATTTTGTGGCGTAAGCCGGTGAATTCGGCGGCGAAGTTCATGGGTTCCGGCATGCTGCCGCCGAACGCCTACGTCACTCTCGAACACGAATACATACTGATATTCCGCAATGGAGAAAATCAGCGAAGTTTCGAGCCGGGTTCGGAGCGGCGGTATAACTCGGCGTTCTTCTGGGAGGAACGTAACAACTGGTTTTCCGACATCTGGATGGACGTAAAGGGGGAACGGCAACCGCTCGACGATGGCTCGGGAGAACTCCGGGATAGGTCGGCGGCGTACCCCTTCGAGGTTCCGTATAGACTCATCAACATGTTCAGTGTCTACGGCGATACCGTGCTGGATCCTTTCTGGGGTACGGGTACAACGAGTGTTGCGGCATTAACGGCGGGACGTAACTCAGTGGGATACGAACTTGATGAGGAGTTCGTTCGACTTTTCCGTGATAGAGTCGATCAAGCTAAAGCTATATCACGGAATGTAGTCCAGCAAAGGTTAAGCGATCATAGAGAGTTCGTGGAAGATAAACTAAGTTCCGGTGGGGAGTTCAAGTACGAGTCCGAGAACTACGGCTTTCCCGTAACGACGAAACAGGAGAAGCCGTTGAAGTTCTACTCGGTCAGGGACGTGGAAGAGGTGGAAGATGGTTACTGCGCAGTGCATGAACCATATAAAGGTGGGGAGCAAGACTCAGAAATCGAGGGAATACCCAAAGCAACAACTTCACTTACAGACTTTTAGCAATTTAGACAGGTCTTCCTGAAGGTAGTTTGATGTTATTCATGACTGTACGAAGACCTTCTTCCCGTTCCACGCCGCACCGCCGAAACCAGTAACGATGACATTACTCTGGAGTTGAGTCTGCCTGTCTCAAATATACTGAACTCGAACTATCCGTAGATATAGACGAGTGATTTCTTTCAACTTTTTCATAGCTTTCACTCCTAACGCTCTTTACACTGTATCCCGTATCTCGATTCAGCGATGTCTATCGACCGGGATACCTTTGAAAATACGAGCGAAAACGAGCTTAAAGAACTCTCTGTGCCCGATCAGGTCCTCGGGTTTCTCGCCGCCAACCGAGATCGCGCGTTCAAGGCTCGCGAAATCGCTTCCCAGATCGGCGTCGATGAGGGTACAGTTAGCACTGCTCTTTCGCGACTGAAAGATCGCGACGTCGTCGAACACAAGGCGAAGTACTGGGCTGTAACCGACGACGCCGAGAGACTCGAGGGATACAGTGGTTACGAGCGAGCGACTGCGCTGTTTAACGAGCAGCTCGGTGAGGAGGATAAGGACGACTGGCGTGAGCACGCACCTGAGGAACCACACCCCTGTATCGAGGATGAATATTGAGTTTCCAGCCCCTATTCAACTTCAGGGTCACCGGAACCGAGTCCGACCGGCCGGTCCTGCTTCCATTCTACGGAGGTGACCACCCCAATGAGTGACCTCAGTCTACGCTGCACGACGTCTAGCGGATGTGTGTCGATAAACTCTGCAGGCTTGCGTGTGACGGGTGTTGCGCCGTCGTTCACCTGCAGATGGACCGGTCCGAGGTCGTCGTGTGTGTCGTCCTGATGCCATCCCACCATCATACTTCGGTCCGGCTCTATCCAGTTGAACCAGTAGTACTCGTACGGCTCTCCTGTCTTCAGCCGGAACCCGATCTCGATCCGGGCATCCCTCGCCGGGTAGTCGGCTTCGAGGTACCGATGTGGGTCGAGTTCTGCGACCACCCGGTACCGTCCCGGTTCACGAGGTTCAGAACGTCGTCGTCTAAGATCGTCGAACTCGCCGCCGAGGCGGTTTTTAATGCGGTCGTGGAGTCGTTTGGTCTGTAAGTTCACCCGGTTAGCGAGAAAAACCACCATTATACGAATGTCGAGGGGGATCCAGTCCGGGGAGACGAGAGCTCGATAACGTCGTCGTAAAGATGGAGGGCGTGCTTGACGAGTCCGAGCTCCGTGTTGACTGCCTCCCACGTCGCGATTACGTTGCGGCGTTCACGGAGTTCTTCAGCCGAGAGATCCTTATCCACGAACTTTTCCCGGAACTCGTCGAGCGAACCCACGCCGTACTCCGAAGTCAGCTCCTCCTGTTCTTCCTTCAACTCCGTGAGCTGTTTCTCGAGTTCCCTGCGTGAACTGTTTTCGATAAGGTCGGTTACCTCGTCGAAGAGCATCCGCACGGGATTCAGGTCGTAAGCCTTCGTTCCATCGACGGTTCCTTCTCTGACCCAGTCGTCGCTCTCGAGCCTCTGGAGTTCGTCGTCCGCGGTTGCACGCGAAACCTCCGCCCGGTCCGCAATCTCCTGCAAAGCCGTGGGTTCATCCAGTAGCTCCACGACGTACCGGACGCGTTCACGACCGCTCATACTCTCCGTCCAGGATTCCGTATCGGGTACAGTCATTCTACTAGAACTTGTGCTGCTTAATTCAAATAATTTTGTATAGTTCAAATATTTAACATACTTCGAGTAAAGTCGTTAAAAGTAGCCGCTATAATCTTTCCTGTACAACGCCAACTCCAGCTCCGAGCCACCGAACTCGACCGACGCCTCCCCCAGAAAGTCGAATCCCAGACTCTCATGGAATTCACGTGCTCCCCCCCCTTCGTTCTCGGCGCCTGAACCGAGGACGAACCAACTGTGTACGTCGAAACGCGCCCGTCTCTTTAACTCTCGTGGACAGCGGTTCCTATTCCGCGGCCATGACACCCGGGATCGCCAAGCATACGCGTGACCTCCCCCGTACCGGAACCGATATCCACGTATCTTTCCTTCCACTCGCTCGGCCTACTATATGTGCCGGTACAGACGAACTTCCCACCGATTATCCTGGCGAGAAACTTACTCCGGACTCAATATTAACCTATTACTAAATTAACCTATTACTAAACCTTTGAATGTCAACATCCATTTATAACTGAATAGTTTATTTTAAACTACCAATGCCGTCGGACAAGGATACGAAATCTGCGGAAGAACTCGCGGAGTCCACCGGGGCCGATCCGGATGTAATCAAGGCAGAGTACGAAGCTGCTGCCGAAATAGCGGGCGTTACTGAGGATTCTAACCAATAAGTTTCCATGGGGGATGGAGAATTTTTTACTAACTCGATAGAGCAGTTGCTGGGGGTTCAAACCGGTGGACCGGATCGATATATTTCTAGTAACGAAATAAGCCGAATTAGGGTATCTGCGAATATAGTCCGTCAAAACTACAGTGCTCTAGAGGATTTTATTGACGGAGAGAAACCAAGATGCCCTTTTTATAGTCCACGAAAAGAATAGAGAAGAATCTATTCCTTACCTATATGGATATATTCATAATTATCTCTCCTCGTTATACTCTTTCAACGAACAGGTGAGAGAGAAGGTAAATGATGTAATAGATACGGCCTCATTTCCGAAACCCCGGTTTATTTCAGGACGATCATTTTATTCCGAAAAGCTTGCTTTCATAAGAGGACTTCGACACGATGTTCAGCATGGTGAGTTCGGATGTCTAAGTTTAAACTGTCCCGATTCAGTGGGTGATTTTAAAATATACAGTATCGAGTTCAACGAACAAGAGTTTCTTCGAGGATCTGTCAACAGTCCGAAGGACCATCTACGCCATACAAGCCAACAGGAAAGGAGATATCCTCTGCCTTATATCGCGGATTTCCATCGGAATTACTACAACGGTTTCGTGGATGACACAGTTAGTTGGTTAAATGGAAACTTGTAAAGAGCGTGTCTGAAAAACATTGATTTAATACTTAATATAGCTTGTTTTCAGTTGAAGTCTGACAAAGTGTTAACTTGTTAGAATCCGTGTACTGCGTAACGTTTCAACCGTGACAAATAACTTTATAACATACGATCAAGATCAGCAACATCTTT
>JBDGRN010000076.1:29106-36324 GCA_042218125.1 Halobacteria archaeon | reverse complement strand
GGGAGTTAATACCGAACAGGGAGTTAATACCGAACAGGGAGTTAATACCGAACAGGGAGTTAATCCCTAATAAAGTTATAACAGAAGGCAGATATTTTGTAAAACCGGGGTATTTAGTACCAAGTAGAGGAACTGCAAACAGAATAACTAAGTCTGTTGAAAAAAGTTCGGTTGAAAGAAGTTCGACAACTTCAGATAAAGATGTCAGAAACTGAAACCAGAGAAGACGGTGTCGATGGTATTACTGAGGGGGAAAGAGATAGCCAGGTAGACAGCAGGGTAGAAGGTGATGGGTCCCCAGATTTTTCTGAGTTAAGAGCACGGCTCGAACTCCTGAAAGAGGAGAACCGGAGGTTACGGGACGACTACATTAGAAGCAGAAAGGCCAGTTATCGATACACGGCTATCGGTTTCCTGTTGATAGGTATAGCTGGATCCGTGGCTGCTGTAATGCTTCCCGACGTCGATAACGTTCTCTACGCGGTTTCCGGCACCGGTTTCTTCGCTTCAGCACTCGTTTACTTCTTAACCCCCGAAACCTTCGTATCCAGCTCCGTTGCAGAAATGATCTACCAGACCTACTCCGACAACCTCACGAAACTTGCGTCGGAGATAGAGCTTGAAAGTAGAGCCGTATATGTACCCGTCGATGATCCGTACGTTGAAGTTAAGATGTTTGTACCCTGGAAGGGGTCTTCTTATCTACCTGACAACGACGAACTGGGAAACACTCTGGTGCTGAATGAGAGGGAGTCCCGCGGAGTTTCAGTACAGCCTGTGGGTAACCGACTGTTTGAAGAGTTCAGAGAGAGTTTTGTTGGCGAACTACCGGAAATTCCCGAGGAACTCTCTCTACGTCTCTCCGATGGCGTCGTCGAAAAATTCGAGTTCTCCGATGCCGCCGATGTCGAAACCGATGACGGGGTGGTGGAAGTCGGTTTCGAGAATCCGAGATTCGGGAGAGGGTTCGACAATCCTCTCGTCTCTTTCTTCGCCGTGGGTCTGGCGTTTGGTCTCGAAGATAAGGTAGAGGTTGAGACCAAAAAAAGTGGAAGATACGACTACGTAGCAAGATTCAGTTTCGGTCCCGAGTTTTGAGTTTTCGGTATTGAAGTTGAGTTATTGAGTTTTCGGTTCCGGTTTTCCAGTCTCCGGTTAACCTGTACAGCCCCCTACTTTGCTCCTTCCTTAGGTAGGTCGGGGGCTCTGACTTCAGACAGAACTGAATCTATTATCTCCTCACTGGTTCGGTTACTCATCTCCGCCTCGGTATCCAGAACAATCCTGTGTTTCAATGCCGATGGTGCAAGTTTCTTCACGTCGTCGGGGATCACGTAGTCACGGCCCGCTATAGCGGCGCGTGCTTTCGAGGTGTTAAGCAGGGTCAGTGAACCACGGGGAGAGGAGCCGTACTTAATATGAGGGTGTTCTCTGGTTAGGTTGACGATGGTTCTGATATACTCTACTACCTTGTCGTCGACGTATACTTCTGAAACTGTCTTGCGTGCGGAAGCAATGGCGCCTTGTGGAATGACACGTTCGATGGAGTCCGGGGTTAGGTTGGGTACTTCGTCGAACCTCTTGAGGAGATTTATCTCGTCGTCTTCCCCAAGGAGTTCGACATCGAGTTTGAACTGAAACCTATCCCTCTGAGCTTCAGGTAGGTTAAATGTCCCCTCCATCTCTATAGGGTTCTGCGTCGCAATAACCATGAAGGGTTCTGGGAGCTCGTAGGTATCCCCTTCTATAGTAGTGTGATTCTCCTGCATCGCTTCAAGCAACGCGCTCTGGGTTTTTGGGGTTGCCCTGTTTATCTCGTCTGCTACAACAACGTTGGAAAACACCGGACCCTTGATGAGTTCGAACTTCCCCGCCTTCTGTCTGTAGACGTAGTTACCCGTAATATCCGCCGGAAGGAGGTCTGGCGTCATCTGTATTCTGTTCGACGACAGCCCGGTTGCTTTGGAGAAAAGACTGGCAATAGTGGTTTTTGCTACTCCGGGTATACCCTCCAGGAGAACGTGCCCCCTTGTAAGTAAGGATACAGTTAGGTGTGCAACTATCTCTTCGTTACCTATCAATACCTTCTGCACCTCACCCTGTATTTCTGTATAGAGGGTTTTAGGATCCAGATTTTGGGGTTTATCCATCGTTACCCTCTTCATCCCCCCTCTGGATATTCCTTATGACTTCCTCTACTCGTTCCTCGCTCCAGTTGGGGTGTTTTTCTAGTAGATAGTTTTTACCGTCCTCCACCGTCATCTCGCCAACTCCAGTTTCGGTTTCCATGGTTCGGTTGGTATACGGTAGATACCTACCTGTTGTACTGTACCAGGCTGTCTTGATCTGATCTCTTCCTCGCCTGATCGTGATTAAGCCGGCCAGTAAAACTCCCACAAGCACCAGAACCGAGCGGTAGTTGGGATACTTCCTGAAGTATGTCAGGTACAGGGATCCGGTTGGGAAGTTCGGGCTATGGCTGTAATCCACTGCAACCTGTTTCCGAAGACCTGCAGCGTTCTCTACCAACTTCCGGTTCCCATCGATATCCATCATCGAGTTGATGAAGATGCTCGGATCACTTACCGCGTAGATCTTTCCCTCCCCTAACTTTTCGACCGTGATGACCGGGTACTTTTTCATGGTTTCGTTGTCGTCAAGTTCACCGTTTCTGTTCAAGTCCGCGTAACTGAACTCGGAGGTGTTGACCAGTATTTTAGAACCATTTGGTTTCAGGTACGTTGGATGGTTGAGAACCAGGGTGCTGACGTTACTGAACAGACTGGAGTTCGCTATGTTACTCGTTTTGGGGAACTCGGGTGAGTTTCTGAACCTCTCGTCGTCCCGTAATACGTCGGACCCAAACCTCGAATCCGCTCCGATAAGACGGAAAAGCCTGTTACCGTCGTCGGTAAACTCCGATGCAACCAGTACTGTACCTCCCTCCTTCACGAAGTTACCAATCCGTTCAGCCCCCTTTTTAGTGTAATCCACCTGAGGACCTACTATCAGGGACAAACTGTCGTTGGAGGTATCACCGTACTCGATGGTAAACAGGATCAGTTTCTGTTTCTTACTGTTTTCCTCCGTAATATCCCTTAGTTCGCTGGTGCCGTTCCAGTCAGGATTAAAACCGCCAAGGTCGTTGGTTGAAGTAAGAGTTCCATAGACTGCAACGGAAACCATGAGCACCAAAAGAGTAACGAGAGCTAGATGAGGATAACCCGGTTCTACTTCGTATTTCCCTATCTTCATAGCTTGATTCTATCTGGTAAACCAGTCTTTCTAAACTCGACCGTTCCTGGACTACTTTTTTGTTTTAATACTCGAATTTTCCGTAGAGGGTTAAAGACCCTTGTTTTTCTTTACCGCTAACATCTGTTTAACCCGGTTTGTTTCCCATTGCAGGATTTTACTATTTTGTTCATACTGATTACGGTATACTATTTTGTTCATACTGATTACGATATTTAACTATCTTATTAATGCTGAATCTGTTTCAGTTGCCATATTTCTAAAACACTCCCGGGGGAAGTATCTCCAACACTCTCTTCACGACCACGTATCCAAACACAAGTATTCCGGCCGCAATTATCCATTTGAGTCTCTTTCTCCAACGTATCGTGATGTTGAAAGGGGCGGTTAGTTCGACTATAATAAGAAAACCAAGGAGGGAGAGTACGAAGTAGAGTTCTAACGACAGTGAACCGAACAAAGTTAGAAATATCAGGGCTGCTGTCATCCAGGCTATCTGGCTGTTAATGAACAGTTGCTGTTTACGTGTCGTCAGATCTGATCTACCCGTACTTTTGGATATGTTACCTAGTATATAAAAATACAGTCATACGGTTGAGTAAAGTTTAATTGGTAAAAATATCCGGTACTGGCAATTAAAATACATCCGTTCTTGCAAAAATGTTATAACCTATTAAATCAATTATTTTGAAAGAATGAATTCAAGAAAGATAGCCGTAACTATATGCATTCTAGGTTTGTTCATGGTTACGGCTCCAATGGCCAGTGCGTTGGACAGTGACGACTTCGCGGATTTCGGTAGCGGTGTAGAGGCTTGGAAGAAAGCTCCCGGTGGAATATCGGTGACTTACGCCGATGGCTCGTCTCCCGATATAACACAGGAGATGGGTGTTAACACTCTAGCGCCGAAAGAGGTATCTGAGTATAATATTCAACGTAACCCCACTATACGGAAAAAAGGGAAGGATATCAACTTCGACCTGGGGGGAGCCGACGTATCTATTCCTGATAACTTCTCCAACGAAAACGCCCAGATCGTAGTTGCTAAAGCGAAAAACAGCGCAAACTCAGATCTAAAGGATATAACGAATATCCAGACCGTAGTTGATATGGTACAGGACCTGGACGACGCCAACGGAAATGCCACCTGGCTGGTATGTAACAATACGATGTCGTCCGGATGTTCAGGTGGAGCGGGTCTGGGAGACATAACATCCTGGAGTCCGGATGGAAGCCTCGACTCCAGCGCTACGACGTCGGCTGACATTTCCTTCGGTGAACCCGGTCAGTACGCCGTAATTATTGCAAACACGTCGAGCAACCAGGGTAACAAAGGATTCAGCAACACATCGGGTGGTGAACTCCGAACACCTGGTAGCCCCACTATACTCGGTATCGACGCCGTATCGATAAGGGAGGATAAATCAACGGTAAATCTATTTGGAAGTAAGGTGAGGAAAGGCGCGGACGTGAAGGCTGAGATAAAGACCGGATTCGACTCCTCACACTCCGACGTGAGACACCAGTTCGCGGTATACAACAACAGCACAATAAGAAAGACGTTGAACAAGCTGAAAATTACCGGTGACCTCGATACAAACATCAAAAACAACGAGTTCACTTTCAAGCCCGAGATCGGTACCGTCAACGGGGTCGCAAACCAGACTAACAGCATTACTCTGGGTGGAATAGATTTCAGCGGTAAGTACAACTCCGGGAAACATCTAACCCGTGACATAGTCGATCATATCGTTGAGAAGAACGCCAGTATAAACCCCACGACGAATCCACGTGGCTCTAACTATACATTAGACGCTTCCTCCACAGGGAAGAAGGGAAGTCCGGACACGAACATAACCGTGGAAACCTTCGCTAACTGGTCGTGTGGAGGTTACAAATGGATACATACCGCGGGAAGAAACATAACCGTAACCGAAGCAAACCAGGGATCTATAAGGTTCGAATGTAACGGAGTAACCGAAAAGGTTAAATCCGTAACACCGAACACTAAAATTTCAACCAAACTACCATCCACCAACACGACAAAAAGCGCCGGAACAACGATTAATAAAACCACATTCGACGTATCATCCAGTCCATCCAAGGGAGTTTCGCTGGACCTGGATACCTTCGACAAGAAGCCGGGTAAAAACGTCTCGAACGTATGTAAGGGTGACAGTAACAGGAAATGTCTCAGTTTCCTTAACTTTTCGATGACCAATCTATCATCGCAAAAGAAGTTCTCAAATGATAAGATAAATGAAGTGAGTCTGAACTTCAGCGTTAAAAAAGGTAAACTCCCCAACAACGCCGGCAAGAAAGACGTCACGTTACGTCATTACAACGCTTCTGGTAACGAGAAATGGACCAAGGAGAAAACCAAGTTCAAAACTACGACGAACAACCTCCACAGGTACAACGCAACGGGAATTAAAAGCCTATCCACATTCGCAATATCCGCTGACACCTCCGGTGGCGGTGGAGGCGGAGGCGGCGGTGGCGGTGGAGGAGGACATAGTGGCCGTGGCGGCGGAGGTGGCATTGCACCGATTGGATCCGGAGACATACAGATCAAGTATACCCAGGTCTTCAACAACATATCCAAGGCGAAAATAAGCAATATAGGTGGGTTCAAATCCAGCTTCACCGTAAAACCGAAGATGACACCTGCTGCCAAGACCTCCGGAGTACATGTCGCTAGAGTTAATATGAGGATGAGTGGTGCGACCAGACAGGGAGAGGTATCCGTACAGGAATACGTGGATGCACCGGATGCGATCCAGTCAATGTCCAGCGACAGGAGACCTCTTGCTTACAGTCTGATAAGTTCGGATATCTCGGGCAACGAGATCAATAAAGCTAAGCTACGTTTCGACGTTCAGAAAGGAGTAATTAACCAGAAAGGTATCTCCGGCAACGACCTCACGGTCTACTGGTTCAACAGGTCTAGCGATACCTGGACACCCCTCAATACCAGGAGGGACACCACGGGACAGGACGTTAAACTCAGAGCCAACACCCGGAAGCTGGGTGAGTTCTTCGCAGTAGGTGTTCGACCAGGTGGAGCCACATTCGATATCACGAAGTCATCCCTAAGCACACAGTCCGTGACGGCGGGAGAGTCTGTGACAGTGGAATCAACTGTCAAGAACGGCGGCAACAGGTCTGGGCAGTTCACCGCGGAACTCGAAATCGACAACAGTACGGTTGATACGAAGACTCTAACTGTACTGGGTGACGACACAATGTCGACGAGCTTCGTCCATACGTTCGACGAACCCGGAACATATGGTGTATCCATAAACGACAAATCGGTTGGAAAGGTAACCGTGGAGAAACAGCCTCAACAGCCCGAACAGCCTACTGAGCCGAACAAGACTGAAGAACCGGAGAAGAAACAACCGGAGGAAGAGAAGGGGCAGCCATTCGAGGCTCCGTACCTACTCCTCCTAAGTCTGACGGTGCTGGTAATAGCAGGTAGGCTCAAGAACAGCCTATAGAAACAGGCTGTAACTCACTACCGGTTTTACTTCTAATTTTAAGCTTCTTCAATTATATCTCATTTAAATAAAGGATATAGCTATACATCGGTACCCGGGTTGCCCGATACAGCTTTGTCGATTTTTCTTCAGCTGGTTGGAGGATGATTTCTATCTGAACGATTTGTTTGTATAGTGATTTATGGGGAGCTAGTTGGGTTGATGTTATTTTATCTATAGAGATTTTTGATTAGATGCGGTCTGTTACTCAAAGATGATATAAAATGGAGATTGACGGTTTATCCTAATTTTTGCTCATTCATATCGAATTTATCTCAAATACCTGTTATAATTTTCAAGTTGGGTGGTTTTCAACGCGGTGATTGGTCTTTCAACGGCGGACCGGTGTCATCAGAATCTATCTACCGGGGGGTTATCTTCTATTATCTTAAAGAACGGCATCAAATCTACAGTTAGGAATAAA
>JBDGRN010000076.1:23276-29006 GCA_042218125.1 Halobacteria archaeon | reverse complement strand
ATGTACAGTTAGGAATAAAATGTACAGTTAGGAATAAAATGTACAGTTAGGAATAAAATGTACAGTTAGGAATACTTTCTGATCAGATTCCTTCTCCGGACCAACGATACCCGGTTCAGAATAACTGCTTGGATTTACTGACTGAACTGCTCTAGAGGCATCAGTCTAGATACCCGGTAGGATGCAACGACGCTGCTGAAAACACCTATTATCAGAGCTATTACCGCGCCACCCACGTACACCTGCCAAGGTGTCTGCACCAGACCCTGGAATCCAACGATTCTGCTGGCTACAGTATTCAGTACCTTCGCGATCACCGGGGTTAAAGCAAGACCGAATACTGTGCCAAGCGCCGCGAACGTTATCCCCTGGCTAAAGTAGACGTAGACGAGGGTTTTCGACGACACCCCGACTGCCTTGAGGGCGGCAATTTCGTCACGTTGATGGTATACCACTATCGACAGAAGATTCGCAGTCAAAGTGATGCCTGCAAGTATGGCAAGAACCACGAGTACGAACGAACCCGCTATTAGAAGAAACTGGTTCTGAAGGACGTTCTTGAACTGTTCCCTGTTGGTGTTGACGTCGTACGGAATCTTGTTTTCCAACTCAGACTTGACCTTGGAGGGGTCAGCGGAACTCTTCAGGTCAACTGTTATAAACGTGCCTTTGTCGGTTGAGGTCGCGCCCGTGATCTCCTGCAGTTCGCTTAGATGTAATGTCACGGTCGATGCACCCAGGAAACGTGAGAAACGTGATCCTATACCTATGACAGTGAAGTTGTTTTTCCTGGCTCCTACGGTCGTGCTGCCAATATGTACTGTGTCACCGACGTCGACTCCAAGGCTGTTGGCTACGCTCTGGTCGAGTATGACGTCGTAGGTCATGTTGCCTGAGTAAGATCCGCCGGCGTAATGCACGTCACCTTTTTCGAAACTCCTGCCTTTGCTTATATCTATCTTACCGGAACCAACATTATTGACACCGACACCGACCACGGTTTCCAGGGCCGAACTGTTCTTCCCGACGTAAACAGTCTGGAACGACATAGGCGCCGCTATATTCACTCCGTCGGTGCCTCTTACTTTACCGGCTACCTCGTGGATGTCAACGATGTTGTTCTGTATAGCACCGACGCGTCCCGGCGCGATTCTTAACGGTCCCCCGGTAACCCATAGCTCCTGTCCCGATGACTGGAACTTCTCCTGACCCACCTCGTATACCCCAACTCCGGTACTGGCGAGCAACGTGGTAGCTAAAACAGCTACCGTTACACCAAGCACGGCGAGAACGGATCGGGCTTTCTCGTGTTTCACCTGCCGGAAAGCAACTCCGAAAACCGCCTTTAGCTTTCTTAAAAACCCGGTCA
Source organism: Halobacteria archaeon (assembly GCA_042218125.1). GTDB lineage: Archaea > Halobacteriota > Halobacteria > Halobacteriales > Halorutilaceae > JBDGRN01. Next base: position 27,637 of record JBDGRN010000076.1, on the reverse strand, counting down.
TTGTTCTAGCTCCCGTAGTATGTCGGTTTTTCTAACTACGTAAACCAGGTAGGGTGAGGTAAACAGCCCGATCAACAGTGACACCCCGAGTCCGTAAACGATGAAAGTCGGGTTGAACTGTGCTATCTTATCGACTGACATGTAGATACCTACCAGGTAGTTGGAGATATGTACTCCTGCGAAACCTATACCTAGACCCAGGACACCTCCTATGAACGTAACCGTTAGAGACTGTGTTATTATCAGAAGAGTCCGGGAGTTACCCGAGAAACCTATGGCGCCCAACAGGGCTATCTGTGGCCGATCGTACGTGATCTCCAGGCCCATCGTGGTGGCGACGAACAGAGTCCCGACAACGAGGGCTACAAGTAGGGAGGCGATACTGAGTGCGAGGGAGAGGTCCTGATCCATCAGGCTGTCGGCATTAACTCCGCCTTTCTTTACCACACTGGCTTCCGGATACAGGCTCTGGAGCTTACTTTCGACTGCGCTGGAGTCTGATTCGACTATTATCTGGTTTGCCGAGTCGTCTCCTGTAGTACCGGTGATCTCCTGGAGTTCGCTGAGGTGGAGTACACCCACCGGCATGTTACCGAAAACCGATGCGTTTTCCTCCGTATTGACATCGACTACGTCGAGGCTCCTGTCGGAACCCGCAACCGAAACCTTATCTCCTTTATCGGCACCCAGGATTTCGGATGCCCCTCCGGAGAGTACAACTTCGTCTGTGTATTTGCCGTCGTAGCTACCGTCCGAATAATGGGGATCACCGTTCTCTAAATCACGGGGAGATACTCCGTTGATCGGTGAAAGGTTTCCTGTCGGTACCACCCCAACCATGACCAGATACTGCGATTCGTTGGTAAGGGTATTCCGAACCCTTGAAAGCTTCATAAGAACCGGTGTCGCGGCATCTACTCCCTCGATCTCCTGGATCGAACTCATGGCAGGATGTACTGAACCCAGCGAAGACCCGCCCACGGAAACTACGTTGGTTGAGCTTGATGCTTTTTCGGGAACTATCCAGTAGTTGACGTCTTGGCTATTCACGGTGTTCTGTGTAGCGAAACCCAGTCCCACGCCGGTCACGATTATCATCAAGCCTATAGCGAAACCCACACCCGTTACTGTAAACAGCATTCTTCGGGAGCTGAGTCTGGAGGCAACCCTCCTGAAGGCCACGCTGACAACACCCTTGAATTTAGCTGTCATTTTATGGAATCTTTCTCCATTGGTTCACTACAGTTCGGTCAGTAGTCGGCGATCGGTACATGTCATTCTACGTACCGGCGATCCGTACATGTCATTCTACGTACCGTTATTCTAAGTGCCATCATTCTATAGAGTCGACTTCTCCGTCCTTTATCTTCACCAGCCTGTCGGATATTTCGATTGTATCCCTGTCGTGTGACGCGACGACGACTGCCCTGTTTGAAGCCAAATCCCTGAATATATCAAGTATACGTTCACCCGTCTTTGAGTCGAGCTCCCCTGTGGGTTCGTCGGCGATCAGGATACCGGGATCGGTTACGAGAGCCCGGGCTATCGCGACACGCTGTTGCTCACCACCGCTTAGCTCAGCCGGCTTGTGTGTGGTGCGGTCACCCAGTCCAACCTGTCTCAGCAGTCTCTCCGACTTTTCACGCCTTTTTTTCTTTCCCAACCCTTTCTCAACGAGCGGCATGGCGACGTTGGAACGTGCGGATAGAGACGGGAAAAGTCTGAAGCTCTGGAAAACGATACCTACGTTGTCGAGCCTTAGTTTTGCGCGACGTTTACCCGACATTCGACCTGTGTCGTTTCCATTAATTCTAACCGTCCCCGTACTTGGAACGTCGAGACCAGCCATTAGGTGGAGGAGCGTCGACTTACCGCTTCCGCTCGGTCCCGCAACACCCGTGATTTCCCCGGAGTATACATCCAGGGATACATCCGAGACTGCTTTTACCTTGGGGCGACTGGAACCACCCCAGAAAAAGAATCCCGAACTACCCTTACCCCTGGTGTACTCCCGGGAAACCTCGTCACATTCTACAATAGCTCTATCCCGAGACATTAGTAACTTTACCGGAACATAATCTCATCAACAGATATAGTTTAAGATATGGTTTGAGGTAGTGGTGTGTTGGTGAGGTTGTATTGCTGGTGGGACGTTTGAGGTAGTGTTGTGTTGGTGAGGTAGTATTGCGAGTTGGACGTAAGTTTGATTAACAGGAGAAATACGGTTTAGGCTTCGTATTTCGGTGCAAGCTCTCCCGATACCTCCCTATGGAGGTCGTGTTCTATCATCACGTCTACCGAGGATTCGAAGGATCCGGCGACGAGTTCGTCTGCGTTTCCGTCCATTGCGATGATCTCCGCGACGTTTTCCATGGTATCCTCTATGAGTTCGTCGGAACCGTCGTCCGCTATTACTTCCTCACATGCTAGTTCGACGGTCTGGTTGACGAGTTCATCGCTGTGTCCCCCCTCTATGAGAGTGTCGACGACCTCGTCCCCGACCTCCTCGACTACGATGTCTGCCCTCGGTCCCATCAGTCTGTTACCGACCGTTTCGACGGCCCTTTTAATGAATCCGATCCTACTGACTCCCGGCATATGTTCGATAACTACCTCTACAACGGCTTCCACCAGTTCGTCTGCATGTTCTCCCTTGAGACGATCCACGATTACCTGACCCACGTCCTCCATGATGTCTTCGGCTCTCTCGCCGTGTAGGTTCAAAGCTATCAGTCGTCCGATCTCGCGAACCATCTCGTCCGAGATGTCACCCTCTATGATCTCGACCGCAATGAGGTCCCCCACGACCTTTACGAGTACTTCTGATTCCTCGTCACCGAGCGATGCTACCGTATCATCTCCAAGCTGTCGAACTACGACGTCGAGTTCGTCGTCTCCGTATTCGAACTCGACTACCTCCAGGTCTTCGGCCTCGTCCCTCCGGAGTAACTCGTCGGTCGCAACGTCGAAGGTACCATCCATCAGTTCCACGGTCCTCCCGGACTCCTGTAACTCGTCCCGGGCGGTGTAAAGGGTATCTTCGACGAGATCCATCGATTCGTCGTGTTTGTTGACCTTCCCGGTAGCCAGCTTTACAGTGTCTGTAACGAGCTCGTTGCTGTGGCCGCCCTCGATGAGTTCTTCGATGATCCTGTCTCCGACGTCCTCAACGACTCTGTCGGCACGTGGCCCCATCAGTCGGTTGGAGGCGCGTTCTACTGTACTCTGAATAAATCCAAATCTCGAAACTCCAGGAGTGTTTTCGAGAACTATCTCCGTAACGTCCTTCACTAACTCGTCGCTGTGTTCTCCCTCGAGTCTCTCGACGATGATGTCTCCCACGCCTTGCATTATTCTTTCGCTGCGTTTACCGTGAAGATGGAGGGCAATGAGTACACCTATCTCATCAACGATTTCGTCAGATATTTCGTTCGTCTCGACGTGTTCCACGATTTCGTTTGAAACGGCGGCGGTGACGGCGTCCGCATCCTGCGGGTTTATTTTTTCCGTTAAAACATCGTTTACGTCACGTACAGCCTCTTCTTTCCGATTCTCTGGTACTAAAACTTGGTCTTTCCGGCTCCCCAGTTGCATGAAAATAAATTTAGTACACAACAATATAAATCTAGGGTGACTCTTGTTAAACAGGCGCATGAATACCCGCCGAAAGTTTTCCTAAACTTACAAAATTCTTACTTAACTTAACCTTCTGTCGTGCCGCTGTCTGACGAAAAAATATAAAGTAAGGGATTGAATTTCCTGACAGATGGGTAAGGACTGGAACAACGGCCTGGAGAGCGAACCCGTCACCACCTACGTGTCGGAGGGTACGAAGGAGGCCTGGAAGAAACACGCCGACGAGATGAATGTTACCCTCAGCAGGTACGTAGAACTGATGGTTAACGCCGGCCGGACCATGTATACGGACTCGGTACCAGAGGAAACGGAGGCAGACCGTTTAACCAAGGGCACCCAGGAAAAGATACGTGAGGCTGCAGACAACTCCGAAGTTACCGTAGAGACAATCAGGGGGATATACAGAGGGCTAGAGGACGACGTCTACAGGGAGGTGAAGGAACTGTCAGACCAGTTCGACGTGGAAAAGGATCAGGTCTACCGTGCTCTCCAGGGACTTATCGACGTAGAGGCGGTTGACTACGATGCCATGAGAAACGGATACAGGAGAAATGTCCGGGCGAAACAACCAGGAAAGTAACCGTCGTTGAATAATGACATATACGTTGAATAATTACATATAATGTCTACTGAGAGAAGTTTTGGAGCCGTCGATCCACTGGAAGACGTGGAGAACCTGGAGGAACACGACTACATCGAGTACTTCGTTCAGGATATGGAAGCTT
>JBDGRN010000076.1:0-23266 GCA_042218125.1 Halobacteria archaeon | reverse complement strand
TACGGTAAGACGCGCTCGACCACCGAAGAGTACCAGCGCGTACTACGTGATTTTGGAGGCTACCTGGAAGAGAACTACGGAAAACACCATGCAAGAGCAACACGGAGGGACTGCATGGGTTACATATCCCATCTCAGGAAAAATGGGCTTTCCCCGTCCTCGATTTCGACCTACGCCAGCTATATCCACAGGTTCTACTCATATCTTGTGAAAGCCGACGAGTTTCCACACGCAAACAACCCTATGTCTCTCGTTATGGAGGAGATGAACGAGGGAATCGACAAGAATCCACGCCGCAGGGAGCTTGACGTCGAGGACGTATCGGAGTTCGTACGGACGGTGAACCATCCAAGGGACAGATGTATCGTAACCGTACTGTTCAAAACCGGGGTACGAGCTGGGGAGCTGGCGAACCTAAGGATGGATCACGTATCACTTACGTCAGGAATGGACGGAAGGTACGGACTGGGTGGAAGTGCGCTCGTCAACGAGGGAAGTATTCTGGTTCCCAGCGACCTCGAGGGAAACAAAAGGAAACGGGATACGTTAATACCGGTCGATCACGAGGTGGAACGCGTTCTCGAAAGATGGTTACGTGTACGTCCGGAAACAAACTCCGACAGGATCTTTGTTTCCCTCTCCAACTCCGACAAGGGTGGGCTATCACCTGAATCCATCTCACGTATTATGCGGAAGTATACCAGTAGTTATGGATGGTGGAGCAGCGACGACGGTTTACGTGAAAACGTTACCCCACATTACTGCCGACATTTCTTCACGACACATCTTCGTGAGTCCTCCGGTGACGATGCACTCGTGAAGTACCTCCGGGGTGACGTCGGCGGAGATATACTTGAAACATACACCCATCACTGGGGTGACAAAGTCAGAGAAAAATACGTCGAATCCATATACCAGATACTGGAGTAAAGTAAATATCTGCGTGGTACAGTGAAATAGTTGTGTGGTAAAGTGAGTAGATTGGATTGGTTAGGTGAGAGTGTAGTTATTGGATTCCGGAGTTGAGGTGTGATTTGGTTAGTTAGGTGAGAGTGTAGTTACTGGGGTTGAGAAGTTATTTGAGTAGTATAATAACTGGGGTTGAGTTGATACTGGAATAATGTTGGATCTTTACAGTATACTTTATCAGTATTTCATTTTTATTTCGTTTTTCATTAGATGTTTTTGTCTCTTTCTGACTGTTTCTAAACCAAGTATTTCCTATGATTTAATATGTATCGATTCGACTTTTCTACCAGATGGGGTTTATAGCGGTATTTACGGACGTGGTCATGAACTTCCTCGACCAGTACGGCTACATAGCCGTCTTCATCTACATGGTTCTGGAAACCAGCTTCATCCTCCATTTCGTCCCCAGCGAAATCGTTATTCCTTTCATGGCAAACAGGCTTGTTCACGGCCGTTTAACCTTCCTACTTTACGTGATAGTAACTACTGCGGGTACCGTGGTTGGAAGTCTAATAATCTACTTCGTATTAGAGTACTATGGTTATAACTTTATCAAGAATTACGGCCACATAATTCATATTCCCCCAGGCAGGCTTCAAAAGATAAGGGAGATGTTCAGGAACTATGGTGAGTCGTCTGTGATGTGGGGTCGACTCCTCCCTTTTGTGAGAGCCCTGATTTCCGCTCCCGCGGGACTTTCCTCGATGGATCTCCGGAGGTTCGTAGTTTTCACAACAGTAGGTTCCGCTGTTTTCAACATAGCCTTTACCTACATCGGCTACTCACCGGATCACGGAGTACCTGAAACGGAGTCGATGGAACGTGCGGAAGAGAACGGATCGATGTTGGGTGAACCCTCACCTGGTGATAACAGCGGTAGTTTTGAATCCGCTCAGACACAGCCAGAACTTGCATTACCTTCCAGTAGTAACGGTAAAGTTTCGGAAAATATTGATCAATTTAAACCAACCGAACCTTTGTATATGGAGTTAGGTATAGAGTTGATACTGTTCTTTAGTCTTTTGGTTTTTGTAATCGGAGTTTACTGGACCAAAAAGGAACGGATTAGAGCCAGTAGTCGGTACTCTACGAATCTCGGCAGACACGTGGTTCAGACCTTCGGATTCCTGATAGTTGTGTTTTTCCTGGAATCCTTTCTCCGTATGGAAGGTATCTTCGGTATACTGATGGAGGGTCTAAAACATCCAGAAATATTCTCCAAGGGCGTTGTCTACGAAAAGGGTTTACTTCTACTGACACTTTTCATCGCCTTCGTCCTACTGCTGTTATGGGATCTATATAGACTGATCCGGACCGTCACCGAATCCTGAAGCTTACAGATAATGGAGGTTGTACCAGGTTTCAGCACCGTTAACCGGTTCGAGATACAGTTGACTGTATGGAACTACGTGGAGAGAGGGAGTGTCTAGAATGTGGCTCAACCTGGAGTTACTTCGACTCCCGTCAGGTATGTTGCCCGGAATGCGGTTCAATCAGGAGCCAGTCAGTTTCGTCACCACGGATGGACAGCACCTCGGACGTAGATATAGTGGACTCGGAGGTTCTAACAGGGATTGGTGAGAACTTCGACGAGACGTTGTCGGAGCTTGAGGAAAGATGCCGGAGGTATACGAGCCAGACAGGTTTCGTAGAAAAAGGCGACCTGAAGCCCCCGACACCGAGATATGTTATGGCGTGTGAGATAAAACACGCAGCAACCACCCGTGACGCTGAGGGTTTGGACGAGAAGTCACGTAGATACGTCGTAGATCTGGTTCACGGAATTCGGGACGGTGAACCACCAGACAAAACACCGTCGGGTCTTCAGGAGACGCACAACCTCGCTATTGCAGAAACTGTCAGAGACTACTCCACCGAGGTAGAGAGATACGCCCGGAAACGTGGTGTAGAAACTCCTGGAGAGGTCGAGAGAGCACGTTCACTAGCCAAAAGAACCCTCGCTACGGAGGGAGTTAAAGACGACGCAGTCGAAGGACTGAGGCACCTCAGGGAGGCGCACGACGAGTTAACGTCGTATCAATGAAATAGGCGGGAGTTTTTTTCGAGTCTTAGGGGATACGAAGTCTATGGATTTCTATGGTGGTTTTTTTGAATTTAAAGGGTGATACGAAGTCTATGGATTTCTAAGGTGGTTTTTCGAGTTTAAAGGGTGAGATACGAGGTTTATAGATTCTAAATATCCTTCTCACTCGAACTCTCCCGTCTAAATGTTCTCCAGACTACTTCCGGTTTTAGTTCTAACCGTCTCTCTGTAGTTTGGCTGCCTGCACGGTGTTGTTGAGAAGCATCGCACGGGTCATAGGACCCACACCACCAGGAACTGGGGTTATCGCCTCTACCTTCGGTTCGACATCGTCGAAATCCACGTCACCCACCAGTTTGTATCCCTTCTCGTTGTCGGCGTCAATCCTGTTGACACCGACATCGATAACGACGGTATCCTCGGAAACCATCGATGCGTCGATCATCTCGGGCTGACCAGTCGCCGCTACGAGTACGTCGGCGTTACCTACGTGTTTCTCCAGGTCCGAGGTACGGGAATGGCAGACGGTTACGGTGGCGTTTCCGCCTTCGTTCTTCTGTATCAACAGGTTGGCGAGAGGCTTACCTACGATGTCGGATCTACCGACTATAGTCACGTCTTTACCCTCCAACTCCACGCCGTATTCGTCCAGGAGTTTCTGTATCCCGAGAGGGGTGGCTGGAACAAACCGGGGTCTACCGTTCATCAACAAGCCCTTGTTTTCGGGGTTGAATCCATCCACGTCTTTCTCGGGATCGACGGCGCGGAATGCCTCGTGCGTCGAAACGTGGTCCGGTAAGGGAGCCTGCACAAGAACTCCGTCGACCTCCTTGTCACGGTTCAGTTCTTCGATCAGTTCGTGGAGGTCCTCCTCGGAGCTACCGGGATCGATGTCGTGTATACGGCTATCGATACCGACTTCCTCACAGTCCCTTTTCTTCATCTCCACATAGGTTTGGCTAGCGGGATCGTCACTCATCAGCACCGCCGCCAGAACCGGCTCCAAACCTTCTTCGACTTCCTTCTTCACTTCCTTTTTCACGTCTTCGGCGACTGCTACGCCGTCTATCTCGGTCATATCTATAACCATTCCTGGACAGGATTTATCCGTTCCGGAATGACGCCCTACCCACACGCCGGATATTCTGCCGTGGTTGTCGACACCTCTCACTGCCGTGGTTGTCGACACCTCTCACTGCCGTGGTTGTCGACACCTCTCACAGTAGTTTTTTGTCTGTCCTGCACGAAAATACAGTATGTCCAGTAAAATTAACGACTCCGGCGATTTTATCGATGTAACCGAGGACGCAGTTAACATGATAGAGGGTCTCGTCGAAGACCGGGGCCTGGAGGGATACGGGATCCGTCTCGAGGTCAGTTACAGGGGTCCTGAAGCCAGTTACACTCTCGAGTTCTCCGACTCCCCCGAGCAGTCTGACATGGTTACGGAGGCCGAGGGGATTAAGTTCTACATCGATGGCGAGTCTGCCGCTGCAGTCGAGGGCTCAGTCGTCGACTACGTCATGGAGGGGGGTCGCTCCGGATTTAAGATAATGGATCCGGTTGAGGCAGGCGATGAAGACGAAGACTACGACTTCGACGATACACTCGAGGGACGTATCCATCGGTATCTTGCAAAGAACTTTCCACAGATCCAGGCGCACGGTGGGGAAGCAGTTATCGAAGAGATCGACGAATCCCGGGGCTACGTTAAACTCAGTCTCGAGGGGGCATGTTCGGGCTGTGGTATATCCGACTCCACTACGAGAGCTATAAAGAACAACATGCCGGACAGCGTCGACGGTATAGACGAAGTCGAAACGGATGCGGGTGAAAGCGGCGACGGCCACATGCAGATAGAGGACCCTCCTTTCTAATATGCGGATAGAGGATCCTCTCCTCTAGACCGGATTTTTCATATAATTTTTTACCTCGGCGACTGGAGTTAATTATTTCGGGGGCAAAAGAGCTTAAATATAATGCTACTGTATAAATAGGCAATGGATAAAACCAAGCTGGTGATAGTCATAGGTTTGACAGTACTTGTTGGTGCTCTCGCCGGTTGTACAGCTGACCAAGCCAATGAAACAGCAGGTATAAACGGTAACGATACCACCGACACCCAGAAAACTGAGAGTCAGAACGAAACCCGGGATAAAGATACTGTGGATACGGCGCAGGATGACAGTTCGGGTGACGCCTCGGGACAAGGTTCGGATACATCCAGGGGTGAATCGGTGGACGATCATACCGGCTCCGGTATGGATGACGCAGGAACCGGTTCCGGTACATCCGGTGAAGGAGATTCGGGAGAGATGTCGGAATCCTCCGGAGACAAAGATCAGTTCCCTGAGACAGAAACGAGTGCCGGAACTGTACACTGCCCCAAAGCAAGCGAGGTTTCGGAGGGTATAGACCTGGAGGGAGTTGATCTCAGCGGATGCAACCTCATTCTCACTAGCTTCAGGAACGCAACCCTTTCGGGTGCAAACCTCTCGGGAGCAACTATCAAGGATCTCAGGAACGCCGACCTCCGTAAAGCAAACCTGAAGGGCGCGAACCTCAAGGAAGCAAACCTCAAGGGAGCTAACCTTGAGAGAGCTAACCTCAATAATGCAAATCTCAGGGGAGCCCATCTAAACAGAGTTAACATGGAGAACGCACAGTTGAATAAAGCCGACCTGAGGAAAGCAAACCTCAACAGAGCAAATCTCAATTACGCCAACCTCCAGGAAGCGAACCTAAAAGGCGCAAATCTGGGAAGAGCGGATCTGGCATATTCGAATCTGTACGGGGCAACATGGGTTAACGGTGACAGATGCGGGTCACGTAACTGCGACGGAGAAGGCTATATGGTCAGTGGAGGAGCCTGAGCAACTTCGTTTTTAGGCTTGTACACGGCTACGTCACAGTAGAAAGGCTGTTTGGCTGCTCGTAAACCGTGTAACTAGCAAGTTATTTTAAAATCGATGGGCAATCGGTAGTTATGGCTAAAGACAACGGCGGGGATGACGTCGAAGAGGAGGAAGTCGCTGGAGATAACGAGGAAGTCGAAATCGAGCCCGACGACAAAGAGGGATCCGTGGTCAAGCAGGAGGTTGAAGCCGAACCCGATACAACGAGGGATCAACTCCGTGAACTGGGTTTCTACGACAACGAGTTCTCCGAGTTTCCACCCGAACTGTCTGGTGTCAAGAGGTTCAAAGTCGAGGGTAATGCCGAACCGTTGATTGAGGCGTTGCAGCTGACGGGTTTGGACATCACTTTTATGAAAAAGGAGCTGGTTGAGGCTCTCGGGCGGATCGGTGACCCGGTAGCGGTCGACGTACTCACCGACAACCTAAGAGGCGACCTACAGATGGACGTCTTTGACGCTCTCGGCAGGATAGGTAGCGCGGAAGCCACCGAGGATGTCGCCGACTTCCTGGATCCTGAGAAAAAAGTAAAGCCACATGTCAGGGCGAAAGCTGCGGAAACCATCGGAAAGATAGAGGATCCCGAAGCAATCGAAGTACTGGCCGAGGCTCTCGAAATAGAGAACTCCAGGGTACGTGGAGCGGTTGCACAGGCTATAGGTGAGATAGGGGGAGAAGACGCTCCCGTAAACGAACTCGCTTCGCTCCTCGACAGGGAAGACGAATACAACACCGAATCGGTACGGCTCAGCGCTGCACGTGCACTTGATCGTATCGGAACCGATGAAGCACGTGAAGCTCTCTCAGACTACCGTGACGACAAGAACGAACTCGTCGCAGATGTAGCCGGTTAATTTCCTGCAGAACTGGTGTCTATCTTTGCTGTAGAACTCTTCTGTGAAACTCGACCGGTAACCCACCATTGCGTAGGAGGGTTTCATGAAACTCCTTTTCTTCCATCTCTGTTTCGTTCCTCATCTCCCTAATTCCGGCGTAGCCTGCTATACCTGAAACCTGCTGACCCGGGTTCTCGGTGTATACCCGGACCTCGTTGGCAGCCTCACCCTCAGTGAGTCCCGCGTTTTCGATTAAGAACTCAACGGCCTGTTTAACGGTGATCCTGTCGACGTGGAGATCTATCTCAACGAGGGCGCGTGCAGCAGCCTGTAGCTTGGATCTTGCGTATGCAATCCTGAGATCCTTTCCTGCGAAGCCGTCCTCGACTGCACGTTCCTGGCAATACAGGCTCCATCCTTCAGTGAAGTCGTCTCCGAAGTTGTTGAACCTGTCTATAAGAAGATGGGTAGAAGACTCAGTTCTACAGCTGTATACCTGTTGAAGGTGGCGGCCGGGATAGAAATCCCCTACGGCTTTCCCTGTTATCTCGGGAGGGTTGTGTTCCGGAAGTGCCCGGTGGTCAGGTGTCACCACGAAAAGCGGAGTTTCTTCTTTGTTCAGTGGTGCGGGCTGAAGATAAGCGTCTACTGGAACGAGTTTCGACATATGTTCCGGCGTCTCTATTACTTCTACGCCGTCGTTTTCAGGGAGTTCGACAAACTCTTCTCCCGTATACGTCCGTGCATCAGTGATATCCTCAACGTAACCGTCGAGAACCTCGTCGAAGTCTTCGTAGGTCATCTCCTCGATCGAGTCGAGTGCCTCCCGTGGGTTGTCGCCCTCGAACTCGTCGAGAGCCTCCATCATAATCTCCTCGGCTCTATCCATCTCTCTACGAGCCAGGTTTCTCAGTTCATCGACGTCTCGGAGCTTTCGGGTTTCCAGAAGCTCCGAATAACGCTCCCTGCCGATACGCCAATCCTCCTCAAAATTTAGGGATTTGAGCCATTCGGCGTACTCCTCCATCGCGTCTAGAGTCTCTTCGGCGGCGTCGTTGATCCTGTACGCCACGTCCTGTCTCTCCATCTGACCGGCGGTGTCGGCGATAAGCTGAAGGAAACCCGGAATCTGGTTACATACCTCGAGTTCGTTCTCGACGTAGATCTCGACGGGTTCGTCGATCAAACTCATTGACTCCTCTACGTATTCCGGACAGTCCTCGAGACGGGCTGCGATAGACTCGAGCCTTTCGCCAAGGGATGCAAAATCACGGGTGTAGAGGGGATAGATGAATGATATAACGGCGTCTGCGGTACTCGGGTTCTTACTCCAGAGACGGAGGTCGTCCAACATATAAAGATCGTACTCGACAGCTTCCTGCAGCAGCTCCGCCTCTAAGAAACCGAACTCCTCCAACTTGTTATAGAGATCTTCGGCGTCATCTATCTCTTCCTCGACCGATTCCCGCGTACCGGACGGTATATCTTCGTCGTACTCGTGACTACCCAGAACCGTCGCCACCTGGGGGTTACGCCGGAGCAGATCATCCAGATATTCGTCCGTAACTTTCCGGAACTCTTCTTTCCCGTCGTCCGTAAACTGACTAAAATCTCCTCTCTGGTCGTCTTCGGTCATCGAGTCTACAGCCCCTCGACGGTATTATCGTAAACCTGATCGAAGTACTCCTGCTCGGTATCACGTGGACCTGAATGTGCTTCCGGATGGTACTGACGTGCAGTTATCTTGAGTTCGTAGTTCTCTAGTGCCTCGCTGGTTCCGTCGTTGGCGTTGACCTCCGTTATCTCGAGGTCGTCCAGCGTATCCTCGTCCACAGCAAAACCATGGTTCTGTGCGGTAATATGGACTATCTCGTCCTCGAGATCCTTTACCGGCTGGTTCGCGCCCCTGTGTCCGAACTTGAGTTTGTAGGTTTCGGCGTCGAAAGCCCTTGATATGAGCTGGTGGCCCAGACAGACACCTGATATTGGGATCTCTCCCGTAAACTCACGTATCGCTTCAACGGCTTCCTCGTAGTTCGCGGGATCTCCGGGACCGTTCGAAACGAACAGCGAGTCAGGTTCGTACTCCCTGATCTCCTCCGGGGAAGAGTCGTAGGGCATACGTACGACGTCGACGTTCCTGTTTCTGAGACTCGTGATTATGTTACGTTTGGATCCGCAGTCGATTAACACTACTGTGGGGTTTTCGTCGTAACTTCCGTTGCTGAATCCTTCGAGAACATGTGGTCTGTCACACGTAACTCTCTCGCCCAGATCGAGTTCCTTTATATCGGGGCATTCTTCCGCTATCTCTAACGCTCTATCTGCGCTCGCCTCCTCCCCTACCACGAGTCCGGCACGCATTGTTCCGTGTTCCCGTGTCTTGATCGTGAGTTCTCTCGAATCAACCCCACTCATCGCCGGTATTTCCTCCTCCTCAAACCATTCGAGGACATCGTCGGGTGTCGTGGAGAACTCTCTCGCTATACATGCTTCTGCCTGTATTTCGGGGCTCTGGAAGTTGTCCGGATTCACTCCGTAGTTACCTATCAGTGGATAGGTAAACATCAGCATCTGGAACTTGTAAGAGGGATCGGTGAGACTTTCCTCGTATCCTGTATACTGGGTGGTGAATACGAGTTCACCCTCGACTTCACCCGGTACCCCGTGTCCTTCGCCCTCGACGACTGTTCCGTCCTCGAGCGCAAGAACCGCCTCCATATCTCTATTTTCAGTCATTAAATACGAATAAGCGAAAGCCAACCAAAAGATGTTTGATATCCGGTGGGTTTTGTACGAGTCCTGAACGTCGAATACTGTGTTTCAGACGGTTCGCTTTACTTCAGGTCAACAACCACGAGTCAGGTGACCCGTGGAATCCTGCCTTAAATCTAGTTTGAAAACTGCCGGCTATACTGTATCCGGCCTGTTTATTTAACGTTTGATTATTGCTGGGGCAGGTTTGTTGTGGTTTGTATGTAATTGTCGATCCATTGTGGTATAGTTGTATTTTTGTGGGTTGTATGTGAACAAACCTCTGTCATTCCGATGTGACAGTTGTATTTTTCTACTGTAGTTGTATTACTGTACTGCAATAGTTGATTTATCGTAAGTAGTATGTGAACAAGTCTCGGACAGTACTTATCGTTATCCAGGGTTAGTAACAGGTTGGCGTTGCTGGGGAACAACACCACCACGGTTTTTCCCATAGATTTTTAGAAAAACATAGCTATTTGCAATTTAGCTGTTGGTACATATTATTATCCAGGATTACCATGGGTATGTGACACTTTCTCGGAGTAGGTTAAAGTAAGTAGGGTACTTTGTATGTAGTGGGGAGCATAAGAATGAAAAAAGATACCTTAATCCAACTGCACAACCTGATGGCGGAGATCAAAGACGAGATGGTAGAGAGAAACGAGGTTTCTGAGGAAGAAATCGAGAAGTACGAAGAACTCAACGTATCTCCCATCCACGTCCACAGGTCAAAACAGAAACATAAACAGGCGGTATTCGTTCTGGGGGAACTCATCGCCGACTCGTTAAGCGACACGGAGTACTCCGAAATGGGAAGGGAGAAACAACGTATGAACGAAATCACGAAGAGGGTAATGGCAGACTAAAGGGCGACGAATGTCAGACAGCCTAACTGAAAATGGAACAAACCTGGTTTAAACCGCCAGTGTATGTGGACTCAGTGGATAAGATCTCCGTGCATAAGAACTCCGGTACACGGATGAGAGAGGAAAGTGAAGCTTTGTTTTGATTAATAACGCGGATATGCCCTGCTACTACCGTCACGGATATACCTTTCTGGATTAATTGATAAACAGTGTCTGGAGAAACCGACTCGCGTCCTAAACTACATATCTATCTCGAAGGCGATGACGACCCAGAGAAATGTACTGCCAGACGTCTCGAAAAAGAAGGAGTAGCAGTTTTATACGATAAGATAGACAGGATGCCGTACGGTACTTTGTTAGATCCGTATGCCGAAAAGGCGTTGAGTCCCGAGGACGACCCACCTTTAGTGGCGGTGGACGCATCCTGGGTTTCGGCTGAATCGATATACAGGTCGATCGAGGGCCAGTATTCGGGTAACCTGAGGTCCCTACCCTTCCTTATCGCTGCCAACCCCGTTAACTACGGCACTGCCTATGAACTAAATACTGCAGAAGCTCTTGCTGCGGCTCTATACATAACTGGCGAGAAAAGATACGCCAGAGAAGTAATGGATATGTTCAGTTATGGTGAAGCCTTTCTAAAGCTTAACCATCAGATACTCAACCGTTATGCGGACTGTGGGAACAGCGAAGAGGTAGTAGAGGTCCAGGAAGAAATCCGTGAGTTAGTTGATGATTAACTTGATCAAAACAGTCTTTAAGTTCAATAAACGGTAGCTTGAGTTATACTTTTTTGATATTAAAACATAACTACCCGTAGCTTTGAGTAAGTTCTACTATTCTACCTACCAAAATTTGAATAACTTGGTATTTTCTTAATTTCCTGGATTTACACAAAGGTTTTTTCCCTTTTATCACACGGACCTATTTGTACAAGGGAAAAACCACGGGCAAATCTTAATGTTTTTACCCTACCATTAGGTAATTTCAATCCAATATATGCCAGAGATGAAGAGGGATCTGATAAAAGAGGAAAAACAGGTAATCTATCTTCTTCAGAAAGACAAGAGTCTAACTCCCCACGAGATTCAGGAGATGGCTGGATACGGCGTCGATTACAAACTCGCTGAGGAAGTGATGCAGGAGGAAGATCCCGGTTTACACGACGTAGAGATCTGGAAAAGAGAACCTACTGGTTGGGAACGTGATATGCTGGAGGTTATTTCTAGGAACCCCGAGACTCCTCTGGCGGAGATAGCAGACGAGTTGGGAAAGAGTACAGCCGAAGTCACGGAGAGATGGAACGAACTCACCTGGATGAGTCCGGGACTACCCATAACCGAGATAGCAGTCGACGAAATCCTGGAAGAAAAAGGTATCACAGAAAAACAAACGGGTGAAAAGGACCAGTTCAACGGTCGAAATGATGACGAGGAAGAAAAATCAGAGGATGGTGTAGGCTCTAGAGGTGGATTGGAGCATGGGAGCACGAATGGAGAGAGTATCGAAAATGACACGGTCCAGAACAACGGTGGACCGTCCGGAACTGGAGAAGTGGACTACGCGGATGACCGAAACGAGGATGTCATAGACGGGGATATGGAAACTACAGAAAACCGGGGTGTATCTGAGGAAGAAACCGCCAGCGATGAGTCTGGAAAGGGGTACGATGGACCGATAGATTTGGACGATATAACTGAGAGACGTAAAGAGGTGCTCAAGCTTGTTCACGAGTATCCTGAGGAGACTCAGACAGTCTTATCCGAACGACTGGGTTCTGCTGTTTCCGGATACACGTATCCGATAGATGGTTTTGAGTGGAGTGAGAGAAAGGAACAGCTCGATGAACTTTTCGACGATGATGGCGCATTCCCTGATTACGAACTGGATCTAGACGAGTACAGAAGAGGACAGAATGAGTCGGATGAAGAGGTTTCGAAGGACAGTGGAGTGGAACAGAGTGAGAAGGATGAAGAGGTTTCGAAGGACAGTGGAGTGGAACAGAGTGAGGGGGAAGGAGAGGTTTCGCAACCAACAGGGTCGCAGGGGGAGACGGAACCGTCTGACGAATCTGATACCGATGCGGCCGGTTCGGATGGAGAGTCGTTGGAAGAAACCTCGTCGGACAATGAAACTCCGGATTTTGACCACCCAAAAGAGTCCGAACAGGAAAAGGTAGAGGGAGATCTGACGGAAGAAACCGATGAGGATGTTGAAGAGATAAGGATCGGTAGGGAACCGGAAGATAATACTGAAAATGATGGAAATACGGGATCCGGTTCCAGGGGTTCTGTCGCCGGTGATTCGGTAAAGGAAAACGAGATCGTTATGGATGACAGCGAATCCAACGGAAAACGTTTGAATGGTAGTTCAGGGGAGTCGGAAGAGAACCGGGAGAAGAAGGCCGTGGGTAAAACCCGTTCCTGTGAAACCGATGACGGGGGATCTACCGCACTAAGGGGTAAGGATGCCGAAAACAAGGATAGATCTATCGAGGTCGATAATATGGATGTAGAGACTCGGGAAAGTAAGAAAAACGGAGACAGGTCCCGGCGGAGTAAAAAAGAGAAGAAAACTGAAGAAGATTCACCTGTAGATGAGAAAGATTCAACCGTAGATGAGGATGAGGAGTTCAGGAAGTACAGGAGGATTTCCAGTATCTGGAGTTCTTATCTCGGTTACGAGATATCACCGAAAACCGTCTGTGATCTACTTATCCTGATGGAGGTTGGAACAGGAACCGCTGATGGAGAGTCCGCGGGTTACGGTGACGTTGCCAGATACGCGGAGATGGCTGAAAACTTTTCTTCCCAAAATAATCCCTAACTAGGGAGAAACCACAGTTTTTTCGAGGTTAATCGGCTATCTGGTCACGGATACAACTGCAATTTTGATTACTGTAAACCGGTTCCAGGCTGGAGTTCTAGTCGTCGCTGTATTCTTCGATAATTTCGTTGAGAGATTTATCTTTTTCCAACCGATTATCGTTTTGTTTACTACTTTTTTCGGTCATTGTAATGTATAACTGTACGTTTGACGTTTAAATAAGGTTCGTTGTTTTCCCAGAACCGGATAAAGCTGAACGGGAGACGGCAGTTTAATGTTTCATCCCAGTATTATCAGGGAGGTAGTTACTTTTCAAGGTACCTAGTATCGAGTACAGTGAAGGTGGGTCCGAATCCAGGCCCCAAAAACGTCGTCCACTGCCAAGCCAACCGCAACTGGGTGGTGTTTTCGGTTCTTTTCTGGGTATACCAGTTTCTATAACTGGTTTGGACGTACAGTTAAAGATAGAATGTATCTAGGTTATACACCTGAATATATAGAGAGTTATACTGACGGTGTAGGTAGAGCTTCATATTCCGAGTTAGTTCTGGAGAAACTTCCTAAAATAGATGCCGTTCTTTCGATCAGTACGAACTCATTAGTACTGAGGGGTGGTGTCTGATGGTAAACAACGACGTCGTGGTTGTAGGTGCGGGTCCGGCGGGTTGTCAGTGCGCCCGGGACGCCGCGGCGCGTGGATACGACGTAACTGTACTGGAAACCGAGGGCGAGGAAGAGTTTCCCGCACGCAGCAACAAGTCGACGGGCGGCACGTTTCCGTCCATGATGTCGAGTTTCGGAATCCCTGACGACGTAGTCATGAACTTCACCGACAAGGTAGTTCTGGAGTCTCCGGAGAACCATCTGGTACAGGAGCAGAGCGGTGCTGTCCTCGAGTTCGGCGAGTTCAAGGAGTATCTAGTTGAAGATGCCCGTGAAAAGGGAGCGTGCTTCGAGTTCGGCTGCCGTGCCTCGAAACCCCTGACAAGGGATGGGAAGGTGGTTGGGGTCCAGGTTAACGGCGATGAGGAGGTTCGGGGTACCGTCACAGTAGATGCCTCCGGTCCTTCGGCTGCTGTCGCCAAACATCTGGGTCTTACAGAGCTGGATCGTGGGAGACAGGCCGTGGGTATTGAGTACCAGATGGATGGCGTGGACCTGGATCCGGACGGAAAACCCGACCTAAGGGACGCAATGATGTTGAGGCTGGACCACGACTACGCACCCGGGGGATATAGCTGGATATTCCATACCGGCGGAGAAACTGCCAAGGTGGGTGTATGTTACATACAGAACAACATCCATTCCAGGAGAGCCAACCAGGGTTACCGGATTGACGACTATCTCCAGGAATGGATAGAGGACGACGAGAGATTCGACGATGCATCCGTCATTGACGACATACATCACCGGGGATCGGGACATATCCAGAACCCCCACCGGTTCAGCGCACCGGGTTTTCTCGCAATCGGTGACACGGTACCGACGATCGATCCCGTTTGGGGTGAAGGTATAGACAAATGTATGCAGTCGGGGCGTGCCGCGGCAGTTACGGTGGACAACTGCCTTATGGAGGGGGACGGGAGACCAACCGGAGAAAGGATGAAGGTTTACGACGAGAAATGGAGGGGGGAGATAGCACCCAACCGAGGTAAGAGACTCATGATGGCGGAGCTGCTGTATAGGCTCGATAACGACAGGTACGACAGACTTCTACGTGATCTTGGACAGATGGACGATACGTCGCTTAAAAACCTGGACGATGGAGATATAACGGCGTTCCTCGATGTAATAGAACCCGGTGACCTTGAACTCCTGGGCGGATATATCAAAGATAGAGTCAGGGGAGACGGTCGGAGCTTACGGGAGGATATCTCCGCCTTTCTCTAGATACCGACAGTTCTGTAACTGCCTTTGCAGGAGTTCTTGTCAGAACTTTACGAAACCCAACAGATCCGGGTTAGTAGTTTTGAGTTTCAGTACGAGTATTCGTACTCGTGAATCTTCACGAAGTCCTTCTCATTCCATAGCTCCCGCTGGTATTCGAGCCATAGCTTCGGGATCTGGTAAGCTGAATAAAGATCGGGGGATCTCCGGCGGTAGGTGACGTTTGCGGTTTTGAACAGCCTGGTCCAATCGCCCCTGTCGTAGTCCTTGAACATGTTGTACATCGCTATGTTCTTCCGTATTTCGCCTCCTACACGGTTTTTCCATGCCCTGTTGTATCCGCCGAGACAGTTCTTCGAAACCAGGTCGCCGGCGATTTCCCCCGTCGCAAGGGCGAGATGGTATCCGCCCTCGTGGAACGCCGAAGTGGCGCCCATTGCGCCACCCACCGTTGCTATTCCGGCATCGACCGGCGAATCTATGGGTCGTGTCGACGATATTGGACAGGCTTCCCGTCCCAACGATTTACCTTTGTCCTCCACGAAAGGCAGTTCCTGACCGTAGACTTCATCTATAACCTTATGTACGTAATGGCTCGGTTGGTCTTCTCCCGAACCTTTAGGCATAGTGATCCCGATCCGACAGATGTTGTTTTTGTTTGGGAAGTTCCATACATAACTCATCTCTCCAGGAGTATATCCCCACCAGAACTTGAGAACGTGGGGTTCGTAGAGTTCATCCGGGAGTCGCCTGTACTCCTGGTAGCCGATATGGTTGCAGTCTCCCCGCATGATGCCGTCGGCGGCGCTGTAGAACTGACTGATCGCCGGAATAGTGACGCTTCTTCCGGCACCGTCTGCTAAAACCACGTATCGGCTCTCGATTGTTTCGTCCTCCAGTTCGACCTTATGTCTGTGTCCGTCTGAATCGATCTTGCTATCGACGTTCTGCACCCTGTCACCGACTCTGAACTCCACCCCCTCGTTCTCTGCTTTTTCCCGGAGCATGTCGTCCATCTCTACCCTATCGAAGGTAAATCCAACGCCGGTGAGATTGCTGCCGAGACGGTCGCTTGAAAAACGGGTTTTCTCGTCCGCCGTTATAAACTCAGCGCACTCCAGGTCCTGCATCACCGGGAAGTCATTCTTCTCGAAACTCACGAGGTTTAGCCAGTAGTCAAGAAAGCCTGCTGCATCTGTCGAGTCGGCGCCAAGACAGTCCCGTTCCTCGCGATCCACTCCCTTCTCGATCAAGGTCACGTCACATCCGTTTTGGGTGGCGGTCGCTGCAGCCATAGATCCGCCGGGACCACCTCCGACTACAACTAGGTCTTTCATGTAGTTACGCCCCCGGACTCCAAAGTTCTGTTAGCATTGAGTTAAGACCCCTTCTTACCTATCCTGTGCGCCGTTAATAGGTATTACCGTCGGTTTCCCGGGGAACTAAGTCCAATACACAGTGTTTCAGTACTTCGGCTCCGTATCGGCGAGTTCGTATATACGGTCGAAAACCTCGTCTCTTCGTTCACGCCATTTATAGAACTCCGAAGGTGAATCGGGATAGCTCCGGTATACCTCCTTTACTTCTTCCGAGACTTTTTTCGCAAGATATAGCTTGTATATAAGGCCCCAGTGGCCGAAACTCGATATCAGTGAACGGATTTTGAGGCTCAGAGGAATCCGGGTTTCTCCCTGATAGAGTAGATCGCTTATCTTTTCTCCGGGTAGCTTAGACATAAGCGAAATGACTTCGTCGTTACCGTGTCCCGAAATGAATACGTTGTAGACGTCGAGGGCGGCGTATCGCGCCCCGAACTTCTCCATAACCCTGGAGTTGTATCTCCATAGTTTTTCCTCAGAGAAATCGTCTTCCTCCGACGCATGTGCCACGGCTTCACCGGCGTACTGACCGGCGTAGGCAGCACCCGCGATTCCACCCCCCGTAGTTGGGTTTACGTGGCAGGCTGCGTCTCCACACGCGAGGTAACCGGGAGCAACCGCGGAGTCAAGGGGACGCCGGGTAGGTAGTGCGGCACCGAGCTTGTCAACAACTTCGGCGTCCTCGAACTCCGGCCTGTCCACGAGGTCATCCCTGAGTTCGTCCACGAGCTCCATAGGTTCGCCATCCATCTGGAATCCAAGCCCCGCGTTTATCTTGGTCGGCGTACGTGGAAAGTACCAGAGGTATCCGGCGCTCTGCTCTATAGGTTTGAAAACCAGTCTGTCGCTCCAATCTACAGGTTGATCTACACGTATGATCTCACGGTAAGCGCTACAGAACTGGCTGTACCTTACGTTATGGTCGAACGTCGAATCCAGGTCAAGTTCTTCCTGCAGGATCGACAACGCTCCACAGGCGTCTACGACGACGTCGGCCAGGTAGGTTTCACGTTCGCCATCTGTATTTTCTTCTTTTTCTGTACTTGCTTCTTCTATCCTTGCTTCTTTTTCTGTACTTGCTTCTTTAGCTTCGACTCCACGTACCTTCCCGTCCTGCAGGAGGCCGTCGACCACCCTCCCGTACCGTACGTCGACACCTTTCTCCTCAGCTGATTCGAGTAAAGTTTCGCCATACCGTTTCCTGTCGACGACAGCCAGTTCTCCGGGTACCGGAACGTCTAGGTACTCCCCGTCGGGGAACTCGAACCTTCCGCCTTCTACTTTCGCGTTTGTGAAACTGTCATGCAGTTCCTTCTCGTCTATCGTATCAGGGAATGATCCCGCGCCTTTCAGGGCATCTCCACAAGCTATATGCCCCGCTTCATCCTTTGACTTCCTCTCCAGTAGAGATACTTCGAGGCCCTGGTCCGCCATGGTGCTGGCGGCGTAACATCCGGCGGTACCTCCACCAACGACAATCGCGTCGTATCTTTTGCTCACAGATATCCTATATCTACAGCGTTTTATAGCTCTTTTCCATAAATATAGATGGGTTAATCCATAAACCGATGGAACAGGAAAAACACAGGATAGAGTTCGTTGACCGCGAGGAAACCGTCTACTGTTCGGAGAAGGAGACCATACTCGGTTCCTGTATCGACGCCGGACTCAACGGGGAGTACTCCTGCCGTGTCGGCATGTGTCTTGCATGTGTAGCGGAACTCGTCGACGGTGAGGTCAGACAGCCCGGTGCACATGGACTTTCGGAGGAGCAGGCTACCCAGTTCGTTCTAACCTGTATGGCGCGCCCCAAAACCGACCTCAAGCTTGATCTCGGAGTCTATCCCGAATCCATATAGGCTTGACTGAATAATTTATCTGTAACTCAAGTAATATACTTCTTCGGAATAAACCGTCTGGATGGAAAATGGAACATCTGAACATAGATAACCATGAAGGTGTCGCGGTAGTTGCGTTCGACAGGCCGCCAGCCAACGCTCTAGGCCGCGAACTCGTGAGTGAGTTACGGAAGGCCTTAGGGGAACTGGAGGCGAAGGACGGTGTGAACGCCCTGGTGTTGTCGAGCGACTTCGAGGACTTCTTCTGTGCCGGACTCGACCTCTATGAACTACCTACCTACAACGAAACCGAACTCGAGGAGTTCGTTAGAGACGTGCTCGGCCTCACTCTACAGATGCTGCGTTACGACCTTCCTCTCGTTGCCGCCGTTCCGGGTCACTGTACGGCCGCGGGAGCACATCTCGCGGCTTACGCCGACTTCCGTATCGCATCCAAGGGAGATTACCAGATAGCCTACCACGAAGTCGACGTGGGAATACCGGTTGTCGAACCCGAGATTCTTCCGGTGAAGGACCTCGTCGGCACGGATATCAGGGATCTTTTCCTCAAGGGAGAAGTATGGGGTCCGGATAGAGCGTACGAAGCGGGTCTTTACGACGAACTCGTAGCCCCGGAAGAGGTGGAGGAAGAAGCCGTCTCCCTGGCCCGTGACCTTGGAGGAAAACCCTCAAAAAACTACAGCTTCATTAGCACCGAACTCCGTGGGACTGCAGTAAGGCTGTTCGATGAGAACATGGAAACCTACGTCGAGGATATAATGGAGGTCGCGTCGGATCCCGATACCCAAAGAGCGGTAATGGAACGTGTTTCGGAGATAGAGTAACGAGTTGGGTTCCTTACCGAGGGTTCCTTATTGGGGTGGGTTACTTACCCTCGAACTCTGGCTTCCTGCCTTGGACGAACGCCGTAACTCCTTCGTCCATGTCCTCGGATTCGAAGACAGTGCTCTGCATCCACGCCTCTTTCTCCAGGGTCTCGTCCAGGGTATGTGTGGAACCGAAATGCAGCAGTGACTTCGACGCACCTATCGCTTTAGTCGCTCCCGTCGCAAGATCGTCCACCGAACTTTCTACGACCCTATCGAGGTGGTCCTGGCTGACGGATTCGTTTATCAGTCCGATCTTTGCCGCCTCTTCTCCGTCGATCTTCTTGCCGGTCATCACGAGTTCCTTCGCTTTTCGTAGGCCCACGAGCTTCGGCAGGAGGTAACTCGACCCCGTGTCCTGGCTGACTCCGATGTTTACGAATACTTCTCCGAAGCTGGACCTCTCCGAGGCGTATACGAAGTCGCAGGCGATCGCGATGTTACATCCTGCGCCGACCGCGGGTCCGTCTACCTTTGCCACCACTGGTTTCTTTATGTTCACGATGTTCCTGACTATGCCGTGAAGGACGTTGTCGATACGTTCGGCGAGTTCCGGGGGGTTCCCCTGTCCGGCGTACATCATAAGCTCCCTCACGTCGGCGCCAGTGCAGAACGCCTCACCCTCGGGATCTCCCTGAAGCAGCACGCACCGTACCGAGTCATCGGTCGCGTAATCCGACAAAGTGTCCCTTAGTTCACCCATCATCCCGAAGTTTATCGCGTTCTTAACGTCGGGGTTGGAGATAGTTACCTCCGCTACACCGTTTTCTTGCTCTGTTTCGATTGCCATACATTGACCTGTGTATCCACTTCAATATATTGTGGGTATTTGGGTGTCCCACCCGTTCAGGAAACGAGTAATTTATTGTTGGGGTGGTGTATAATACATACATGGCGAAATTCCCAGAAGCGGAGAAACGACTTTTGGACTGCGATGTCTGCATGCGGTGCAACGCGAGAAACCCACAGGGTGCAGACTCATGCAGAAAGTGTGGATACAAGAGACTTAGACCCAAGAACAGAGAACGCAGCGCCACGTAGAACACAGGTCCTGGTTTTCCGCTTACCTACAGTACTTCACACGTAAAAGATATTTAGCATACGTAACTATATAAACAGGATAGGTTGGAGCTACATTAGCACATGTATTAATTTCAATTAATCCAAAGTTAAACAATCAAAACCCCGGCAAGAAACTCAGTTCCGATAAACTTCGGTGTGCCGTATACGAGAGGAAATAATAGACCACCTCAGTATACCATTTCAGTCAGTATACCAGTTAGTCAGTATACCAGTTGAGAAATCTATTCCACGTGGATATAACTGCAAACCAGTCCCGAAACTTCCGAATATGATTAAATCTCTCCCTTGGTGCTCGGTACACCTTTCCTCCTCTCGTCGTATCGCGTCGCGTCGTCCATCGCGAGTGCAAATCCTTTGAAAGCGGCCTCGGCGATATGGTGGTTATTCTCTCCGCTTACCTCCAGGTGTAACGTCAGTCCCATGTTTTTGGCGAAGGAGTCGAAGAAATGCTCCACCATCACGGCTGACATATCTCCTATCTGTCCCTCACCCTCACTTAGAGGTAGATCTATCTCGGTATGTGGTCTGCCGCTAACATCGACGGCAACCTCTGAAACCGCCTCATCCATCGGCGCCTTCCTGTCCGCGAAACGCCGTATACCCTCCCTATCATCGAGTGCTTCATCGAAGGCGGAACCTAGAGTGATACCAACGTCCTCCACCGTGTGGTGATCTCCGGTCTCATCTACATCGCCGTCGCAGGCGACCTGAAGGTCGAAGAAACCGTGTTTCCCTAAACCATCGATCATGTGGTCCAGGAAGCCAACCCCTGTATCGGCGTCTACGTCTCCATCGCCGTCGATATCGACAGCTACCTCTACCGATGTCTCCGAAGTCGACCTTACTACGGATGCCTTACGGTCCGACATGTTAATTCAACCGTAAGTAGGTAACCGGATAACATAAACCATGGTTATGTAGCGGAGGTAGTAACAGCATATCCAGGAATTACAGTCTTGTTTACCGGGCAAATGTTTTATCTACAAAACCTGTTTTCCGGAACCCGAACCGGTCCTAGATAGTCAACCACTGCCGCCGACTGCTTCCTGCAACTCCGGTAAACTGACTTCACCTTCGTATAACGCAGTCCCAACAACCACCGCGGATGCTCCGCCGTGGTAAAGCTTTTCGACGTCAGTGGGTTTGGATACCCCGCCACTCGCGACAACAGGTACCGATACCTTCTCGGAAATTTTCCTTACGGGCTCCGGGTCGACTCCGTCGAGTAGACCTTCATCGTCAACATTGGTGAAGAGTATCGATCTCGCCCCAAGGTCCTCGAACTTTGTGGCCAGTTCGATGGGGCTTATACCCGAACCCTCCTTCCATCCCTCCACCAGTACCTCACCTTCGCGGGCATCTAGCGAAACCATGACTTCTCCGTGTCTCGAAACTTCCTCGACGAACTCAGGTTCCTCGACTGCTTTCGTTCCCACGATCACACGGTCGACACCCGAGTCGAAAAGCTTCCTGGCTGCATCAACGGAACGGATTCCTCCGCCAACCTGTATTTCCACGTCGGTGGCCTCCGTGATCTCTCGAATGGTTTCGGCGTTACGTCTGTCTCCATCGATGGCTCCGTTGAGATCCACGAGATGTATCGTTTCGGCGCCTTCCCGTATCCATTTTTCGGCTGCCTCGACGGGATCGCCGTAGGTTTTTCCGGTACCCTCCTCACCCTGTACCAGCTGCACGCATTCCCCGTCCTTCATGTCTACTGCAGGGACTACCTCGAACCTGTTCTCGTCGATAAGTTCGTCGAGGTAGTCGTCATCTACCCGGTACCAGTCGTCGTCACCCTTGTAAAACTGGTCGATCTGATCAAATCTTTCCTCCACATCCTCCTCTTCTCCACCTTTTCCATCGGACATAAAAGCGAATACGTTATCATCTTCTAAATACGTTACCAACTTCTAAAAACGAAGTTAAAACCTCCTGAACGCGAAGATTAAAACAGTACGGCCTAGATAGTAGCCCTGTAACTCAAGAAGGTATCCTGAATAACGTAATAGGTTTTTATAACGACGGTCAGTTCCTGGTTTATGTGTTGTCTGGGAAAGATTTCGTTTCATTTTAGACTTCGACCTCCTCGGAATTTTTAAGATGATTTTCTAACTCTTCCGGCGTCGGCAGCAGCCGATCAAACGCTTCACTAGGAGTTTCTAGCTCATCCTATTTGAGGCTCATGTGCGGTTTTTCCCGGTTATATAGTCTTTGAATAAACTTTTTATACTTTTAGATTGTATGTTTATTTGGTGGTTGATAATTCCCAGAACTCCTGAAAAATTAGTTGAGGAACATATGTCAAAGAGTGAGCTTGATGAGTTTGTGAAGGGAAAGCGTCGGGAAGCCAAGATCTTCGAACGTCTTCTTTTCATCAAATATCTTTATGAGGATGTCTCGGTACCTGAAGCTAGTAAACGTCTTGAAGTATCGAAAAACACCGGCTATAACTGGTTGGAAAGATGGAATGAAGGAGGATTCGAGGGACTAACACCGGATTATGGTGGCGGTCGGCCAACGAAGCTTTCAGACCAAGAAATTGATGATCTAAAGGAAGCAGTGAAGGAAAATGAATGGTCAACGAAAGAAATACATCAGTATATAAAAGAGAGGTATGATGTTGATTATTCTTTAAGGAATGTTTATAAGTTGCTGCGTAGAATGGGTTTAAATCTGTCCAAACCTTACCACAAAGACTACAGACGACCGGAAGATGCCGAAGAAAGGTTTAAAAAAACTAGGTAAAGCATACACTGAAGTAGAAGATCCAGTAATAGGTTTTTTCGACGAAACATCACCACAAACCACCAGCAACACCGTCAGAGTCTGGGGAAAAGGAAAAACAACTACAGTAAAAAACACCACACTATACCGCGCCAACACATTCGGATTCTACCCCCTAAACGGAACACCCGTAGTCTCATTCCAGGAAAGATCAAAACAAGAAAACGTTATAGACTTCCTCGAAAAAGTAAG
>JBDGRN010000028.1:0-36644 GCA_042218125.1 Halobacteria archaeon | reverse complement strand
TCCATACCTCAAAAACCTACATCCTTTCCTGTATCTTCTCCCTCAGGACGTCGCTGACCAGTTCGCCGTCGGCTTTTCCACGTAGTTCCCCCATCACGACACCCATCAGGCCGCTGAATGCACCCATACCTTCCTCATCTATGAGATCCTGTTTCCTGTCGAGCACATCCTCTACGGCTTCAGCTACCTCGTCCTCCTGGGCGCTCCCGAGGTCGAGTTCCTCCAAAAGTTCCGCGGGAGGTTCTCCATGTTCGGCGACGGACTCGATAAGATCGGGGAGACCCTCCTTCGCGACTTCGTCCTGATCCACGAGACGGAAACATCCAAGGAGGTCGTCGCCATCCAGCGACTCCACGTCGACCTCATCCCTTCTGAGTTCAGTCAGCGTACCCTCCAGGGTCTGTGCCGCAAGGGTAGGGTCGACGCCTTCCTCGACTGCCTCCTCGTATACCGGCATCCATTCGCCGAACGCCACCTGCTGCGCAAGGTCTTCACCCAGACAGTGGTCCTCGACGTATCTTTCGGAACGTTCACTCAACAGATCCGGCTGCTCCACGTGGACTTCGTGGAGGTCGACGGGGAGAACGTCTGTTTCGGGATACATCCTTGCCGCACCCGGGAGGGGTCGAAGGTAGCTCGAAGTGCCGTCGGAGTTGGCGTCCCTCGTCTCCTCGGGCACCCCTTCTATAGCCTGTTCGGCGCGGTCCTGTGCCGCCTCCGCCGCCTTCCGCGCAACCTCCTCGCTGTCGGCGACGATGGCGACTGCGTCTTCAACCTCAGCATCCACGGCGTCACGTAGCTCGGAAACCTCTTCCTCCGTGATACCGTAACCCGGTAGCTCGTCGGTGTGGAAAAGTCCACCCGCACCCATCTTCTTCGCCCGGTCGCTTAGCTCGGTACCCAGGCGGCGATCCGTCTGGACCTCACGTCCCACGAGTCCATCGAATCCGCCCAGACGGACGCCGTAGACCGCTCCACCGCCCTCTACCGCGCCACTGATTATTCCTGAGTCGGTGTCCTCGAAAACCTCGGTAACGTCCTGAGGTTCGTCGACTTCAGCGTCCCTTTCCCGGAGATCGCTGGCGATTTCGACGAGGTTGAACTGTCTCTCCACCTCGTGCTCAACGAGTTCACCTATCATGTCAAGTGCCTGTACCCCCTTCATCTCAATCCGGGCACCGTCCTCGATCGAGACGTTGAGATCCTGACGTATCGTTCCCAGACCCCTCTTAACCTTGCCCGTGGATCGTAGATACATACCGATCTTTTCCGCCGTCTCCTGCGCCTGGCTTGGTGAACGGATGTCGGGATCTGTGCCGATCTCCACGAGAGGTATGCCTAGCCGGTCGAGCGAGAACTCCACCCCGCCCTCGAACTCTCCGAGACGTTGGGCGGACTCCTCCTCTACAGACATCGAGTCTACGCCGACGTCGCCTTCACTTGTCTCCACTACGCCGTCGTACGCTACCAAACTCGTCCTCTGGAAACCGCTGGTGTTCGATCCGTCGATCACCAGCTTCCTCATAACGTGCGCCTGGTCGACCCGCGTCATATCCATGAGTTCCGCCGCCTCCAACGCCGTCTCTATAGCTTCGTTGTCTATCGGATGGGGTGGCTCCTCGTCCTCCTCCACCAGACACGTACTGTCGTAGCTCCTGTACCGGAACACCCGGTCAATCATGCTCTCCTCAAGTGCCGCGTCGTCTAGTTCCCCCAGTTCGCTCTTTGTGGGGTGGAGGTAACGTTCAAACTTCCGGACGGCGTCGTCCTCCTTCCTGAGTTCGGTGGGGCATCCGCAGAAAAGCTTCGACTCGGTGTCGAGTTGCTGGTGGATCTCGAGTCCAGCCTTCAGTCCCAGCTCGTCGTAGTCCATGTATCACGATTGATGGACAGCGGTTAAAAACTTCGGTAAATCGGTTTTTACTACCGTTGCTCGAACCGCGGCCCCTCGGGTTTACCCCTGAGAACGTAGACATCGAAACCCAGTTTCTTGAGGTAGGGAACCATACGTGCCTGTCGATCGCTCAGCCTGCTCGATCCGTACTTAACCTCCACGAAACAGTCACCGTCCGGAAACCATCCTCCATCTGTAGAGACGCGGCTCTGTCCCTCCGGGGATTCGACGAAGTAGTCGGGTATACCCGGCAACCCGTTTCCGAAACACGCCGAAAGCTCCCCGTAACTTTCGGGATAGAGATCACGGACCGCGGATGCCGAGTCGCGGCGAACTTCGATCCCCAGGTCTTCGCAGTACTCCTCGAAGAACCGTTCGAACCTCCTTCCCGAGTCCTGATTGTTTACCGACACACGGCTTCGTTTCGAAAGCTGGTTTTCGCGGTTCTCCTTCAGATAACTCCATACGCGTCGTTCGACCACAGACGTGTGTCGGTGATCCGACAGTAAGGAATACCTCTCCCTCACGGTTCGACGTACGTCGTCCTTGCGCGAAATTTCTGTAAGAGTGTCGGTAGACAGGAAGTCGTCGTACAGCTTCCTCCAGATCTCGGATCGTCCTTCGTCGGAGAGATAGCTGAAGAGATCGATCATCGAGTCTTCGTCCCTCGACACCGATGTATAGACGTTTCTGTTTACTGAACGTATACCCCGTGCGACCTCCCGACAGTAATGGCCAGGTAGATCGGACTCCCTCCACGCCTCCTCAAGCGGAACGGTATCCATCCCGTCGAAGTAGATCGGCAATGAACCTACGCGACGGGAGAGGCGGTCCACGAAACCACGGGTTCTGCTGGCGGCGACCAACTTGCCGTCGCACCAGCCGGGTTCGAGGATATGGAGGTATCTTAAGCCATCGTTCCTTTCTACGAAACACGCGGGACAGTAGGTTTCGTCCTCTCCACCACGGAAACCGCTGTTCCGCGTGAAGACGTCAGTCCTAAGATTGGCGCCCCCCTTGAGTTCGCCGCAGTCCCCGCATGGTTCGGTGGTCTCGCTGAAAAACGCCATACTTTGTCTCGATGGCTAAATATTATCTTTGCATACTTATACCTGAGGCGGTTGCCTCCGTTTCTTCCGATAAATCCAGGCAGGCATGGCTCAAAGATACATCATTCCAAAAATACAGGCCCCAAAATACATCTAAAATACAGGGTAAGGACGTGGTTACTCGGCAAACGGTTATGTTGGGTGGCGGACAAAGATGAAACAAGATGAACGTCACGAACCTCAACCGTGGCTCTCTCGAGTTCACCTCCAACGCCTTCCTGGTTACCGACGGACCCGGAAGTACGACGGCGCTGGTGGACGCAGGTAACACCGACTCGGTTATAGACAAGATCAAGGATCGGGTGGACGGTATCGACAAGGTCATTCTGACACATACCCATCCGGACCACGTCGGTGCACTGGATAAAATCAAGGAGGTGTTTGACCTGGAAGCATGGGGATACGACACTGAAAACCCACACGTAGATCATCCATTGAAGGAGGGAGATGCCGTAGAGATGGGTGGCGTCGAGTTCCACGTAATACACACCCCTGGACATAAAGACGACCACGTATGTCTGTACGGAGACGGTGTTATTTTTGCAGGAGACCTGGTTTTCGCGGGAGGGTCCTTCGGAAGAACCGACCTAGCCGAAGGTGACAGGGAGACCCTGAAATCAAGTATAAAAAAGCTGCTCGATGAAGTCGACGAGTTCGAGGAGATGCATGCAGGACACCAGAAATCCTTGGACAGAAACGTAAAGGAACAGATAGAGCTTTCGTTGAGAAACGCCGAAAGTTTCTGAGGACCGGTTTTAATAGGTCAGTCCGGAGTACAAAGATAAAGCGAGGAAGCTATATATACAGGGAGAATCAAGGGAGGAAGCTATATATACAGGGAGATGGTGGTTCCGCCGCTGGCTGCGGGAATTACGCGTATCTCGTCGTCGGACTCGATGGGGGTTTCTACGCCCTGTATGTTCCTGACATCCTTGCCGTTTACGTAGACGTTGATGTACTCCTTTATTTCGCCATCGTCGAGTACGTTCTCCTCAAGTTCTGGACCGTCCGTTTCGGTATAGCTTTCTATCGCCTCTATTACCGTTTCCCCTTCGACTTCCACGTCCCTCGAGCCACCGGTGTCGCTCAACACCGCGGGAATCTTGATCACAGGCATTTAGCATAAATTCACGTGTTCAAGTCAAAAGTAGTTCGTTTTGGAGAAAACCGGAGAATGCTGCCGGGGACCCTTGATCAAACCGTGATACACCGCTACCCTTCTAACTCTACAGTCTCCTTCTCGAACTCCTCACCCGTCCATCGCCATGAACCTACAAACGGTTCGTCCCTCCCCAGAGAAACTATGACGTACGAATAGTCTGGCCAGTTCGCCCGGGAGGCGTCCGTCTCGCTCGGTACCTCGGGTCCCTCAGGATGACTGTGGTAGAAACCTACGACTTCGAAGCCATCATCCTCGATCTTGTCGAGAGTCTGAAGCTGTTCCTCCGGCTCCATCAGATAGTTGACCTCTGGCGTATCACTTACGTTCTCTACAGGATAGATTCTCTCCACTCGAACTTCGTCACGGTTGCTTTCCCCAGCAAGCACTCCGCAGATTTCGTAGGGAACACCATCCCTCGCCTGCTCAACCATTTCCTCGTGGCAGTCACCGTCGAATACAATCATACCAGTGAAAAATCCCGGACGGAGCTATAAACTCTTGCCGAATACCTACGGTAAACAGGAGTTAAATCTAGGCTTTAATCGAACTCTTATGAACAGATAATTAAATCTGGATGACTTGGAAATAAACACAAGAATGAGGGGAAAAACGTTTCTAATTGTTCTAGCAGTGATTTTAGTATCGCTATCAGGATGTCTCACCCAGTCCCCGGATAACGGCAACAGTGACGGTTCCGAGAGTATCACCTATCCGCCCGGGGTGACAGAAAATGGAGTGGAGAACCTCACCAAGCTAAGGGAAAGCCACATGAAACACCTGTCTGAAGGTGCATTCAAACAGAACTCGACGGTAGTTACTATTGTCAAGGACAATAAGAAGACACAGGTAAACGAGGTTATGGAGGACAAGGAGGGAGACAGATACATGAAGAAGAAGGAGTATGTCAACGGAGAACTCAAGGCTACCGAGAACACCTGGGACGCCGCAGACCAACCCTCCATCTACCTAATCATGACCGGGGTAACCGATAGGGGCAACCAGTCCAGGTTTGGAAAGGGTGGGGGTAAGTCGGTGAAGTTCCCGAGCCCGTCCAAGAAACTATTCACGGACCTCGATAGGTTCCAGGGTATAGTAAAACAGAACCAGACTGTCGAAAAGATACAGATAGACGGTAAAAACAGCGTCGAGATTAAGGACTCGGTGGATAACATCACGATGAGGATCCAGGAAAACGGATTAGTAAGATACTATAGAAAGAAAGACACCGCGAAAAACCAAATGGTTGAGTGGCAGGTAACTATCACGGACCAGGGAGATCTCAAGGCTCCCGGCTGGTTAGAAAAAGCGAAGAAAAGAACAGATATACCCGCTAACGGCACTGGATCCACCAAGGACACAGGTTCCACCAAGGATACCGGCTCCACAAACAACACGGACTCGACCAAGGAAACCGATTCCAACAACACGGACTCCACCAAAGACACTGAAACCACCAAAGACACCCGTTCTACCAACAACACAAACTCCACCAAAGACATAGGCTCCGCAAACGACTCCGGTTCGTAAAAATCTCAGTGTAACGGATTTTACGGTATTTGGTTGTTTTCTGTTTCTCACGGAGTGAAGAGCCGAAGTACCTTTGTCTATCACGCCTGAGTTATTAGGTATGGTTGATCAGGACATTGACGAGGTAGACAAGTCGATACTCCATGCACTCCAGGAAGACGCCAGAAATATTTCGTCAGGAGATATTGCGGAACGCACTGGAACATCCGATAGCACGGTTCGCAAACGGATCCAGAGTCTGGAGAGCAGGGATGTAATAAAGGGATACAGGGCCGAGGTGGACTACGCAAAATCAGGTTATCCGCTCCAGATGTTACTGTTCTGTACCGCCTCCATTCCTGAGAGAGGAGGCTTGATCCCGGATATTATGGATATCGATGGAGTGGTTTCCGTCCAGGAACTGGTTACAGGGGAGGAGAACTTGCTGGTGACAGTCGTGGGCGAAACAGACAGCGACATTACACCTGTCGCACAGGAACTGCTGGACATGGGTTTGACGGTCTCCGACGAAGTTCTGGTTCGGAGACACGAAACAACTCCGTTCGGTAAGTTCGATTCTAGGGACGGTGAGGATGGAGAGTGAGAACGTATCAAGACTAAAAACTAACCAAATCCAACCAAGACTAAACCCAGTCAAACTCCAATCAAGGTGATTAAACCACAGCTTGTAAATGGTACTGGCTCTTCCGCGTGAAATATCTCCATCCTTCCTTTCTTTTCCTTAACTGTAACCCTTAATTACCCTGTCTCCCCCATCCTTCGTGGCAACAGATCCAGGATATCTAACGACCCCTGTTCACAACTCCCTCGACCGTCAGTTTTCAATTTCGGCTGAATGATCCCGGTCCCTGTATTACTTACCTGTTGCCTACCTGTTTTACCCGAACACTATGGTAAATATTAGAGGTAAAAAGAACAATTTGTTTATCCAACGAAGTTATATCGTTAAACAGGTCGTTAACACGAGGTGAAAAACTCTCATGGGAAAAGATCAAACAGCACTAATCCGGGAAATTCTGGAAGATCGATCCGAAGTTTCAGTAAACGATACATGCAGCACGAGTACTGAAGCCGTGGTCGTTGTAACCTGTTCGATGTGCATGAGAAACCCGAATAGTCTTACCCCCACCCTGGACCAACCGCGCAAACAGATCAGTATCAAGACACTGGCTAACCAAGTATGGGTAAAATGTAACGGCGATACCGTACTCAACAGGGAACTCGAAAGGTTGACTGACGAGTACAACGTCGGCGCAGTTCTCGTCGTCGGCCATACCGACTGTGACGTCGTCTCCCGTTCATGCGACAGGTGCTTCGGCCGGAATACCGAGGTACCACCAGGAATAGAAGTATACCTCGATCCACTGGTTTCCCTCGTAAAACGTGCTTTCGAGGAGGGTATCGTTGACAGTTCCACCCATATGAATAAAACCAAACATCGTATCGTTGAGTACAACGTCGGCCGTCAGGTGGAGTTCCTGGAACAAAAACTACCGGTAAGTACGACGGTATCGGGATATATCTTTGACCAGGACGGCGTATATGGTTCGAGAGTGGACGAGCATTACAAGGTAACAGGTACCGAAACGGAAATAACCGGGGTCCAGGACATCCTCACACAGGATAAGCCATAAGTAAACAGTGTAAACCTAAGTTGATGATTCAGGGTTATAATTTGCTATATAAAGCAGATCTCTATTATAAATATACCCCTCAATAACCATTACGTTCTAATATCCACCTTTCCTTAACATTATGGTAAATTAAACAGATTTAATAGTCATTATGTTCGTATTTGTGTTAAATGGGGATGTTGAATGGGAAGCCCGAACTGAGAGTTAAAACTGTAGATAACTTAAAAAGGAGTTAAACATGAGTCAACAAAACCAGAAAACGACAGCAGGACAGCTACCCGTTCCGGAAGTCAGTGAACCGAGACTACCTTCTGTACTTACCAAGACCACATGGCTGCTCTGGATCATATCTCTCGGTATACTGGCTCTAAATCTCTGGAGCGGTGAAACTCCGGAACTGGGAAGCCTCATGGTAATCGATGGGCTGACTGTCGTAATGTGGGTGACCGTTACCTTCTTCAGCGGAATAATCCACAGCTACTCCAGAAGATACATGGAGGGTAGCAGATACAAAGAGAAGTTTTTCACGTACATTTTCTGCTTCACGTTGACAGTTATGTTGCTTGTAGCGTCGAACGGTTTCGTCATCTTTCTCGGTATGTGGCTGCTTATGGGACTGATCATGTCGGAACTGATAGGATACGACGAGAACTGGACCCAGGCTAAGGTGTCGGAGTCTTTAGCCCGAAAATACTTCCTCGCAAGCACGGTATCCCTGGGAGTTGGGCTAACTGCACTCTTTACGTGGACTGGATCCACGACCATTACAGGAACCGCCATACATGTACTGCACTCAGATTCTCTGGTGCTGTTTTTAGCCGCCGGCTCCATCCTGCTTGCGGCGATGATTCAGTCGGCTTTAGTACCTTTTCATAGCTGGTTAATGGCTTCGATGACGGCTCCCACACCGGCATCAGCATTGATGCACGCCGGCTTCGTAAACGCAGGAGGTATACTCCTCGTCCGTTTCGCACCCGTGGTTAACTTCGAACCGGGATTCATGCTGGTGGTCGTCTTGGCAGGTGCATCGAGCGCCCTGCTGGGTAAACTCATGAAGACAGTTCAGACAGACGTCAAGGGTATGCTCGGATGCTCGACTGTGGGACAGATGGGTTTCATGATTATGCAGGCCGGACTGGGTTTCTTCGCAGCTGCTATTACCCACCTGATTCTTCACGGTTTCTACAAGGCGTACCAGTTCCTGTCGTCCGGAAGTAACGTCTCACATGAATCCCCAGGGTTTTCAGAGTCGGGGGATTCACTCGGATTCACTGCCGTCCTGGTCGTAGCCGCCACCGGTTTAGCTGCCGCGGTTCTATTCGCCTTGCTGACAGGCAAGGGTACGAAACTCAACGGAGGAGTCATACTAACCATTCTGGTGGTACTTACCGTAATGGATGCCACGTACCGTTTCGCGGCTCTGTCGTCGGTACCTGCTGTAATAAGTTACGGGGCAGTACCCCTGATTGCCCTACCGTCGATTGTAATCTACGCAGCCGCCTATAACTTCGTAGAGGGTATGCTAATCGGCCTTCCTGCAGTCGGACAGCCCGTTGATCTAAACGCCATACACGCCGTGATCGGTTTAGCCTTCGTGGCAGCATATCTCGCTATCGAGACGGGTATCTACAGGCGCAGCCGACGGCTCTACGTTACGCTGTTAAACGCGAGCCGTCCACCAAACAAAACGGTTCTGACAGAGAAGGAGGATTACAATGAACACTGAATCAGAAATAATGAAAAGTATAGAAACGGCAGCCGATTCCATAGGTTATGTCTGGCCACTGCATTCATTCGTCACGGCGAACCCGCTGGCTGGATTCGAGGATAAACCGTTCCATGAAGCAGTTGAAGACGCCGAGGACGTCCTGGGTGGTTCCTGCTACCCCAGCGCCGAACTCTTCAGGAAAGCACTGAAGTCGGGAAAGATCGACAGGGAGATGCTCAGCAGCGAACTTGCCGAACACGGATACAGGAGCGATCCAGAGGTTTCCCTGGAACATATGGAGGAGTCGGAGGGTAATGAATCCGGAATGGATGGAAAAAACCCCGTCGATTCGGTACTTACCAAATGGCTGTCATCATTCTTGGACCAGGGGCAGAGCGAGTGGCCTATGCCGGACCGCGAAAAGGGATTCTATTCCGCTTTCCGTGAACTGGCGCCATACGACGAAGAGGTTCCCGGTATCAACGAACCCAGCGACCTCCCGGAAAAACCGATCAGATACATAGAAAAATCTCTCGAAGGATATCCGGAAGATAGCTGGCACAGTATTCTCGAACGCCAGCTAGCCGAACTTCCGGGATGGACGGGATTCATAAAACAAAGAATATCCGACGAAACCCCCTGGCAAAAAGAGTACCCCATCAGTTTAACGGGATATCTCGCGGTCCGTCTCGGCCTTGCCGACGGATACGGTGCAGAGTTCCGTACCGAAGCTACTTCGGAAGCCGTATCTGAGAACGAGCAGGAGGTAGAGACCGGAATCCCCGTCAAGGAACTCTGGCTCCAGTGCTGGGAGAAGACCTACCGTTCGGAGTTAGTGAACTCCCTTACCGACGCCGCCAGATCCCTGGATCAGCCATCATTCGTTACAGTGGGAGGGAAGTCCAGGGAAAGCCGTCCGGACGCACAGATGGTTTTCTGTATCGACACACGTAGCGAAATAATCCGTAGACATATAGAGGAGGTAGGCGACTACGAGACCCATGGATACGCCGGCTTCTTCGGAATCCCGATGAGATACTCCGAATACGACTTAGAAACCACGGTGGATGCCTGTCCTCCGGTTGTTGAGGCTGAACACTACATTGAGGAAGAACCCGTCGAAACAGATAATGGTAGAGAAGAGTACCACCGTTACAACGACACGGTAGAGGCGGCAAAATCGGCGATAGAGAGCCTCGAAACCAACGCCGCTACGGCGTTCAGCTTTGTTGAAAACGCCGGCGTTGGATACGGAATGGCACTTGCGGCGAAAACCCTGCTACCGACGCGTCTAAGAGACTTTTTCGGTATCGCAGACCGCCACGTCCCCGACAGTCACGAGTTCTGCGACCCGGACCTCGATCACGAACCAGGCTCGGAAAACGAACTCCCGACGGGGTTGACGGTCGACGAAAAGATCGAGTACGCGGCGACGGCGTTCGAACTCATGGGATGGAAAAGGTTCTCACGTATCGTGTTGTTCGTCGGTCACGCCAGTAGAACCGAAAACAATCCATTCGACTCGAGCCTCGACTGCGGTGCTTGTGCCGCCAACCCCGGTGGACCGAGCGCACGCGTACTGGCTTCGATATGTAACGAGGATATAGTACGTAGAAAGTTACGTGATCGCGGTATAGATATACCCGACGATACCGTATTTCTCGCCGGCGAACACAACACTACGACTGACGAGATAGAGCTGTACACGGAAAGCCTGCCAGATACACACCAGAAGGAGGTCGAAAGCCTCCGTTCCGACCTCGTGGAGGCACGTAGGGGTGCAACGGAGGAACGCGCCGGAAAGATGGGTACGGAAGCCGGATCGGGGCTGCGTGAGACCGAACGCCGTGCCCACGACTGGGCTGAAACCAGACCCGAGTGGGGTCTTGCCGGAAACGCGGGATTCGTGGTAGGTCCACGTTCACTCACCGAAGAAATAGATCTCGACGGCCGTACTTTCCTCCATTCCTACGACTGGGAAACGGACCCGGAAGGTGAAGCACTCGAAGCCATTATGTCGGGACCAATGGTGGTTACGCAATGGATCAACAGCCAGTACTACTTTTCGACTGTCGACAACAGTGTATACGGCAGCGGTTCGAAGATAACTCAGAATCCGGTCGGAAACCTCGGCGTGTACCAGGGTAATGGTGGTGACCTGATGACAGGCCTTCCGCTCCAGTCCCTTATGGCCTCACACGAAGAACCATACCACCAGCCGATTAGGTTAACGACGTTCATACACGCACCGGTTCAACGTGTCGAAAAAATCCTGTCCGGAAACAAGAAACTCAAAGAAATCCTCGACAATAACTGGTTATCGTTAACCGTGATAGATCCGGAACAGAACCACAGAGCGTTCCATTACGACGGAGAACTAAACTGGATCCCTGTACGTAGCGAGGAACCAGAAAAGGAGGATTTGAAACGTCACCCTCTTTCACCTAAAGTCAGTTAACTCTCAGATAACTCCTACAGACTATAACTATATCCCAAGCCAACCATACCCCAAGCCAACTATATCCCAAGCAGGTTTTATCGAACATCCCACTCCCTTCAGTCCCTGAACTCCATTTCCAGAGTAGACAAACCCAATACCTAGTTCCAGAAGGTTACTGCGTCGATGAAGTTACCGACGCTTCTGGCTGCGTACTCTACCGACTCGATTGAACCGAACTTAAGCTTGCTTCCGATACTTACTGGTCTGTACTTTAGGTCCCCGGCGTTCAACGCCTTGAAGAACTCCTTTTTCGAGTTTTCGGCATCCCTTATTCTGGTGAGGGTCCAGACGTCGCTATCCGCAGTAAGTGTGGGATTGTCAAGGCTTCCATTACCAGAATCCACCACCCTGCCGTTCTTGGAGATGAGGTAGTATCTCTCGAAACCCTCGGGAGTTTCCACCTTTACGTTAACGCGTTCCGACCCCAGTAGGAAATCGGTGGCGCTTGAGGAGTTTTCGAGCCAGCTGTTGTAGCTTCTCTGGAGATTGTGGACGTCAAACGTCGGAGTGTTGTCCCTCAGTTGAACGTTGGTCTCTTTTTCAAGCTTCCTTATCTCCTCAATAACCTCAGGTGAGGAGCCTACCTCGGAAGCGACGTTTCCGAGCGAACGGATCCTGGAGTTGAGAACCTCTTTCCTCGGTACTTGATCTGCCCTGTCACCTGATCCCAGGGCATCCACCTTTCTACGCAGCGATTCGAGCCTCGACTTTACGCGTTTCCTGTACCTCTCCCTGACCTGTGTCGAGTTGCTAGAGTTACTTATTCTTTGACGGTACTCCATCATCTCTAGACCGTTCTCAATCTCGGAACTCTGGATCTCCGACAGCGCAGAAATCTGGCCTCCTGGGGACGCCTCAACTTTATCGTGTTGCTCCGCGGAAACTGTCGCCGTAGGTGTAGCCACCAACAAGGCACCAAGTACCAAGACGACGGTAAAACGTTTCATACGGCACCACCTCCGAAGTCGTAACCGTCGTCGCCGTCTCCGCCGTTCCCCGTATCGTCCCCGTCATCGTCGCCACCATCGATTGGTTCGTCCTTTAATGAGGCTTCGGGTAACGCCAGAACGTTCTCTCTTCCCAGTCGGAACTTCTCGATATCGCCTTCCTCCTGCATCCCTCCGACGACCTGGCTGGTCTTCGCCGCGGTCCAGTCCAGGTCTTCGGCGAGATCTTTCTGTTTTAACCTTCCGCCGCTCTCCCTGAGTTTGTGGAGTACCCTCTCCTCGTTACTCATAAGCTCCGGATCGGGCTCACTTACCCGGGTTTCTTCCGTATCCGATTCCAGTTCAGCCTTCTCCATAGTTTCTTCCACGTCTTCAGCTACATCTTTCTTATCCGCAGTTCCGTCCTGTATAGTATCCACGTCTTCCTTCTCTTCTTTTGATTTCCATCTTGTTAGACCTCTTCGAGCGAGGAAACCTCCACCCAGTATAGGTGTTACTACGATAAGCCCGCCGAACAGTATCGAAGTAAGGTTACTGGAGTCGCTCGTGGCGGTAAGTTTCGGTCTACCGGATACGAACTCCCGCGGACCCTGGTATACTGCCGCTCCCTCCCTCTTTTTATCGGGTTCGGGGGATACCGACTTCAACGTGTATCCCTTCGGCCAGGAGATGATGAGTGTGCTGTGTTCCTCAAGAAACATACCTCTTAACGCCTCGCCGGTCGACAGCTTTCTCTCTTTGCCGACCTGTTTTTCCGCGAACCCTTTCCAGTCGAAGCTGTACCGGATTAGTCCGTGGTGCTCGGGCACCTGTTTCTCCCGTGCCTCGACCGAGATGTTCTCCGCCCTCATGGGTCTAAGAACCTCGTTCCTGGCGACCGAAACCGTCTTGTTGATCCTGTCGCGGAACCCGGTTTCAAGATAGCTATCGTTCCTTTTCATCTTCTTCCTCAGATCGGCGAAAGCGGCGGATCGGTTACCCGATAGATCTATACGGTAGTCCATCCTCCATACAGCCGATCCATCCTCCTGTATATCGATAGTTAGAGAGACTTCGTTCACCTCCATGTCTAGCTGCTGGTTCGGTAGAGGGTTGGCGAAACTCCCGAAACCCTCTGTTGGCGCACCTGGAGCCGCCGAAACCGCGGGTGCGTTCCCGAGAACCACAGCTACCGCCATCAACATCACCAACCCGAGGTATCTTGCTCGGGGCATATGTAGTTCAATCTTTCTGGTACCTTATTATAACAGTTTGGTGTAAATTGGGTTCGTCTGTAACCGGGGCTACGTGGAGCTGCTGACAAAGTACGGGTTCTTTCTCGGTTCATGTAGGAATATATCCGTGGCGGGAAAACTTATGTAACCGACAACCTGAACCTGAATTCACCCGAATTAAACGCAGTTTATCCGACTTCATCTATCTAGCTCCCACGACGTCGGCCGATAATCACGAAAGTCGACGTGCTTCCCAGTGAAATCCCGGGAATACTGATCGATAGATGCCACACAGAGAAAACACCACGGTGAGACCCGTCAATCCCCAAGCCTCAATCCATCACCTGTCAAGGTAAATCTGCATCCCCCAACTTATCGTTGGTTTGAAAGATCAATTATTTTGACGTGAACTTACTCCGGAGTCAAGCTCCGGGTCTTCCCGCAGTTTAGTTATGGATATTTCTATCACTACACTTCCATACACTCAGTCGCCATACTATCCTTATTCGGACTCAAACGAGTGTTTGGATTGCGGTTAGGCTGTTCACTAGCCTCGATGCCATGCTGTCGCAACTTCCGAACCTGTGGAAGTTTCTTGAGGGCAGGCACATTCCAATTACAGTATTTTTCTATTCCTTTCTTTGCTATGTTGACGCTTGCATTACGGTCACTATGGTCTTGATGACCACAGTCCTTACACTTGAACCGTTTTCTATTCCGGTTAGCTTTCTCAGTCTGACCGCAGTTGGTTAAACTACAGGCTTGGCTGGTATACTCTGGATTAATTTTTCCTACAGGTATTCCCTGAAAACCAGCTTTATAGCTTGTGTATTGCTGTAGTGCATGGAATGGTAGGTGGTGCAAGCGTCGATTCATCCGTGTACCATAATCCATATCCTCCCTTATGTCTTTGAGGTCTTCAAAGACTATACAAGGGTTACTGAATTTACGGCTGAACTCCACGATTACTCGGCTAACTTTATGGAGTTTATCGGATACAAACCGTTTTTCCCTACCACTCAAAGTTTCCTGAACACTATTTTTCCCGGCGTTCTGTATTCGTTTACGTATAGTGAAGAACCTATGTCGTTCATACTTGATTTCTGGGAAATCAACAACCAACGTATCCTCAACACCATCGCTAGATAAAGCAGTAAGTGATACGTTATCCTCGTTTATATCGACTCCAACCACTGTTGTTGGGTTTACTATCTCCGGTTTCTTTTCCTCTTGATGAGTGACATTAACGTGTAGCTCTGGCTTACCGTTCTTGAAGAAAGCTTCCGCCGTACCGATACTCCACTCATCAGTTGTTAACGCTCTCTCTAGTATGTCTAGATGGGGTGGGTCGCCTTCGACGGTTCCTTTGATGTATCTGTATGGTTTTGTGCTGACCCGGAAATGTATTTTATTGTTTTCTATGGATAGGTTGTATCCTTCGGTGTAGTTCATCCTGAGTGGGTATTCACCAGATTTAGTGTGGCTAGGTATTTGGTAGTCGTCGTATTCGTAGTGGTTTTCCATCGCTTCGAGCGATTTAGCTACTATGCGTTGTTTGGTGTTTTTGACTAACTCAGCTTCTATCTCTGTGTCGATGTTATCCCAATCTGTTCCGTCTTTAGCGTGTTTTATCGTCTGGTTATATACGGTTCGTGCTTCTAGACAAGAGTTGTGTAGTTGTGTAGTTGTGATGGTTCACCTTCTTTTATTTTGAGTTGTAACGGTAGTGTTTTTACTAAGTCGTCTTCGTCGGTCATTCATCCACCCAGTCTTCTAGAAGTTCTCTTACTACACTGGCTTTACTTCGTTCTTCGTCTATGCATTTTTTGCTGAACTCTTTGTATAAGTCGTCGTTTAAATCCAACGTAAACCTCGTTGCCATACATAATTAATTAAGTATATATCTACTTAACCTTTACGTTGTAATACAGAAAATATGACTGAAATACGTTCAAACCACACAGTCTATAACATAAATTACCACTACGTATGGACACCAAAATACCGACACAAAATACTAGAAAAAGTCGAAAAAACCTAGAAAATATGGATACAGAAAATCGCTGAAAACAATGACTACAAAATAATTTCACTACATATATCACCAGACCACATCCACCTATTCCTATCAGCATCTCGTGAATCGAAGATTTCCCGTATTCCGCAAATCTATAGATTTGCGTTGTCCGTAAATCTCTGATTTACGTAATCCCGAAAATCTATGATTTTCGCAGACACCGAGGCACTCTCGCTGACTTTCGTAGATCCTTATTTTATCGACGGCTTTCTATCCCCGCATTTTACCACCTGCTTCTATACTAAGCTTCTATACTAACCTTCTATACTAACCTTCTATACTTACCATCTATCCCTGTCCTCTGGTTCCACCAGGAGTTAACGTGCGGAATACTATTAATAAATCTTTCTATAGTTGATCACTCCAGGTATACAGTAATGAGAGAGAAACGCAGTAAGGAGTTGACCTATAACTGAATTTAAACCGAGTTAAACGTGCTAAAACCGGGTGTAGTTTTTGGGGTTTATATAGGCTTCTGGGGGTTATATTGAGGTGTAATGTACGAATCAAACGGAGGTTTCGTCGGCGCCGGTGACGGCCTGGAAAGCAGAATCGAGAACGAAACGTTGTTGATCAGAGACAGAACGGTTTCCAACGAGGCTTGGATACTCTCGGACACCTTCGAGGAGGTGGAGAGATGAACTTCGGGGAAAATAGGGATACACGAAGGTTTCTGCTGGTTTTTGTTACCGTGTCGGCCCTGGCGCTGACGGCGTTCGTGTTCCCCGCAGTTGCAGGTCCACACGACGGGGGAGACAGTCCATGGGGACCACCGCCGGAGGACTCACACCAAAGGCCAGGTAGCCAGTACGGCCCCCACGACGGAGGAGATAGCCCGTGGGGACCTCCGCCCGAGAAGAGTTCCGAACCCAGGGGCGATAGCATCTCCGGGGCATCCGGGAACGATAAAGTCAGTATCTGCCAGCGGGATGCGGGAGACCCATGTAACGGAGACAACGGAGGAAACCTTAGAAAGTCGAGCTCAGATGAAGGAGATGGTGGAACTCTGAGAATCGAGACTGAGGACGGTGTTACCGTGGAAGTTACCGACATAAAAAACGAGTTAGATAAACACGACAAGGAAGAAATAAAGCAGAAGGTCAAGGAAAAAAGGTCCGAACTCTGTGAGAAGGGTTACGACAGACTGTGTGGTGGCGGGTCCGACTCGTTGACTTTTGAGTTATCCAACGAGGACAACAAAAACAGTCAGGGAAAGAGTAAGAGTCAAAACCAGAACAAGGAGAACACCCAAAACCAGAACCAAAACAACCAGAACCAAAACAACCAGAACCAAAACAGCCAAGGACAGAACAACAACCAGAACAACAAAAATCAGGGTAAAAACAAGAAAGGCGGAAATAACAAGAAAGGAGGGAACCAGGGCGGCCAGGTAGGCGTACCACCACACGACTGTGCTGATGCGGAAGGTACCAGAACGAAACATGTCAGAGCATGACCCGCCCATAAAGACAGTATGGACAAGAACGGCGACGGTTGGGTATGTGTCCACACCGACGAGGACGGCGAGGGACACGCATACACTGATAACGAGAAGGACGGAAAACAAGGTAAGAACAAGAAAAATAATCAGA
This sequence comes from Halobacteria archaeon, assembly GCA_042218125.1. Classification (GTDB taxonomy): domain Archaea; phylum Halobacteriota; class Halobacteria; order Halobacteriales; family Halorutilaceae; genus JBDGRN01. The sequence continues at coordinate 19,280 of JBDGRN010000028.1, read as the reverse complement.
ACTCAAACAAGAACCAGAACAACAACCAAAACCAGAACTCCAATCAAAAACAAAACAAACAGAACAACAACCAAAACCAGGGACAGAGCAAGAACCAAAACTCCGGGAAACAAGGTGAAAGTATCGGCACCGACGATCCATACGTGAAAGGTGGTTGTCCCGATGGCTGGACATACAAGGAAGTCGGAGATGACCCCCGTGACAAGAACGGTGACGGCTATATTTGCACGAAACCCGGTGGTAACTACGTCGATAACTACGTCGAGGACACCGAGGAAGAAAACAAACAGAACAACAACCAGAACAAGAACTCCAATCAAAATCAAAACAACAACCAGAATAACAACAAGGGACAGAACAACAACCAGAACAAGAACCAAAATAAGAACCAAGGACAGAACGCCGGAGGTCAGAACAAAGGAGGGGCTAATTCGCCATCCCAGAACACCGAGGAGTTCTGTGCGGACGGTGAACTCGTCCCCGTCGACACCGCACAGGAAATGGATTTAGGAAGAGCCAAAGATCCTCTAAAAGGTGACAGGAACGGAGACGGCTACGTATGCATCCAGTACGTCAACGGTAGATACGTGGTCCACGACAACGATGACCGGGATGGCGACGGAATCAGAGAATCTGACAATAACCAGAACAAGGGAAAGAACAACAACCAGAACAACAACCAAAACCAGAAACAAAACAACCAAAACAAAAATAACCAGAATCAAAACCAGGGACAGAACAAGAACAACAACCAAAACCAGAAACAAAACAACCAGGGAAAGAACAACAACCAAAACAACAAAAATCAGGGTAAAAACAAGAAAGGCGGAAATAACATGAAGGGAGGAAACCAGGGCGGCCAGTTTGGACCGCACAACTGTGGCGACTCCGAAAGCACTACTACGAAACACGTCCGGGCGGGACCAGCCCACAAGGACGGTATAGACAAAAACGGCGACGGATGGGTATGCCTACACGAAGACAAGGACGGCGAAGGACACGCCTACACCGACAACGAAAAAAACCGGAAAAGCAACCAAAACCAGAACCAAAACAACCAAAACAAAAATAACCAGAATCAAAACCAGGAACAGAACAAGAACAACAACCAAAACAACCAGGGACATAACAAGCAGGTTAACGAGGAAAGAAATAACGAACAGAAAGGCACCGATAAACAGGAGCATAACCAGAAATCCAAAGGGAGTGACGAGTCAAGGAATTCGGAAGAAGCCAGGTCCGATAACACACAGCAGGTAGAGGAAAACGAAGAAAAAACCGAAACCAAGGGTTCGGAAAGCAAGGAAACAGAATCTAAGAACTCCAGAAGCCACGAGAGATCCGACGACCGGAAAAACTTCGGGCCGGGCAGAGGAACCTGGGGATCCGCCGATAGAAACAGTCAGGATGCCGGAGACAGGAAGAGTTCGTCCAGGAGTAGTACTGAGATCTTGAGGAAAGTAGTGGAGAACACCGACTTACCTGAAGATACAGAACCCAGCGATGTCAAGGAAACCCTAGAGAAGTACTCTTGGGTTGGCAAAGCGATGCCCGTCGATGTCATGGAAGGTACGCTGAATTTAGGACCGTGATGATACTGTAGTATGGAGATTTGAACTGCGTCGCGAGACATATCGGTTCAGTCACTCCGTTCCATCCACGGTCGGTGTCTTTTCGAGATCAAACTACCTGACACCATTCACTCGTTCAAAAATCCGCTCGTCATGGGTCGGCGCAGATTTGAACTGAAATCGAGACGTTCCGGGCGTGCGGCGCTAAAAGCACCGTACCGGGACTGCAACTCGCTGAGTTCAAACTACTTCTCCCCATTCACTCAATCGCTCCGCTCAATCGTTCATGGGTCGGCGCAGATTTGAACTGCGGTCTATGCCACCCGAAGGCACAAGGATACCAAGCTACCCTACCGACCCGACATAACTTATTGTGGGCGTGGGGTAAGTGAGTTTTTCGATGCGTCTATCTCCACCAGAAAAGGAAAGCCACGACTACCGCGGCAATGATCACGATGGAAAGCCAGATGTACTCCAGTACCGCTCCCGCTATCAATAGCAGTAAAACCGCGACTGCCACCCCCACCATCACGGCTTTCTCGGACATATCTCTCTCGACCTTGATCTCACCCCGTGGCTCCGCCAGGGATTCGTCTACCTCCACCTCATGAACCGGCTCCTGTTCCTCCATCTCCATCTCCGGCTCCACCACGATTCTTACACGTTCGGTATTGGATCCGTAACCCGTAGTCATCTCCAGGTATCCCTCGCTTGTTTCACCGACGGGTCCGGTCAGAAGTTCGACAGTTTTCTCGCCCTCGACGTAGATGTTGTTTTCATTTATCGTGAATATCTCGTCCAGCGGATTCGTAAACGCGAGATGGGTGTGGGCGGGTGGTCCGGAGTTAGTAAGAACTAGCTCGATGCCGTCGCAGCATTCGATCCTCTTCTCCGCCGGATCGACGGAGTTCTTCCCATCTATTTCAACCTCTAGTTCCTGCACTGGTTTGGCATTATACTTATGTGGTATTAAATCCCCTGAATACCCGGGAACACATTGCATCTCCACTGGCACCGGAGCGACCTCCGGATCGAGGACAACGCCACGCTCGAACATGGAAACCACAAGACAGCAGGGATGTTCGTCCTCGACCCCGGGATTCTAGAATGTTCGGGACCCGCCAGGACGAAGTTCCTACTGGAAAGCCTAAATGAACTACGGGAGAGATACACCGATGCGGGCAGTGAACTAGCTATCTTCCAAGGATCTTCAGAGGAACTGGTTCCGGAGGTAGCTCTGGAAAATGAAGCCGACGTCGTGACGTGGGGGCGTGACTACACACCGCTCGCGAAACGCCGAGACAGGAAAGTCGAATCGACTCTGGAAGAGATGGATCTGGAGAGTCAAAGATATCTCGACGGCTATCTCCATGGACCCGAAGAGATATACACCAATGCGGGTGATCCCTACCAGGTCTACAGCTATTACTACAGGAAATGGAAGGACAGGCAGAAACCGGAACCGGTGGATACGGATCCCGATTTTGTCGAGTTACAGCCAACGTCGGACGCCGGGAAACTTCTTCAGGAGGTGCCGGAACTCGACGATATAGGCTTCGATCAACCCGTCTCGGATCCCCAGATGGGAGGCAGGGATAAGGGCCTGGAGCTCATGCATCAGTTTTTAGACGGCGAGGTATACAGCTACGCCGAAGAGAGGGACGTTCCGGCGGCGGAGGGAACGTCACGCCTCTCCCCCCATCTACATTTCGGAACCTTGGGAGCCAGAGAGCTTTGGCACGCAGTCCAGGAAACGGAGCCCAGGAACGAACGTGAAATCGAGGGTGTCGAGGAGTTCGAGAGCCAACTGGCGTGGAGGGAGTTCTACAACCAGGTTCTCCACCACCATCCCTACGTCATTACTGAGAACTTCAAGGACGTCGATGTCGTCTGGCGTAACGATCCTGAGGAGATAGAGGCATGGAGGCGGGGAGAGACCGGATACCCCTTCGTGGACGCGGGAATGAGGCAACTCCTGGAGACGGGTTTCATCCACAACCGGGTCAGGATGGTGGCTGCGTCGTTTCTGACCAAGGATCTTCTCGCTGACTGGCGGTATGGATACAGGTGGTTCCGGAAAAAGCTCGTGGACCACGACGCCGCCAACGACAACGGAGGATGGCAGTGGGCGTCGTCAACCGGCACCGACAGCCAGCCTTACTTCCGGGTCTTCAACCCCGTCACCCAGGGAGAAAAGTACGATTCGGACTGCAGATACATCAAGAGATACGTGCCAGCGCTAAGGGGGTTGGATTCCGACGACGTACACGGATGGAGTTCAATCTCTACGGAAAGGAGAAAGGAACTCGCTCCCGGTTACCCCGAACCGATCGTAGATCACGCCGAACGTAGAGAGATAGCTATCGAGAAGTTCGGCGACTGAAAACTCCACCGCAACCGAACCGGATTCGATAGACGTAAACAGATCTATGGAACGTAAACAGATCTATGGAACGTAAACAGATCCAGGTTCTGTCTACGCGTCCCGCATCTTGGGAGGCAGGAGGTTCGGTATGCCGTCCTGTATCGGATACTCCTCGTCACATTCCTCGCAGTATAGGTTCCCCACAGTTATCTCTTCGTCTTCCTCTTCGACGGTAAGTTCGAGGTCACCCTTACAGACGGGACAACATATTATGTCGAGTAGATCTTTGTGCATCGTTAACTGTTAAAGGGATTCTTCCTGATTACTGTTTGTTTTCTCGCCGGACCAACACTTATGCCGTAGAAATACGTGTCTATGGCGTCCTCGATGTACTCCAGGTACACCCTCGCGTTCTCCGGCAGATCGTCGTATACATCGATGTCGTCCCAGTCTACGTCGTCCCATCCGTCGAACTCGACGTAGTTTGGTTCACACCGTGCCCAGTCGTCCATATCTGCTGGGATATACTCGACCTCCTTGCCGTCGAGCGTGTATGTATCACATAACTTGACTGGATCCAGGCCCTCCAGGACGTCTATGCTGGTTATTACGGTTCCCGTGAAGTCGTTGACTTCGGCTGCATGCCGGACCATCGGCATGTCGAACCAGCCCACACGTCGTTCACGTCCGGTAGTCGTTCCGTACTCCTCACCCACCTCGACCAGATGGTCGCCGATTTCGTCGTTGAGCTCTGTGGGTAGAGGACCGGTCCCGACACGGGAAAGATATGCCTTCATGATCCCGACAGTCTCGTCGAGTCTCGTGACGCCTACACCGGTGCCGGTCGACGCACCCCCTACCGTAGTGTTGGAGCTAGTGAGATAGGGATAGATACCGTGGTCGATGTCGAGGGAGGTTCCCTGTGCACCCTCGAAAAGCACCCGTTCGTCTTGATCCAGCTTCCTGTTGATGAGTCTGCTGACGTCGACTATCCTGTCGCTGAGTTCCTCGCCGTACTTGACATACTGCTCGTATATCTCGTCGGCGTCGAACGCCTCACCGGCTTCGACTCCGAAGACGTCCTCCACAAGGGCTCTCTTGGTCGGTACGACGTATTCGAGTTTTTCCCGGAGAGAGTCGGGTTTCACCAGGTCGAGTGCGCGGACGCCCCGTCTCCCGACCTTGTCTTCATAGCAGGGACCTATTCCCCGTCCCGTCGTCCCGGCCGCCATGTCTCCCTTGGCGTCCTCCTCGATACCGTCGATAACGCGATGGTATGGCATTATGACGTGTGCCCTCTCCGAAATGGATATCTCGGGGTCAACGTCCTGCTCCTTCAGCGTATCTATCTCCTCGATCAGGACACCCGGATCGACCACACATCCGTTTCCGATCACCGCCTCCTTCCCACGAATAACGCCGCTTGGCACGTGATGTAGCTTGAACTCCCGGTCGTCCACTACAACCGTGTGTCCCGCGTTGTTTCCACCCTGGAAACGGGTGATCACGTCTGCCTGTTCGCTATATATGTCGGTTATCTTGCCCTTACCTTCGTCGCCCAGTTGGGCGCCCACGATGGTTACGCTCATCCGGTATACACCTGGAACATCCTTGTTAGCCTCCATGACCTAGTACTGCACACCTTTAGAAACTTCCGAATTAGGCTTTCCATACCACCAAAAAGAACTGGAAGTGAAACGCTTTCCATACCACCAAAAGGCACTGGAAGAGAAACGGAAGCTAATACTTGAAAACGAGGTTCTCATTCAGTGAGACAACTTTTTTCAGTTCCGGATTCCTTCCTTTCCGTCCGTTAAACAGCCGGTTTTGAGATGGTGTCTTGTTCCCTGATACTGAACTGTTCCATCTGGTTCGTCGTCTCCTCTACAGTCTTCTTGATTAACCTTTTAACTTCGTCGTCACCCATACCGACTAAGATGTCGAAATCCCGTTTCCTCCTTTTGAGAAACTCCATTACGTCGTACTTGATATTCATCTCCGTTAATGCAAGTACCGTCTGTTCGGCGAACGGCGACATGTCGTCTATGTTGCTCTTTACCTCGTCGAGCTTTTCATTCGAACTTTTTGTGAGGTCGTCCAGACCTCTTTCTTCTATCGCGTGTTTCGCGAGATATTCGGCAGCCACAACCGGTTTGTCAGTATCTACACCTACCTCTTCCTGCATATAACCATGAGGATCCTCCAGAAACCCGGGATCAACTGCTGCGTTCACGAAATCCAGTTCGTCGTTCACCTGATCTATAACCTGTACAACCTCCTTAGTCCTTCTCTCCAGCATCCCCCCGAGTTCCTCTGCAGCATCACGAACCAGATCTTCCGCTTTCATATATGGGTTTCAATAAACAACGGTTTAATATAAACAAAACGACTTTCGGGAAGTCAGAACTATTATACTTGCCCGTTATTCGCAGTACATGGTACAGATCTACGTCCAAACACCATTACCTAAAGCTTCAGATCTAAACACCGTTGCAATGTGGCGTCTGAAGTAATTTTCAGATGGAGGCTTTTTAAATCATCTTCACGGAGAATTGAAACTTCTGTATTATCGCGTTTTAGGTAAAAACCGAACCCGTTAGATGTTTAACTTTCTGTTTACTCAACCTTAACTTTCTGTTTACTCAACCGCGATGCTCTGATCAGTAACTTCCCCCTCCAGGATTCCCTGGCTTCTGTACCAGTTCACGGTTTCCTGCATTCCGGCGCGGAAGTCGGGATAAAGCATCTCGTATCCCGTGTCCTTGAGTTTCCGGTTGGATAGCCAGTAGTTACCCCGGAGATAACTGAGGGCGTCGGCTCCTATCGGTGCATCCTGACCCATCATATCGAAAGCCCTCTCAGCGGCCGAAAGTAGCGGCTTGAAGCCCGAAAGGTTCTGGTACATCCGGTTCGGCAGGGGTGCAGGGAACATCCTCGTCCCCGTCAGGCTACCTATGTACTTGAGTACACGCGCCATGTCGTATCCCTGGTCGTCCACCACGTTGTACGCCTCCCCATGTTCGCCGTTTTCGGCGAGATGTATAGACGCTCCAACCATGTCGTCGACGTGTACCAGCGGCATCTTGTACTCACCGACTGCGGGATACATCCGGAGGTGTCCGTTGGCTACCGCCTGGATTATCTGGGCTATACCGAACATGTTTCCCGGTCCGTAGACTGCGGCGGGCCTCACGGTCAGGACATCCATGCCGTTTTCGCCGTCGTACTCCATAGCCACCTGTTCCTGCTGCCATTTCGACCTGTCGTAGCTCGACTCCGGACCCTTCTCATGGTTCTCGTCCATCAGTCGGGGTTTTCCCTTGACTGGTTTGTAGACGCCGGCGGTTGACCAGTTCACGAACCTGTCGACGTCCGCCTCGACACACGCCTCCAGGAGGTTTTCGGTGCCTTCGACGTTCACTTTCCTGTAGACCTCCTGGTCGATCAGGGTGGAGTAATCGAATATAGCCGCGGTATGGAACACCACGTCAACATCCTCAACCACGTTGTCGAGTGTGTCGGGCCTCGTCAGATCGCCGTTCCGGAACCCGACGTCCAGGTCACATATACTCGAACAGTCTGCTTCACACAGATCCGTTACCCTGACCTCGTACTCGGTATCCATTAGCCAGTCCGTCAACGTCGCCCCTATGAAACCACAGCCACCGGTAATCAGTGCTTTACTCATTTGTATAATAATAGATGTGGTACAGTGGTATAACGTGAAAGCGCGTGTGAGAAAGACGTTCAGAACCCAAATTGAGATCCTTACCGTCCTGAAGAGCGGGCCTCTAGAAACTAATGTACCAGTACCGAAACCCCCAATTTGAGTAGTACGGCCATCGCCACCACACCCGTGTCGAATACAAAGATCCATAACCCCGGTGCTGCCGAACCTTTATCCCTTCTCTTCTCCCTCTCGGACTCCACCATCCTCTTGTCGATCCTTCCCCACCTCAGTTGTTTCTTCTCAAGAGCGTAGAAGACAGCACCAGTCGCTCCACCGTACAGGAAATGCCCGATAAGTAATGGGAAGGTCGACGCCACCGCCGTGCTACCCCAGGTCACCGGCCGACCCTGGAGGGTAGGAAGCAGTGTTAATGGACCCACGATGTACCAGACGTATCCGTAGGTTAACCCCCATACTATCCCGGAGCCTAGGTCGGGAGATTCGTACCTGAAAAGGAGGCCGTAGGTCATTCCTACAATGGCCCCCACACAGAGATGGACGAGGAACCCTACGGCTTTCGAACTACTTCCCACCAGGGACGCCACAACAACGAGTTTCCCGGTCTCGTACAGCAGAACCCCGAAAAGCAGGCTTCCAAGCAGACTCGACGTTGCACCAAGTTTCATCATCTCCAGGTTCCGAATACCTGGACCTCCGGAACGTCGGTTGAGCGGATCCGAACCGACGAACAGTGTATCCCACGCATTATCGAGGAACATGTAGAGTAGACCCAGCAGGATTCCATAAACTGCGTGACCGATCAGGGAGCCGAACCGTTGATGCGCCGCCGCGACGGACCAGCTCGGGTCGTTGCCGAGAAACAAGGGAAACAACGTCAACCCCCCGAGCATCCACCAGAACAGGCCGTATCCGAGACCCCATACGAGAGAGGATCCATAGTTCACGAGGTCCTTCTGGAACAGTAACGCGAAAGTGACGCCGATCGTGACTGCTATTACGAAATGCAGTAGCTTACCTACCTGGGGTGAGGTCGATCCCACGATTCCGGCGATGAGAGGGAATATCCCGTTCTGAGCCATCCATGCTCCGAAGATCCATCCCCCCACCAGGCCGGAGACACCACCCACCGTAACTGCACGGAGGACATGTATCGAGCCGCGGTTTTCGGTCCGCAGGTACTGCAAGAAACCGATCGCGAGCCCTGTGGGAGCACCGATACCAAGGATCGTTCTGATGTACATCCCGAAAAATCCGTCCGTCCCTACACTGATGCCAGCCAGGTTCAGACTCGTAGTCACTACCACGACGGCGAAGCTCGCGAAACCAATCCCCCAGACGAATCCGCGTCCGGGATCCGTGACTCGTTCACCCATAAGCGCCGCAGAAACCGCTCCATATACAGAGGCCATAGCAACCCAGAAGATCGGTGTCTGGTCGAGCCAGACAACCCCGGCTCCGCCGAACGTCGAGACGACCGCTCCAATCACTACCTGGAGGTCAAGCTCGAAGTCGAGGCTGGGGAACTTCACCGTCCGTCACCCCCCGAACGTTCTACATCCACCGTCTGCACTATATCGCGGGGAAAGAACAGCTCCACGATCCAGCTGAACATGACGCGTAGCTTCTTCTCCCTCCCGGGAAGTTTCCAGAGGTAGACGAGCCTCCACATCAGCCACGCCGACAGACCGGAAAACCGCCTTCCCCGTACCTCAGCACACGCCACCTGGTGTCCGATGACTGCTAGTTGCCCCAGGGAGGTGTGGCTATGGGGTTCAAGGTCCTCGCCGTTCACCGTCCTGTATATGTTCTCCGCGATCCTTTTAGCCGCCCTCATCGCGTGCTGCGCGGTCGATGGGTGTTTCTCCCCCGTTTCGTCGTCCTGGATCGCGGCGCAGTCTCCACCCGCCCAGACGTCGTCGACTCCTACGGCGCGGAGATACATGTCCACCTCTAACTCACCACATTCGTCGGTGACTTCGGAGTCCTCCAGAACCGGGTTGGGTTTGTTGCCCGCCGTCCAAACAAGGGTTTCAGCCTCTATATCTTCACCCGACGACAGCTCCACGAGGCTTGCATCGGCGTCCGCACCCGTAACACGTTTATCCAGTATGAACTCGACGCCCCGATCTTTCATCTTTTCCAGAGCGTAATCCGCCAGTTCCTCGCCTAGCTCGGGAAGTATCCTGTCCCCGGAATGCACGACCTTCACCGACATCTCGTCCCGTGATATCGCCGGGTAGTAGGTCAAAAGTTCGTGTGCCAGGTCGTTGAGCGCCCCGGCTAGTTCTGCTCCCGAAAATCCCGCGCCGACGATAACGAAGGTAAGCAACCTTTTCCTGACGGCGGGATCGTCGACCCTTTCGGCACGTTCGAAACACGAAATGAGGTGGTTCCTGAGAAGTATGGCGTCCTTTAACTCCTTGAACTCGAAGGCGTGCTCTTCTACCTCTTCCATTCCGTAGTAGTTGGTAACCGATCCGAGACCCACAACCAGGTGGTCGTAGCCCAGGGTTTCGGTAGAACATCCGCCCTCGTTTTCCGGTTCGCCGTCCGGCACCCCCGTTACCTCCAGTTCCTTCTCACCGAAGTCGAAATCCAGTACCTCGGCTTGAACCACCCTGGTCCGGTCGAGGTTCGACCTAAGTGGCCCCGTGATGTGGCTAGGTTCGAGGGCGCCACCGGCCACCTCCGGTAACATGGGAGTGAATAGGATTGAGTTCTTGTCACTCACAAGGGTTATCTCGACGTCGGTTCTCGGACCGAACTTATTCTCCAACGTCTTCGCAGTCTCTAAACCCGTAAATCCGCCGCCCAGTATCAGGATCTGTTCGGCGTCGTCTTCCACATAGCCAGCCTGGAAGCTATCGTCCGTGTAAAGCTCGATACCTCTTTTGGTCGCGAACCGTCTGGACATGTACACCGAGAAACCGATCAACGCGCCCGAAGCGATCCAGAAACCCGCTGACGGAAGCCTTGACACCACGGCCGACGCAGACCAGATAGGCGGGTTTCCCGAGATAAGAGGCACAGCCGTGAGACCTATTAACGTCCACAGAGGTGCTGCGATTGCCGCTGAAGTAACAGTCGAGTCTATCGGTTCAGACGTGGTTTCCGTAAACGCAAGTAGATACAGACAACCCCATAAAAGTCCTACGACGGCGGCCACTAACACCGGTTCGGCTGCAGACAGCAGTACCGCTCCGGGTATACCTGCGATCAAACCGACGGCTGATCGTCTAATTCCAGTATCTACCGCCATATTACATAGGTATTGAAACCAGCTGTTAATTTAAGGTGTGGGGAAGTTCGAGAAACAGACACATGCGCTCGGAAATCTATTTTTTACGGTTGTTAACAAGACCCATATCCGGTATATCATCGGCTTGTGAACGGATCGCTCACAAAGGATTTACCCTTATGCTTGACCCCCGGATAAGTTTATCCGAGATGGAGACAGAAACCAAGAATCTCAAGATGGAAGAATCGAACGGAAGAAAGGTATTCAACGGAATAGTGGCTGGAATAATAGGGGGTGCCGTGATGGGCGGCATGATGTCGATGATGATGCCTGCGGCGATCAACAAGATGATCCCTGCCCTGTTTGGTCTCCAGGGAACGGCGGCGGGATGGGGCGTACATATCTTCAACAGCGCAATATTCGGCATCGTCTTCGCCGGAATCCTATCCGTCGGGGCTTTCCGTAAGATGTCCGAGAGCAGCGGAAAAACGTTTGGACTCGGTGTTATCTACGGCTTCCTGGTCTGGGTCGGACCCGCCGCGATCGTGATGCCGATATGGCTCAACACCGTCGCCGGAATGAACGCCCCGGTACCGAACGTCGTACCCAAAAGCATCGTCGCCCACATCGTGTTCGGCATCGTCCTGGGAGTTGTATACACAGCGCTGGACAAAAGATAATACAACAACGAAGTACTATATTTCAGAAATAAAATTACCTTTTCTTAAACCTGTCCTGTCCGGTTTCTCGCTGAACTACACCCAACTTAACGCGCACGTGTAGCGGTCAGACAGGTACCTCCTCTTGATCACCAGTTACAGGTCGGCATCCTCCGATCAGTTTCCACCTTTTCAGCCGTGAACATGGACCTGGTTAAAATATTCCCCCTATTACCTGGCTCCTCGAATTAAAAGGTGGGAAACGTATGACGAGATTTTAAGAACTCTCGTCGTCTGTCGTCAATTTGGCTGTGTCGCCGGTGGGAAACGTATGACGAGATTTAAAGAGCAGTTGTCGGTACAGGAAGATATTTAAGCTGATTCACGTTGATCATTGGTAATGAGAGGTCTGGACGAGGAAAAAGGTATAAAAATCCATTCCGGAGTCAGGAAGTCCTTCCGCAGGAGTTTTGAGGCGGGCGCCCTCTTCTTCGTAGCTGTCAAGTTCCTCATGGGCCTGACGGCGATGTACTCCTCCCCCATCGTGGATTGGATCGTACGTCACAACAGGCTACCGTCTATCAACGAACTACCTGATATACGTACATCTCCGGCTGACCTGATCGTGCCCGCCGTCATTTTCCTGGTATTCTGTTACGTCTTCCTCGTTATTTCTCGTTACTTCTGGATGGATGATGGAAAACTGAGTCGCAAGATATTCACAGAAAACGTAGCGTTCGGCTACCTCAACATGTTGGTGGGGTTAACCGTACTCGTGATAGTCGTCGTTCTAGGGTTGATCGCGTTGATAATCCCTGGTTTCTACCTGTTCGTAAGCCTGGTAACGTTCTTCGTGATAGTTTCGGTGGAGGACATGGGATTCAAGAAGGCTATGTCGAAAAGCTGGGTTCTCGTGGAAGGACGTAGGTGGAGGGTGCTCTGGTACCTCAAGACGATGTTCCTGATCGAGGTTTCTTTCGTAGTGATCGCAGTCGTAATCGGGTTTCTGATTAACTCGATGGCACTGCTGCTCCACTTTCTCCTGCCCCTGTCCCTCGCCCTCGTATTCGTCTTCAGCGCCTCCGGTACCGTCAACCTCTACAGACAGCTAATCGAGAGCGAAGACTGGCGCCGCAGTAGGGATGACGGAAACAGTCACGGGGACGTCGAAGTAGAGATCAAGGGCGAAGTAGAGGTAGAAACAGGGAAAGACGAAGATATAGACGAATGAAGACAGATTCAGAACACGGGTAAAACCGGACTATGTAGGATCAGAACGTCAAACATACCGGTATTAATAGAAAACCGGGGTTCCCTGTTCTGTAGCGAGGTATGACCGAGTTTAATAGGTCTAAAACTAAAACTCGGTACAGTGAACGAAATAGATTTTCTCGAGGACGCGGTCCGTTTACAGAGCCACCGCGACGTCGACGAAATACGTGAATTTCTCCTCGAACGTATCGACTGTGCGGAGGTCCATACATCGGGATGTATAGTGGCTGAGAAGGAGGGTGAGGAGTACGTCCCAACCGGCTCCGGTACCGGATCAGCGGACAGCAGAAACAGCGGATCCGGAGAAGACGAAGAAACAGGATCCACCGACGGAGGAAACAACGTTTCAGGAAAAAACGAAGAACCAGGAACTGGAGACGGCGGATATGACGGCATGTATGTGGGGAAACACGTCTACCTCAACACCCATATGGACGTGGTGGAACCCCATATTCCGTTCGAGAGGGAGGGCGACATTATAAAGGGTAGAGGTTCATGTGACGCAAAGGCGAGTCTCGCTATGATGGCTTCGGCGTTCAACCACGTCGATCCCCGGGCTGGGAAGGTAACTCTCGTGGTTTCGCCGGACGAGGAGACGGAGTCCAGGGGTGCCTACGATTACACCCGCGAGATAGACGCCGGAGACGATGCAGGCGAGGACAGGTTTGCGGTGGTGGGGGAGCCGACGCGTCTCGACGTCTGTCCAGCCGCCAAGGGACGTTTCCAGATCGGCGTGGAGTTCGAGGGGGAGGCAGCACACGCCGCCTCTGGTTCGGGAAAGAACGCCGTTTCCTGTGCCGCTGAAGCAGTGCGGCGTCTAGAAGGTATGGCTAAGATATCGGACTCGCTGCTCGGAGACAGCATGTTGACTGTAACGCGGTTCCGCGGTTCCGGAGGTGCAGCAAACCGTGTACCGGACTCCGCATCCATTACGATCGACAGGAGAAGCGTACCGCCCGAGACACAGGAGGAGTTCGTCGAGAAACTTGAACGTGAGCTAGACAGTTTGGACTGCAGCTATAACCTGAATTACGGCGGCAGGGATACGCCTTTCCTGGGAGCGTTCCGGACTCCGGAAAACAGCTACGTCGTGGAAAAGCTGAGGGAGGTTTCGGGCGGTCAAGTAAAGCCGTTCCCGGCCGCAACCGAGGCGTCCTACTTCGCCGACTACATGCCGGTCGCGGTATTTGGCCCGGGAAAGATAGAGGACGACGACGGGAAGCCTGTCGTTCATTCACCACGTGAGTATATCGACATACACGAAGTCAGTGAGGCACGGAGGATCCTGGAGGGGTTCCTGGATGAGACTGTTGGATAGAGACAGGTAAAACAGATAAAAAGGGAAAGAGTAAATAAACGAAAGAGGAAAAGCTGAGTAGAGTTCTAAAGTTTATCCAGTTCTAAAGTTTATCCAGTTCTAAAGTTTATCCTACTCTACCTACGCCGGCTCTACTTCTTCATCGTATTCGGAGTTGTATTCCTCGTCGTACCCCTTATCATACTCCTCGTCATACTTATCGTCGTACTCCTCGCCGTACTCCGTTTCTTCTTCGCCCTCGTACTTTTTGAGTTCGACGTGTACCTTGCTACCATCACTGTAGTCCTCTTCGAACTTCACGAGGCCACCGGACTTCTTCACGATTAAACTCACGAGCCACAGACCCAGGCCACTACCGTGGAACAAAGGATCCATGTTGTCCTCCCTCAGTACCTTGAGATCTATCTCCGGTATACCGTCTCCGTTGTCGATAACGTAGACGTCTATCGTGTCGTCGTTCTTCTCCAGCACAACCTTGACCTGAGGGTTTTCATTAGAGTTGTGTTTGACGGCGTTCTCCACGAGTTCTTCGAAAACCCGGTCTATCTCCGGTATAGCCAGTGCCTTGCATCCGTCATCGAAGTCGTACTCGATCTCGATATCGGCGTCAGGGTACTCCTCCCGGTAACTTTCCACGACATGGTCGAGAATCTCCGGCAGATCGATCTGTAGTGGGAGGTACTGGTCGGATATTACCTTCACTAACTCCCTTTCTTTTTCCGTCGTTTTGAGTAGGTTTTCGGTGGTTTCCTCTATCTCCCTTAGATGTCCCAGATTCTCCTCGGATGCGGAACGGGAAAGCCCCTTCGTGTATCCGAGAACCACGTTGAGTTTGTTCTGGAGATTGTGCCTCAGAACGGTGTCGAGGACCTTCAACTGGTCCTCCGTCTTCCTTATCCTCGAAACCTCCCTTACGACGTTAACAACCAGGGGTTCGCCGAGGTACTCGGCTTTCCTGGAGTTCACCTCGACCGGTATACGTCCCTCCTCCCTGGTTTCGTACGTCGTTTCATACAGGAGCCTCCCGATATCCATAACATCCTCCAACTTTTCCTCGACCTCTTCTGACGAAACAGAAGCGAGGAGATCCCAGATAGACATATCCATTAGCTCCTCCCTGGTGTAACCGAAGGTACTGACCGCTGCCCCGTTGACCCATAAGATATCCCCTTCCACGTCGTGGACGAAGACCGGATCACCCAGCATATCGACGAGGCTCTCGGACTTCTGCTCCATAACCCTTTCTTCCCTGGTAGGCTCGAAAAACAAGGCACCCCCGTCTTCGTCGGAGTAGACCTTCAGTTCGTAGGGGGGTTCCTTTTCTCCCGAGTTCCAGGCAACCGTGGTCTTCCCGCCGGTCCCCATGGACTTTTTAACTTCTTCGAGACTGTCATCGTCAAGCCCGTTCTCGAGTATCCGTTCGACGTCTTTACCCTCCAGGTTCTCGTTATCGTCGGTGAGAAGTCTCTCCGCTTCCTTACTTACGTAATTACAGATCCGGTCCCGTGTGTATCCGATGACCGGGTCCGACACGGACTCCAGGACGTTTAATCCATCTTCGCCTACTTCACCTGAATTACCCATAACAAGAATATATCTTTAGAGATTGTTAAGTATTCCCCGGACAAACCCCCAGTACAGACGAGGGGAAGTCGTTCCTTGACGAGATTGAAGGACGTAAGTTTCTTAACATAGATCGAACGACAGAAGCCACTTAACATAGATCGAAGGACACAAATATCTATTTATGGAGGCTTATATGCTTCTACATTGGACCCATACAAAACTTCCTTCCCTTTTCCCGGTGAAGATCGGCTATATCCTCAGTCTTCGTCCAGTATAACTACGTCACCGTCAACCACGTCGACCGTCACGAGACTCAAGAAATCCACCGGCACCTCGATGTTTCTGTCCGTGCCTTTCTGTATGACTGCAACTGCGTCTACTATTTCGGTACCTATTGACTCCAGCGCATCACATATACAGTTCAGGGTTCCACCAGTGGATACCACGTCGTCGATCAGAAGTACGGAGTCGTCCTCGTTTACGCCGTTAATATACATCTCGTTGTCGTCGTATCCCGTTACCTGATGTACACCGACTTCGTCTTCGAAGCCGTAACTCCTCTTCCTAACCACTACGACTGGTACGTCGATAAAGATCGATAGTGCCGTAGATATATGTATACCCATAGCTTCGGGCGCAACGATCTTGTCCACATCCTCTACGTCGACGAGGTTAACGATCCTGGCGGAGATCTCTCTCAGTAGCCCGGGTTCCAGAGGCGGCGTCCCGTCCGTAATTGGATGAACGAAGTAGCTGTAGTCCTCCTTTTCAACTACGGGCGAACCCCTCAGACTTTCCTCCAGCTTTCTCATACCTTTGAAATCGGTCCGTGTCTAAAAAGACTGTTCGATATCCCTCTCAACGTTGTCCAGGATAGCGTCCGAAACCGTCCTTTTGTCCCCCCGTACCGTCTCGATCCAGTCATCCTCCACTATCTCTACCTGGGTGTCGTCGCTACCCATCACGGAGGCGTCGTTGGCGACAACGAGATCGAGTCCGGCACGTTCCATCACTTCCCGTGCGTTCGAGATAAGTTCGCTGCGCTCCCCGCCGGTCTCGGCTTTGAACCCCACGATGTAGACCGAGGGATCGATCTCCCGCACCCTATCGATCAGTTTTGGAACCTTCTTGAGATCCAGTACAAGGTCCTGACCGCTCCTTATCTTGGAGTCGTTGCTTTCCACCGTGTAGTCGGAGATCGCTGCCGCGGAGATGAAGATGCTGCTGCCTGCACTGGCTTCCCGCTCCGCTGCCTCTATCATCTCCTCCGCGCTTTCGACCTGGACAGAGTTACCGTACCTGACCTCTCCATCGTAGTTGTGTATAATAGTTACATCGGCACCCCGGACATAAGCCTCCTCCGCGAGTGCTCTCCCCATCTTTCCCGAAGACTTGGTTGTTATCACACGGACAGGATCCAGTGGCTCCACGGTCTTACCGCTCGTTATGACGATACGTTCACCTTCTAGAGCGCTGTCTGAGACGGCGCGTTCACATTCGAGCGCAATGTCCTCCCGGTCCGCCAGCTTGGCTTTATCCTCCTCTATCTTGGGTGGAATCACCCGTATTCCCCATTCCCGCAGTTTCTCCAAGTTCTCCGAGATTCCAGGATGGTCGTACATGGGTTCATGCATCGCGGGTGCAATAAGGGTCGGTATGCCACTGCCTATAGCTGTGGTTGCAAACGTAGTGACTGTGGTGTCGTCTACCCCTGACGCTATCTTACCCACGGTGTTGGCGGTGGCTGGCGCTATCAGGAACAGGTCAGCTTTAGCGTCAGTGTCACGGAAGGATTCGAAGTCACTCTCTAGCTCCCCTACGAGTTCGACGTGCTCTACATCCCCGGTTATCTCGGTTACTACGGGGTTTCCTGTCGCGAACTCAAGGGCGTACTCGTGGACGATCTTTTCCGCTGCCTCAGTCATTACGGCGTGTACCTCCGCGCCACGACGTCTGAGTTCGTGGACGATCTTCACACATTCGACGGCGGCGATGCTACCGGTGACCCCGAACGCCACGGTCTTACCATCCAGATGTCTCATTACTACTTAGAGACGTCGTGCCCGAGTTTAACCCCACGGTTTTTACACAATCCACCTGGGGTTTCACAAGGGTTTTCTGCCGATACGCAGTACCTATGTTAAAATGAAGAAAGCGACAATCGTCGCGGAAGCCTACGCCTCCAAGGAAGACGTCTACGACTTCCTGATGGATTTCAAGAACTACACCAAATACAGCAAGTACGCCAAAAACACACGGCTCGTAGTAGACGGCGAAAATCCGGAATGGGAGATAGATTTCAGGTGGTGGCTCGTCAAGTACACCGCGAAAAGCAAGGTCACCGACTACAGGAAACCCGACTTCATCGAGTGGAGGGTTGTTAAGGACGCGGACGTCCGTGGCGAATGGCATTTGGAAGAGATAGGTGATGAACACACGAGGCTACAGCTGGATCTCAGGTACGATCCTAAGGGTGCAAGCAAGGCGAACCCGCTCTGGTACTTCCCGACAGACAAACTGATCAAACTGGCTAAACCCGTCGTACTTAGACACGTAAACAACGTCCTGAGAAACGTGACTAAGGAGCTTGAGGGTGAACCAAGGGAGGCAAACTTCAAGATACTTTACGAGGACACCGGCGAAGAGGATCAGTTCCTCGAACTCGTCCCAGATGACAATCTCGAAGGCGAACTCGAAAGCCAGAAAGATTAGCTTGTATAAACTTCAGGTGCGGGCCCGAAGACTGATTCTACGTGACTGGTTCTTCTAATCTCTGTACATCTTTAATCCAACAACATGTTCCCAAGTTGGGTTTGCCAACAAGGGAAACCAGGTCGACAAAAATAGCTAATGAAACTACTGAGGCAAAAACAGCCGTAAAGAAGCTTATCCAGGATAAAAACAGAAAATCATACCATCCAGGATAAAAACAGAAAGACAGACCATCGAGGTGATACCGTCTTTAACACGTGCAAACTTTTTCTGGTAGAAAACTTTCGGTGATCAGTTCAGAGTGCTGCGGGTTTCGTTGACCAAAAAGTTTGGCTTCACGTTTAAAACGGTGAAAACTGTAATATTAACGTAATGGTACTGGAGGAGGGAACTGAGATAGAAGTCGTCGACAGCAGCCTCATGGAACTGGTAGGTAAGAAAGGCCAGGTTCTCTGCTATCTGGGAGACGACATCTACCAAGTGGAGATGGCGGACGGTGAGGAAACCGAGGTCCATAACCTCGAGAAACGGCATATAAAGGCCGTCGACTGATAGCTTTTTCAAAAACCAGTTTCCATTTAAAAAAGTAGCTCAGTATAGTAGTTAGAAAAGATTCCCTCCGGTCACCAAGGTATATTCCTGCTTATATCAAACCGGATAACGTAATACCTCCATAGAAACTGACGATAGCCATGAATCAGTCCCCAATCAAGGTATAACTAATAACCTTTTGATAAAAAATCAGTAAATTCTCTCCTAATGAAAAATCAGTAAAAAGTTTGTTTCAAAGAAATCCAGACTGATTATCTGTGTCTGGTTTGGTTGAGGTTGTCTTCGTCAGGTCTGGTTGAGGTTGTCTTCGTCAGGTGTTTGTTTTAGTTGCAGATC
>JBDGRN010000098.1:13168-36932 GCA_042218125.1 Halobacteria archaeon | reverse complement strand
ATCGATCTGAAGTATAATGAGAACGGTACACTCAGCAGAAAACACATCTGCAACACCTAAAGAAAGGAAAAACACTGGTTCGGACATGAGACCACTGCTCCGGGCATCCAGACAGCCTGAGACAACCAGGCAGTCTGTGACAACCTGACTGGCATGAAGAAATCAGGAAAATCAATACCAGTCCAGACAAGCAAATACCAGTCCAGACAACCAGAATCTGTCCGGATTACTTAAACCTCTTGAGATTAATAGAAGTTTTAGAATTTTTTCCAATTAGATCTGAAAACCCATACAAAATCTCGAATACTATTCAGTTTTATAGTATAATGATATCTAAGAAAGATTCAATTTAGAAATTATCCTACTATCCTGTCGGATCAGTCAAATCCGCCTATATAGGGGAGATTCACCGCCGTATTCTCTACCATATCCATCGAACTCCGTAGCAGTGCCGTCGAATCCCAGATACCCCTCACAAGTGCCGTCTTTTGACCCTCATCGATCTCCACGTCGAACTCGTCGCCGTCCACCACGAGGGTTTCGTCATCGACACCGAGTTCCAGCGAGGTACCGGGATCTCCCTCGATCCTGTCCTGGATCTTCTCGACGGTTTCCTCGTCCGCCGTCGCAGTCGGAATGCCGAGTGACTTGCAGTTGTCGGCGAATATCTCCGCGAAAGACTCGCCCACCACGGCCTCGACACCCCAACGCATCAACGCCTGGGGAGCGTGCTCCCTGCTGGAGCCGCAGCCGAAGTTCTCGTTAACCACCAGAACGTTCGCACCGGGATACCGGTTGAATGGATGGTCGTTAAGCGAACCATCCTCATTCCGCCGGGCGTCGTAGAAGGCATAGTTCCCCATATTGTCGAACGTTATCTCCTTAAGGAACCTTGCCGGCACGATACGGTCTGTGTCGATGTCGTCGCCGCGGACGGGAACCCCGGTTCCGGCAACTTTCTTTATAGCGGTACGTTCGTCTGCCGGATTGGTCATGCAACCACCTCCCGTACGTCGGTGACTTCGCCCTCGATTGCCGCCGCAGCCACCATAGCCGGACTCATTAGTACAGTACGGCCCTCCTTGCTTCCCTGACGTCCGATGAAGTTACGGTTACTCGACGACGCGCACAGCTCGTCCCCCTCTAACTGATCGGGGTTCATACCGAGACACATCGAACATCCCGCGTCACGCCAACCGAAACCGGCCTCCCTAAATACCTCGTCTAGACCCTCCTTCTCGGCACGGCGTTTCACACCCTCAGAACCGGGAACAACGAACGCACGTACCTCGTCGTCCACCTCTCCGTCGACGTGTTGAATCACGCGTGCCGCCTCCCGTAGGTCGCTTACGCGGCTGTTGGTGCAGCTACCCAGGAAGGCGACGTCGACCTCGACATCTGTCATCGCCTGTCCCGGCTCTAACTGCATATGTTCGACCGCCTTCTCGGCGGTGGCAAGTTCACCCTCCGGCATTTCGTGTGGATCCGGAACGTCTGCAGTAACGGGTATTGCCTGTCCGGGATTGATTCCCCAGGTAACCATGGGTTCGAGTTCGCCGGCATCGATCTCGACGACGTCGTCGTAATCCGCGTCGTCCTCCGTCCTCACCGACCTCCAGTACTCCACGGATTCGTCCCAGGCATCCCCCTCGGGAGCGTACTTCCTTCCCTTTATATATTCGAAGGTTTTCTCGTCGGGATTGATGTATCCAGCGCGGGCACCACCCTCTATCGACATGTTACAGATCGACATCCTGGCCTCCATACCGATATCGTCGACTGCCTCGCCGCCGTACTCGTAGACGTAACCGATACCGCCCTCGACGCCGGTTTCGGCTATCAGCTTCATAATCATGTCCTTCGAGTAGACGCCGTCGTCGAGAGTACCCGAAAACTCCACCCTCCGCACCGACTGCTTGTCCATCGCGATACACTGGGAGGCGAAGACGTCACGTATCTGGCTCGTACCGATACCGAAACCGATCGAGCCTAATGCACCGTGAGTCGAGGTATGGCTGTCTCCACACGCGATAGTCATTCCCGGCTGCGTCAAACCCGTCTCGGGACCGATAACGTGAACGATGCCCTGGTGTCCCGAACCCGGGTCGAAGAACTCTATGTCGTACTTGGAGACGTTAACCTCTAACTCCTCCATCATGACTTCAGCCTGCTGATCGCCGAAGGGACGGGACCGATCCCTCGTGGGTATTATATGGTCCGCCGTCGCGTACGTTCTCTCCGGAAACGGTGGTTCTAAGCCACGCTCCTCCAGCATACCGAACGCCTGCGGACTCGTCACCTCGTGTATAAGATGGAGTCCGATGAAAAGCTGTGTCTGTCCGTTCGGAAGCTCTCTTACTTTATGCCGATCCCAGACCTTGTCGTATAACGTACCTTCTGACATCAGTAACTCACTCGCCTTCTTTTTCTTGATTTCATTTTCCGTAGGTCACGGATGTTCTTTCCGAACATCACGGACTTTCTTTCCTGACGCTGTCTTCTTGCTAACTATACTCGTCTAAAATACGGCTTCCTCCGACTTTACTCCACGTCGACCCACGACATCATTCCGCGCAACTCCTCGCCTACCTCCTCTATCTCGTGGTTCTCGTCCATCTCCTTCAGCTGGTTGTAGCTCGGACGGTTCGCCTGGTTCTCGTTTATCCATTCTCTCGCAAACTCGCCGTTCTGAACCTCCTCTAAGACCTCCTCCATGTTCTCCCGGACCGAGTCGTCTATTACGCGTGGACCCCGGGTGAGGTCGCCGTACTCCGCCGTGTCCGAGACGTTGTCCCTCATCCTGGTGAGACCGCCCTCGAATATCAGGTCGACGATCAGTTTGAGTTCGTTGCAGCATTCGAAGTACGCCATTTCGGGCGAGTATCCAGCGTCGACGAGGGTTTCGTACGACTCCTTGATCAATGCCGAGGTACCGCCACAGAGAATTGCCTGTTCGCCGAAAAGATCGGTCTCCGTCTCCTCTTTGAAACTCGTCTCCAACACACCGGAACGCGTACATCCTATGGCGTCGGCGTAGGCGAGACCGAGTTCTGCGGCGTCGCCCGTGTAGTCCTGCTCGACTGCAAGAAGTCCCGGAACTCCCTCGCCGCGTTCATATGTTCTCCTGACGAGGTCGCCGGGCGCCTTCGGAGCAACCATCAGGACGTCGACCGTCTCGGGAGGACGGATCTGGCTGTAATGGATGTTGAATCCATGGGAGAACATCAAGGCGTCACCCTCCTCCAGGTTCGGAGCGACGCTGTTCTCGTATACCGCGGGCTGAACCGTGTCGGGAACCAGCATCTGGATTACGTCCGCCTTCTCCGCGGCATCGCTGGGTGTCGCGACCTCAAGTCCATCTTCTTTAACTTGCTCGCGGGAACTGGAACTCTCTCTCAAACCAACAACGACGACGACTCCGCTGTCGTGTAGGTTCCGTGCCTGTGCGTGGCCCTGGCTCCCGTATCCGAGAACCGCCACAGTCTTGTTCTCTATAAACTCCTCGTCCGCATCTTCCGTGTAGTATGCCTCTATCTCGTTTTCTTCAGTCATTTTTCTGTTTAAGTATCGTCCGTCCAGGTTATTTAAACGAATCTTTTCTTGCTCGTGGAGAAAGTTAAAACGTCGGCAGAATACGTCGACAGATCAGGTCGACAGAATATGCCGACAGAATGGTCGGGGAGTCTGGCGAAGGTAACTGTGTACAGGTACCGTGTTGTTTATCCGCGGGTCGACTTTTCGCCGCGGGCGAGCGACACCGTCCCCGTCCTCACCATCTCCTTAATACCGAACTCACGCAACATGTCCTGCAACGCCTCCACCTTGTCGGCGTCGCCGGTAACCTCCACGACCATCGAAGTCTTCCCGACGTCGACGATCTTGGCACGGAACGTGTCAGCAATCTGCATTATCTCGTTTCTTGTCTCGGGGGTGGATGAGACCTTTATGAGGGTTAACTCGCGGTCGACCGATTCGTCCTCAGAAAGGTCGGTGACCTTGATGACCGGGATCAGGGTGTTAAGCTGTTTCTTGACCTGCTCCACAGTCTTGTCGTCACCGCTTACTGCGATAGTCATTCTGCTATAATCCGGGTTCTCGGTTTTACCGACCGCGAGCGACTCTATGTTGAAGTCCCTACGCGTGAAAAGCCCCGCGACCCGTGAGAGGACGCCAGGTCGGTTCTCCACCAGAACCGAAAGGACGTAGTTTCTCTCCTCTGGTTCGGTCGGTAGCTCTTCCTTCCTTACTCCCGTTGGATGTCGTTTGGCTCTTTCGCTGCTCATTTTTTAAACCTCAGGATATCTTGCTTCCTTTACTTCCCTTACCCATTATGAACTCGTCGTTGCCGGAACCCGCGGGAACCATCGGGAAGACGTTCTCGTACGGATCTATTATCACGTCTATAACGCTGGGTCCGTCGTATTCGAGAGCCGCCTCTAGGGTTTCGTCGACCTCCTTGGGATTTTCAATACGGAAGCCTTTCGCACCGAATCCTTCGGCTATTTTGTCGAACTCGGGCAGATGCAGTTCACTTTCGGCGTACCTTTCGTCGTGGAAAAGTTCCTGCCACTGACGCACCATACCCATGTAGTAGTTGTTGAGTATAACATGGGTGAAGTCGAGTTCCTCACGTACCGCTGTGGTAAGCTCCTGTACCGTCATAAGGAAGGAGCCGTCACCGTCTATACAGACGACCTCACGGTCCGGTGCCCCTAACTTCGCTCCGATGGTCATGGGGAGTCCACATCCCATGGTTCCGAGCCCCCCTGACGTGACCCAGGTGCGGGGTTCGGTGTACTCGTACCACTGGGCCGCCCACATCTGGT
The DNA here is from genome assembly GCA_042218125.1 of Halobacteria archaeon. Lineage (GTDB taxonomy): Archaea > Halobacteriota > Halobacteria > Halobacteriales > Halorutilaceae > JBDGRN01. Next base: position 32,106 of record JBDGRN010000098.1, on the reverse strand, counting down.
GCTGTCCGACACCCGTATTGACGATAGTGTCGTCCGGGGTGAGGTCGTCTAGCTTCTCGATCACGTACTGTGGCTTGACGTCATCTTCCCCCCTATCGTACTCCATCGGATACTGCTCCTTCCAGTCCTGTATCTCGGAAAGCCAGTCCTCCGTGTCGGGAGTTCCCGCTATCGCGTCGTTGAGGTCACGGAGTACGTTCTTGGCGTCACCCACGATGGGTATGTCGGCGTGGATGTTCTTCGATATCTCGCTGGGATCTATATCTATATGTATGACCTCAGCTTCGGGAGCGAACGACTCTATCTTACCCGTCGCGCGGTCGTCGAAACGTACTCCGACGCCTATCAGGAGGTCGCAGTTGGAGACGGCGCGGTTGGCGTACCCGGTTCCATGCATTCCCAGCATTCCTACCGCAAGGTCGCTGTCCTCGGGGTACGAACCGAGACCCATAAGGCTTGTAGTTACCGGGATGTCGTGTTCGTCGGCGAGTTCACGTAACTCCTCTGCTGCGTCTGCTATTATTACGCCTCCTCCACTGAAGATCAAGGGTTGGTCCACCCTCTCGATCGCCTGGGCTGCCTTCTCTATCTGGTTTGGATGGCCCTGGTAGTTGGGGCTGTAACCCTCGATATCAATCTCGCCCCGTACGGCGTCGGTGTCGGTCTTCGAAACGTCCTTGGGAACGTCGAGAACAACGGGTCCGGGACGTCCTGTCGACGTTACGTAGAACGCCTCCTGGACCGTATCGGGAACCTCGTCCTGGTCCTCGATGAGGTAGTTATGTTTGGTGATGGGCATCGTAACTCCACGGGTGTCGGTCTCCTGGAATGCGTCGTTACCGATCATGTCGGTCGGGACCTGGCCCGCGATCGCCACCACGGCACGTGAATCCATGTCGGCGTCAGCCACTCCGGTCACGAGGTTCGTCGCCCCGGGACCAGATGTTGCGAGACATACACCCGGCCGTCCTGTCACGGTGTTGTACGCCTCGGCGGCGTGGGTCGCACCCTGTTCGTGACCCATCATTACGTGGTCGATCTCCTCCTCGTCGTGTAGTTCGTCGTAGACGGGCATGATAGCTCCACCCGTTATTCCGAACAACGTATCGACTCCTTCCTGTTTCAGTCCCTCTACGAGCGCACGCGCTCCTTTACGTACGCCTTTCTCCTCGACCTCCCTGTCCTCTGTCTTTTTTTCTTGTTCTCGTCGTCCCTTACTCATTCTTGTGTCCCCCGTCTTTCGGGTTATTCGCTGTCCATTTCGAAGCAGTACCGGACGCCACGTGGTTCGCTGTAATGCGTGTGGTCCTGTGCCGTTCCTCCGTCGGTCTCCGGTTCTTCTTCGGACTCTGTATTCTGTTGTTTACTTTGTGTCATTTTTGATCTTGAATTCCGTTTGTGTTAGTCGGTATAAGCCTCTTCGGGTTTTATCTTCTCACTCTCCGGTTCTTCGCCACGCCTCCTCTTCCTTTCAAGGTGGTTTATAGCATCGACGACCGCTTCTACCGATGCTACGGTGATGTCTTCGCTCGACGAGTTAGCGTTAGCCTCCCTTCCGTCTCCGTCCGAGACTCCGACGTAGACGTTGGCTACGGCGTCGCTTCCACCGCTTATGGCGTCGACCGTGAACTCCGTTATCTCGAAGTTTCGTTCGTCCCCGATTAATCCCTTGACTGCCTCTAGAGCGGCGTCAACGGGTCCCACCCCGACTTCTCCGCCGGTGCGTTCGTCACCGTCGACTTCCGCGCGGACGCTCGCCATCGGCGTTGTACTTGTTCCAGTAACGACGTTGACGTCCTCTAGATGGAACATCTGTTCGCTCTCAGGTACGTGTGACATCACGCTCTCGGCGATGGCGAAAACGTCGGCGTCCGTGACGTTCTTGCCTTTACCACCCATCGACTTGATCCGACCGGTGATTTCGTGTAGCTCGTCCTCCGTGGGTTCGTATCCTGCTTTCTCCAGCACCTCCCTGACGCTGTGTTTACCCGTATGTTTACCCATCACGAGCTTCCTGTCGTGCCCAACCATCTCGGGCGTCATGATCCCAGGCTCGAATGTCGAGGAGTCCTCGATCACTCCGGCTGCATGTATACCGGATTCATGGCTGAAGGCGTTGTCGCCAACGATCGGTTTGTTCCCCGGTAACGGTATACCAGAGAGACGTTCAACCGTTTTGGATAGCTCGAAAATACCGGTAGTGTCGATACCGGTGTCGACTTCGTAAATCGATTCTAGCGACATTACGACCTCCTCCAGCGAGGCGTTCCCGGCACGTTCACCTATGCCGTTGACGCTTACCTGCGCCTGCACAGCACCCGCCTCTATTCCCGCGAGTGCGTTAGCTGCTGCCAGTCCGAAGTCGTCGTGTGTATGGACGTCGAGAGGTACGTCGACCTCTTCTTTAAGCGCCGAGATCAGCCTTTTCATCGCAGTGGGCCGTATCACTCCGACGGTGTCTGGTATGTTGACGATGTCGGCTCCTGCCTCCTTCGCGGCGCCCACTACCTCGACGAGGTACTCGAACTCAGTCCTCGTCGCGTCCATGGGTGAAAACATACAGTCGACTCCGTGGTCCTTGACGTAGCTTACGGACTCCCGCGTCATCTCAAGAACCTCCTCCCTACTGGAGTTCATACTCTTTTCTATCTGTAGGTCGCTCGTCGACACGAACGTATGTACTAGATCTACGTTCGCGTCTATCGCGGCGTCTAAGTCAGGTTTCTTCACCCTTCCAAGACCGCAGACGTCGGTATCGCACTGTTCAACAATCTTCGAAACTGCCGTGAACTCCTCGTCACTGTTTATGGGGAAACCCGCCTCTATGACGTGGATTCCCATGTCGTCCAGCATTTCGGCTATCCGAAGCTGGTCATCAAGTGAGAACGAGGTACCCGGCGACTGCTCTCCGTCGCGTAACGTGGTATCGAATATTCGGGCTTTATCTACTTCGTGGTCCCAAAAAACGATCCCCTTCCTGGCCGGAGGATGGAATAAAATCATCACCGGCCTGGCTGGATTTTCCGGACATATCGTTTGTATCAATTCCCCCTCCACTAATAAAGGTATCGGTAAAAACCAAACGAGTACCGAATCTGAGTACACGAATATCTACTGATGTCAGTGAAACTACTTCCCGTTGGAAGATGGACTGCCGCTCTCGGCCGGGATATATAGCTACTGCAACGTTTCTTTGGTTGGAGTAACTGTAATACCTACATTTTTAGCTGTTTTAACTGGTACAACCTACGTTTCTTTGGCTGTAGTAGGATTAAAAGGTCTATATTCTTCTCCAGAGATAACTCTAATACCGTTACGTACGGCGATATCAACTTTCCTTTAAAATCTTTATATATCTGGAGTACTAATGATTCATGCTGTTGATATATGGAAACCGATGTAGATGATGCCGTAAACTTCACAGAAAGGACACAGCAAGGACGTGTCTACGGGATTTTCTATACTTACTGGCCAGCTATTTTAGTACTATCCCTTTCCGTCGCCTGGACTTTCTGGATTACAACCAGTTTACCGAGCAGGTCATCTATCTACTACCCCAGCTTGCTAACTGAGTACGAAGTAGTCCTGCTGATGCTTATCGCTCTTTTCATTGTTCAAAGGATAAGGTACAATAAGGCTATCTATACCCCACTGATGGTGGGTGTGACGTTGATATACTTCTTCACCCTCAACGACTGGATCGACGGCATCATAACTACGGATCTCGGTTTCCGGTTCGCGTTCACCGACCTCCCTGAACTTATCGGCATTCTGAGTTTCGGTTTTGGTCTTTACCTCTGGACCCTTTCGAGTTACTGGGACAAGAGGGAGATAAAGAATCAGAGCCAGCAGATGAAGGTCCTGAACCGTATTCTCAGACACGACGTAAGAAACGATATGAACATTATTCTTGCCAGGACGGATCTCCTGGAGGACCGCGTGGATTCGGATGAACTGGACAACATTGAGAAGATAAAGAGCGCAGGACACGCAATAGTAAAGCTAACCGAGACTGCTGGACATTATCAGGATACGATATACCACGGTAATGATATCGAATCAATTCGGTTAAAGCCCTGTATAGAGGAACAAGTCAAGGAGGTCAATGGAATGTACGGAGGAGTGGAGTTACATATGGGTGAGGTTCCCGACGTCAACGTAAAGGCAAACAAGCTTCTGTCGTCGGCGATCTACAACCTCCTCTCGAACGCCGTGGAACACAGTGATAGAAACCCTACGCAGATATGGATAACTGTCGAGGAAAGCCCGGAACAGGTGGTTTTGAGTATCGCGGACGACGGACCCGGAATTCCCGACGATCATAAAAAGGAAATGCTGGGGAAGGACGATAGGGGAATCGAGGCACCCGGCGTAGGCATGGGTCTATACCTCGTCCACACTTTAGTGCAGATGTACGGAGGCGATGTCTGGATAGAGGACCGGGAACCCAGGGGTTCGGACTTCAAAATAAGGCTTGAAAAGCCGGAGTAAAACCAACAATCCAGTTAATTTTGGTTGATTTGCTTGGTGGTGGTTGATTGGGTTGATGGTGATTGTTGATTTGCTTGGTTGTGGTCGATTTGGTTGGTGGTAATTGAGTGCAAGGTTTCGTTGAAGAAAACTAACTTAAACCAAGGATTCGAGTGGGTCTAACTGACCTCTCTCTCCTCGTCCTCCCAGTAAGGCTCTCTCAGCTGTTTCTTGTCGACCTTACCGTAAGGAGTTCTAGGTAACGAATCACGGAAAACTACAGACTTCGGTTTCTCGTAGTCAGCTAGTCCTGACTCCACAAACTCGATCAGTTCTGTCTCGGAAACTTCTCCTTTCGTTGAAACTACTGCGGTTACTTCCTCGCCCCATTTGTCGCTTGGAACCCCTATAACAGCAGCGTCACGCAGATCGGGATGTTCCACCAGAGCGTCCTCGACCTTGGTTGAGTATACGTTCATTCCACCCGAAACGATGACGTCAGACTTCCTGTCGAGTAGGTATACGTATCCGTCTTCGTCCTTTCTTCCGACGTCCCCCGTACGTATCCAGCCGTCCACCTTCGTCTCCCGGGTCTTTTCGGGTAGACCGTAGTACTCCTCCATCACGTAGGGTGAACGTACCGCTATCTCACCCTCTCCTTTGGACTTTACCTCGCCGTCGTCTCCCAGGACTTCAACCTGGTTCATCAGGCAGGGTTTACCTGCGCTTCTCAGGATTCCGGTATCCTCCTCAAGAGCCTTCCTGTGGTCGTGGGAGTCTAGAGCTGTAATAAGGTTGGGGACCTCCGTCTGTCCGTAGAACTGCTGGAAAACGTTGCCGAAAACATCTATACCCTCCTCCAGTCTGCTTGGCGCTATCGGAGCGGCGCCGTATATCAAGCTATCCAGCGAAGACGTATCGTATACGTCGATGTCGGGGTGGTCGAGTACCTGGTAGATCATAGTCGGAACCATGAAGGTCCATGTTACGTCGAACTCGTCGATATCCTCCAGTGTCCTCTCCGGATCGAAACCCGAACGGATCAATGACTCCGCTCCCATGAGAAGGGATGACCACAGGAAAGCACCCGCGGAATGGGTGAGGGGAGTCATCAAAAGCAGCCGATCGCCGCCCTCGATGTCGAGTTCCGTTAGATGGCTGTAGGCGTTGGCAGTCAGGGCACCGTTCGTGTGGACGACCCCCTTCGGTTTCCCTGTCGTCCCGCCGGTATAGAACTGCCCGACGGGATCTTCGGAGGTGACGTCCACGTCGGGGGGACTGTCGTCTTCGGGGTGTGTTTCTACCTCCGTGAACCCCACGTAACCTTCGGGCGTATCACTGCCGTCTCTGGTTATCCCAAACTTGGTTTCGAGATCGATCTCCAGGTCGTCGACCCGGCCGTGGAATAGCGGACCGAAAACTCCGTAGTCGGCGTCTCCGTCGTTTATCATGTACTCGTAGTCGTCGTTCGCCAGCATGCTGTTCAGCGGCATCATGACTCCTCCGGACTTAACTATCCCGAGCATCGCGGTTACGTACTCGAGCCTGTTGTTCATCAGAAGAACTACACGATCTCCGGGTTCGACACCACTATCCCTAAGGTTCCTGGCTACTGCGTTCGACTTCCTGTCGAGTTCACCGTAGGTTATCTCGGAATCCTGGAACCTCGCCGCTGTCCTATCCCCGTATCTGTCGAGAGCGTTCGAGAAAAGCTCGTTTAGCGTCGGAAACTCCATCAGTGGATAATTCATATCAGTCATTGTCGTAAAGGGTGAGTGATTACAGGATAAGATTTAGGATTGTCTCTGTAGGTCGGAGATGTATAATTTGAATTTCCGGTGTCTATATTAATTTGAATTTCCGGTGTCTATATTTTCGATATTCATCATGGGATAGCCGTCTTCCTCCTCCATTACAGCAACCACCTCTACACCGCTGTACTCGACGGTTAGTCGTACGTCCATCATGTTTCCTTCAAGCTCGGTGTAACCGAAACGGTTGAAGCCGGAGACATCTACGTCGACAGTGACGTCGGTGACGTATCTCTGACTTTCCACGGATGCTTCGATGGCTTCCTGGATCTGATCGACGGCTTCTCTCTCCATCGGTGCGCCGGTATACTGGTGGTAAAGTGCACCCATCTTTATCCCCGCCTCGAAACAAGCTTTCTCGACATCCTCGTTGCGGTTTCCCTCAACCATTTATTTACGAATTATAGAGTTTAGGACCCTAACCTCCATACGTCTAACGTCTTTACTGGTACATCCAGGGGTTTACTGGTACATCCCGACGGGTGCGGCGCTGGAACTGTCCTCGTCCGACGCCTTCATCTTCGCCGCCAATTCACCTTTTTTCTCCCTGATCTCGCCTGCTTTCTCACGTAGCTTGTCTGTTTCGAACTCGATCCCGGTAAGGCTGGATATTCCTTTCTCGATTAGATGTCGTGCCGCAGTTGGGTCGGGGAACTGCGGATCACTTTCGACTATCAGTCCGTAGGCTTCGAGTCCCGAAAGCTTGGCTTCCTTCATCAGCGACCCGGTCGGTCCCGTAATTACGCCGTCCTGGTTCGGAGGCCGTATACCGTGGTCCACGAGGCCGGCGTCATCCTTGGTAGTTACTCCGTAGACGTTTCGTTCCTGGTTCTCCGTCGCTCCCTCCACCGGAAGACCGCTCAGGTAGAACGGTGTCCCGTTTATCTCCTCGATATACTTGGTTACACATTCCGAGAAACACGGTGCCTTCTCGGGAGAAACGGGAGCCTCGGCTTCGAGCACTATGACATCGTGTTCCTCGCTTGCCATCAACGTGACTGCGGGCTTTACGAAGTGGTCATCCTCGTAGAAAACCGAAATATCAGGTAGCCCTTCACAGTCACAGTTCCCGTAGTATACCGCATCTAGCTCCTCAGATACGTGGTCGGCGGCGATCTTTCCAACCAGGCCAACGCCTGGAAAACCCTCGATCACGTAGGGTTCGTCCAGGTCGAGTTCTTTCAGTGTTTCTACACCCATATTTGAATAAATATAAAGACCCTACACATTAAGTCTGACTGGAGATATCACAAAAAACACACAACACTTTAGAAGTGAGGATGAAACTTTATCTTAAGAATAGATACAGGTACAGTTTCCAGCAGAACTCCGTTTATTAAACAAACATGTCCGAAGATACTCTGGATACAGCGAGCAGCGAGTTAAAGAGAGTCGTCGAGGGAAACGAGGTGCCGCAGGATGTAGAGGAGTCGATCCAGGAAGCGATAGACTGGCTTACAGGAGATGGCGACCCATCTGACAGGGCGGCTAACGCTATGAACGTGCTGAACGACGTATCTAACGACCCAAACATACCTATGCATATAAGAACCACGCTGTGGAACGTGTCGGGAGACCTCGAAAGCGTATCGGTTGAGTAACTATGGAGATGGGTTTGAGTAACTATGGAGATGGGTTTGAGTAACTATGGAGATGGGTTTGAGTAAGGATGGATGAGTATTTTAGTAACGATGACGGAAGTACATGGCATGGCGGTTGGGGGGAACTTGCTTAATGAAGGTAGTACACACCGGTGACACACACCTCGGTTACAAGCAGTACGGCTGTACAGAGAGAAGACGTGACTTTGTTTCCGCTTTCCGCGACGTCGCCGAGGACGCGGTGGAGTCTGAGGCAGAGGTACTAGTGCATGCGGGAGACCTGTTCCACAGCAGGAACCCCAGACTGGACGACATAATCGAAGTAATCGATATATTCAGGTATCTCGACAGAAACGACGTTAGGTCACTGACTGTAGTCGGAAACCACGAACGGAAAAGGAGTTCCCAGTGGGTAGATCTCCTGGAAAATCTTGGCGTGGTCGATCGACTGAGTCAGGAACCGATAGAGATAGAGAGTTCGGCTTTTTACGGGGTTGACTACGTTCCACCCTCGAAGATCGGTGGGTTCGACTACAGCTTCGAGGACTCCGGTGCCGAGAGGAAGTTTCTGGTACTTCACGGCAGGTTCGAACCTTTTCCCTACGGCGAATGGGATCTGCGGGAGTTCGTACGTGAGTCGAACGTCGACTGGGACGGTTTCTTACTGGGTGACTACCATCATTACGAGTTCGAGTACGTGGAGGATGTCCCTGCCACCTACTGCGGATCAACAGAGAGAGCGAGTGCCGAGGAACGTGAAGCACGGGGATACAACGTTCTAGAGACCGGGGAACTAAATTTTACGAGGAGAAGTATCGATACCCGGGACTTCATCTTCGTCGAGGTCGAGATAGACGAGGCAGTTACCGAGGTCTCCGCGAACGGGAAGGTTATAGAACGTGCGAAGGATTACGACATCGAGGATTCGGTGGTTTTGATAGATATAGAGGGTGACGGAGATGCGAACGTGGCACAGAGCGAAGTCGAGAAGGAACTCCTAAGGGATGGTGCATTAGTTACCCGGATCAAGGACAGACGTGAAATCGAGGATGAAGATTCAGACGTCGAGGTTACGTTTTCTGATCCGGACGACGCGGTTAGGGAACGGATTCGTGGTATGGAACTGAGTTCCATGGCGGTTGAGGTAGACGACGTCGTAAGGGGAGACGATGTTCCCGACTCCAACGTGGCAGACTCCGTGGAAAACGAGGTCATGGAAGCGGTCGAAGAGGACGTAGGGCAACTACGTGACTCCGCTGAGATAGAACCGGAACGAAACGCGGACGCTGAACCGACGGAGTCAGGAGACATTGTAGCAGACGGCGATTCCCTGAAATCCATTGAGAAAGGGAATGACGGGGGTTCGGACGAATCCAGGGACGGGAAAAACGACGGTGAATCGGACGGTGAAAGTGATTTATCCGGTGTTGGTGATGATGGGGGAAATGGTTCATTCAGTAAAGAGGAGGATGCCGGTAAGGATTCTCCCGGAAAAGAGGAGAACGGGGAAGACGGTGACGTATCCGGATCCGCAGATAAGGGACAGAGCAGTATGGAGGACTGGACTTGAGTTACGGAGGTGTTCTTTAGATTAAATTCGAAAAACTCGAGGTCGAGAACCTCAGGTGTTTTACTGAGGTAGAGGTAGATTTCGACGACGGAGTAACGGTGGTGCAGGGACGTAACGGAAGCGGTAAGACATCACTTCTGAAGGCCTGTTTCATCGCTCTATACGGATCGAAGGCCCTCGACAAGGACGAAGTTCTCGCCGACGTGGTCACTAACGGCAGGGAGGAGACGAGAATCTCCCTGGAGTTCAGCCATTCCGGCGACAGCTACCGGGTTGAACAGGTGATAGATAAGACCGACGAGGACTCCGCGACAACCAAAAAGAGCGTCCTGGTGCGAAACGGCGAGATAGTGGGGGACGACGGTGTCGGATCCACGAGGAGGGAGGTGAAGAGTATGTTGCATATGGACGAGGAGGCTTTCACCAACTGTGCCTACGTTCGGCAGGGTGAGATAAACAAACTCATCAACGCCACACCCGGGGACCGCCAACGTATGATCGACCAGCTTCTGCAGCTCGGAAAACTGGAGGACTACAGGGAGAGGGCTTCGGACGCGAGAGTGGGTGTGAAGAGGGTTAAGAACAGGTACGCGGACAGAATGGATCAGAAGGAGGAAGAGATACGTGAACTCGAAGAGAAGGAACTCCACGGCGAACTTTCAGAGTTAAAAAAGAAAGAAAAGGAACTCAAGAAAAAAACCACCAAGCTGGAAGAGAAACGTGACAAGGCGAGAGACAGGGTTAAGGATTTCAAAGAAAGGCTGGAAAGCTACCGTGAAATCAGTAAGGAGGTCCGGGAGATAGAGAAAGACGTCAAGTCGACCGAGGAAAACATCAGGGAACGTCGCGAGGAGATATCCGGGATTGAGGAGAGTCTTCAGTCGAAAAAAGAACGGATAGAGGAAGTTACGGAGAAGATCGAGATACCTGATGGTTACAGTACCGCCGAGGAGTATCTTGAAGAAGCAAGGGAACAGGAGCGAAGTCTGAGAGAAGAGAGGGGGGAGGTTACCGAGGATGTCGAGGAAAGGAAGAAAAAGAAAGAGGAGCTCGAAAGGAGACAGGAGGAGTTAAAGAAAAGGAAAAGTCGACTTTCCCAAAAAAATGAGAAAAAGAAAAAACGGCTCACGGAGGCCGTGGAGGAAAGGGAGAAAGTCGAAGAGAGACTGGGTGAGATCAAGGAAAAAATCGAGGAGGTCGACGTGGATGCAGAGGTCTCCTCGATAAAGAAAAATCTCGAAAACAGAAGAGAACGAAAGACGGATCTCGAGAGCGACAGGAAACAGCTTCGGAAGTCTATTGCGCAGGACGAGGCCCTGGTCGAGAAAGGTGTATGTCCCACCTGTGAACAGGATATAGATGAAGGATACCACAGTGACGTAATCGAGGACCAACGGTCCGATCTCGAGGAGGTCAAGGAGAAGATCGAACGTATCGACTCAGGTATAGAGGTACTTAAGAACCGTATCGAGGAGGCGGAGAAAAGGAACGAGCTAAGAAGCAATCTCGAACACCAGGAGGATATTCTGGAGAGGGCCCGGAAGAAGGAGAAGGAGACGGAGCGAGAGATAAAAGAGGTAGAGGAGGAGATGGATGAGGTCGAGGAAGAGATAGAGGGGGTGACGTCCAAGAAACAGGAGATTGTGGAGGAGGTGGAGGTGTGGCGCGAAAAACTCGAGGAAGCAGAGGAGGAACACGAGGCGGCACGGGAAAGACTGGAGGAAGCCCGTGGTATAGCTGAACACGAGAGGAAGCTACGGGACCTCAGGGGCGAGGTCGATAAGCTCGAGAGCAGTATAGAGTCTAAACGTGAGGTTGTCGACGGTCTTCGCGAGAGACTTAAGGAACTCAGGAAAGACCAAAAAGAGAAGAAAAAAGAGATAGGGGGTGTGGATTCCTCCGAGTTGAAGGAAAAGTATGGAAAATGGAAGAAACGTCTCGAGAACTGTGAGGAAAAAATATCGGGTCTTGCCGAATCTCTCGACGGTATACAGAGCCGGAAAGGTAGCGTGACGAATGAGATAGAGAGGCTCGAGAGACTGAGAAAAGACCGCGAGGATTTAGAGGACAAGACGGAGGCACTCGAAAACCTGCGTTCCGAGTCCCGGGAGCTTGAGCAGATGTACAGGGATCTAAGATCCGAGCTACGTCGGAAGAACGTCCGTCGCCTCGACGAACTCCTGAACCGTATCTTCGAACTACTGTATACCGACGACTCTTACGCGAGGATAGAGCTGGACGACGATTACGGACTTACCGTCTACGAGAAAGACGGAGAACCACTGGATCCCAAACATCTCTCCGGTGGTGAAAGGGCTATATTCAACCTAAGTCTGAGGTGTGCGGTCTATCGGCTTCTCGTCGAAGGCGTCGAAGGTTCGGTCGGAACACCTCTCCCTCCGTTGATTCTGGACGAACCTACGGTATTTCTGGACAGTATACACGTCTCGAAACTCGTGGAGTTACTTCGGTCGATGAACGTCGAGTTCGGGGTCGAACAGGTCGTGGTTGTGAGCCACGACGAGGAGCTTTTGGACGCCGCTGACAACCGTTTACTGGTCAGGAAGGATTCGGTTTCGAACAGATCCACGGTTGAGAAGGAGCCGTCGGATATAACGGTTTAAAAACCATGAAAAGAATTTTAGTCTCTTTATGATTCAGTCTCTTTATAATTCAGTCTCTTTATAATTCAGTCTCTTTATAATTTGAAATATAAGCGCCGTCACCAGGACTCGAACCTGGGACTACCACGTTAACAGCGTGGTGCTCTACCATCTGAGCTATGACGGCTTTCGGCGTTAACGCATTAGACTGCTTTTGCTTTAAGGTTTTTCCTTAACCTCCGTGAGGGCGCTAGGAGGGTTGAATAACCGCACACAAATATAAAGTTGGTTGGGTTCCCATAGGCATCTAATGGATAAAGAACTGGTTCGGAAGTCGATGGAAAAGGCGGTCCACGAGGAGTTCGAGGAACGCGTGAGGGATCAGGCGGAGTTTCTGCGTGGGGAACTCGAAGCCGGCCATCTCGACAATCCGGACTACACTATTGGTCTTGAAATAGAGGTCTACGGCGTTGACGACGACTACCGTATAACGGATATTCCTGACAGTATCTACCGAGGCAACATCACGAAGGAACTCGGGATGCATAACGCGGAGATTAACACGTCGCCCGAATCCCTGTCACAGGAGGGTCTTGAAAACAAGAAAACACAGGTAAACGACGCCCTCGACTCAATCCAGGAGGATTTCACGGATATACAGCTCGTGATGGATTCGATCTGGACAATACCTCCCGAGGAAGGTAGTATCGAATACCTCAGCCACGTCTATAGGGACGAAGATCTTTCTCTCGCAGCCAACATGCGTGACCTCCCGAGGTACGCAGCAATAGACAACTACATAATGCATCTGAAGGAAGACTACAGCCTCAACCTCCCTGGATTTACGGGAGCATTTCCAACCCTACTTTTTGAGAGTCTCGCAACATCGATCCAGCCCCATCTTCAGATCCCGAACACCGACGATTTCCCCGACTACTTCAACACCGCAGTCAGAACTACCGGTCCAGTACTTGCTCTCTGCACCAACAGCCCCTTCCTACCGTACGACATGTACGATGAAAACATGGAGATCCATGACCTGGATAAAACCTACCACGAACTCCGGATACCGATATTTGACCAGGCGGTAAACGCATACAGGGAGTACGACAGGAAGAAACTGAAGTTCCCGCGTGACATCGAGGAGACGAGTGACTTCCTGGATCGCGTTGTGGAAGACCTATCTTACAGTCCGTTCCTCGAGGAATGGCTTAACAGTAATCTCGAGCTAGAGGACCAGGAACTCAGGCTAGATGAGAACGAGATCGATCTGGTGGACGAGGGAGACGTAGCAGACTACATAGGGAGTTTCTGGGAGTTCGACCATAAACGCACCACTTACTGGCGGTGGGTTCGTCCCGTAATAGGCGTAAACACAGACGACTCGGGAGAAAAACGGGGATCCATCAGGATAGAGTACAGACCCATACCGACACAACCGGCTGTAGAGGACGTAGTTTCGGTACAGGCGTTGGTATCAGGTCTACTAATCGGTCTCGTCGAGGAGGAACATCCGTTGCTGGATCTTGAATGGAGGAAGTCCAAGATATCGTTCTACAACGCAGTCGAGGATGGAATCGACGGACAGCTCTACTGGGTTGACGAAGACGGCGAAGTTACGACTGATAATGACGTTATGTACGAGGAGATATTCAGGTACGCGAGGAAAGGACTCGAAAGCCAGGAGATCGATCCCGGGTACGCGAAAGAGGTTCTTGAGCCTATGAAAGCACGGTGGAAGAATGAAATGACTCCCAGTAAATGGAAGATAGAGAAAGTTCGTGATGGCATGAGGTCGGGAGAGAGTTTCCCGGACGCTGTAGCTGATATGCAGGCCGATTACATCCGTAACTCTAACGAGGAAGAAAGCTTCGCTGACTGGTTCTAAATCCGCCGATGTCTGACTCGGGACAAAAACAGAGGGAGGAGATCAAACGTGGGGTCCTGGACGACATAACTCCGGGAAACGAGGAACGTAGAGAGATCCAGATAGTGTTCGAGGAGTTGGAAGAGAGAGCAACTGATGCGCTCGACGAACTTGGCTTCGGCTGTGTTGAACTGGTAGGAAGTACAGCGAGGGATACCTGGCTTTCTGGTGACAGGGATATAGATGTCTTCCTGCTCCTTCCAACCGACCTGGATCGGGAAGAGTTCCAGGAGGTAGGTCTCGACGTGGGGAGGGAGGTTCTACCGGACTCTACCGTTGCGTACGCCGAACATCCATACGTCCGTGGCTCTATGGAAGGGTACGATGTAGACCTCGTACCCTGTTACGACCTGGATTCTACGGAGGAGTTGAAAAGCGCTGTCGACAGGACGCCGTTCCATAGAGACTACGTCAAGGAACGTGGCCTCGATGGTGACCAGGTACGTCTCCTGAAGGCTTTTTTACAGGGTGGCGGTCTTTACGGCAGCGAACTCAAGACCAGGGGGTTCAGCGGATACCTGTGTGAACTCCTGGTTCTGGAGTACGGAGGATTCGAAGAGGTGGTTCGTGAGGCTGCCACCTGGGGCCGACAAACATTCATCGATCCCGGGGAAAAACGGGGAGGTTCAGGTGACGAAACCGTTGACGATAGGTTCGACTCCGGATTTGTAGTAGTTGATCCGGTAGACGAAGACCGGAACGTGGCTGCCGTCGTTTCGAGAGAGAAATACGCGGAGTTCATAGATCGGTGCAGGCGCTGGCTCGAAAATCCGGGTAAGGAGTTTTTCTACGAACCTCACAGAAGAAGCATGACGGAAGAGGAGTACCTGTCGACCCTGGATCGCCGGGGTTCAAGGGTTGTATCTATCGTTTTTGAATCTCCAGACATCGTGGAAGATCAGCTATATCCTCAGCTACGTTCCACTGCATCGAGTTTCAGAAATAAACTGGAGGACCTCGGGTTCTCTGTCCTGAGAACTACTGTGATGTCGGAGGACCGATCCGTAATTCTGTTGGAGTTTGACGTCTTCGAACTTTCTTCGGTTGAGAGACATCAGGGTCCTCCCGTATACGTGGGAAAACATTCGGTTTCGTTCAGGTCGAAGTACAAGGAACTCGACGTTGTGGGTCCTTACATAGATGATGACCGTTACGTCGTTGAGATCGAGAGGGCGTTCACGACACCCGCAGAATTTCTCGAAGGAGAAGCAGTTTTCGACCTGGGTTTAGGTAAGCACGTCGGTGAAGCCATGAGAGACGGCTACTCTATATTGGTGGACGAAGCATGTACGTCACTTCTCCCAGAGTTCGGCGGTAGTTTTACCGAACATTTCGATCCTGAACTACACTGAAGATAGCGTGTTCTCCATGTTTGAGGACTTTTGGTGAAACCAGGGATAACCTTAAGTTCAATAACAGAATTACTTAAATACATTTCTCACCCGTCGATAAATATAAAACCGGGGGGATTAAATTACCAACATATGGTGAAAAAGATCAAGCTACTAATTATCGCCGTCGCATTTACTGTGGTCCTATCCGGATGTGTAGTCAAGGAAAATGGAGGCCAGGCTGACCCGAAGGATATTGAAGAACAGGCATTGAAAAACATGGAGGGAGTCGACAGTTACACTGCGGACTTCAGTATGGAGATGAACATGTCCGCCGAAGACAAGTCGCAGGATTCGATGACTCTAAACGTGAACGCCGAGGGGGACGCTACTGTTGACAGGACTAACAAGAAACTCAAGATGAACATGTCGATGAAGATGTTCGGCATAACGATCAATAACATCGTATATGTGGTAAACGGAACCCAGTACATGGGAACCCGTTCACCAGGTATCAGTGCCGGAATAGACTGGAAGAAGAAACAGGTACCTGTAAACGAGTTCAACCAGCAGGATCAGCTGGAGATGCAGAAAAAGATGCTTAATCTATCTAATACAACGGTACTGGGAACTGAGACCCTGGATGGAGTCGAAACCTACAAGATAAAACTGGAACCCAACAAGGAAAAATACAGGAGTCTCCTACTTGATCAGATGTCCTCGATCTCCACTGGAAAGGATGTTACCGAGGACCAGATCAAGGCGTTAAAGTTCCAGAACATAACGGGTATACAGTGGATTTCGAAAAAAGATAAACGAATAAGAAAAGCATCATCAGATGTTGAGTTTTCGATATCCCCAAAGTCCTCCGCAGTAAAGAGTAAACCCGGTAAACTCAAATACGATATGGAAACTACTGTCAAGGTAAATGAGTACGACCCATCCGTCGATATTATACTTCCCGAGGATGCGAAGAACGCGACCTCGGTTACTGCGCGAGGTCCGGTATCGGGAAGCCAGGGCGAAATGAAAAGTCTACCGTAGAGAATTAATAAAATAGTTTTTTAACAGTTTTAACAGTTATTCTCCTGTTCAGGTTCTGTCGTTAAGGATTTTCTTTTTAGGTTATTCCGAAGTTTTGTTGTTTGGTTTTTTTATTTCAGGATATTTCGGTCGAAGTTTTGTTGTTTGGTTTTTTATTTCAGGATATTTCGGTTGAAGTTTTGATGCAGGGGTTTTGAACCTCAGGATTTTCATCGGTTCAGGATTTTCACAGTTTCAAGTATTTGGGTTTACCTGCTGAAACTGATGTCGTTATCTTCCTCGGGCGCGACTTCTACAAGCTCCAGCTTTCCTTCTTCGTCCCCCCGGTGGCACGTCCAGTCCTCCGGTCCATAGGGTTCGGCGAGCACAATCTTTAGGGGAGCCAAACCACCCAGCTTCTCATGGTCGTCCGCCTCAAGCTCCAGTTCTCCGGAAGGATGGGAGATAGCTACACCACGAATATCACTCTGCCTTGGAAGGGCGTCGACGGCGAACATCCTGTATACCTCGTTTTCTGCCGTCATTACAAGCTCGGTTATCACAATGTCATCGTCCTCCATACCGTGGTCCGGTGTTTCTATCTCGACGTCCTTCACCTTCTCGGCCCGCAGATAGCAAGTGAACTTCTCCGGATGCGTATCTTTAGATACTTCACGTAGAAGCTCCAGAAGTGACCGCGCAAGAACTACCTTCATATTTCCTCCATTACCTGAGTGTCTTCACCGATGTAGCTGTAAACCGGACACCAGGCTATTAATCCCGTGACAGCCAACGCTGTACCTCCGATCAAGACTATAGATAAGACGAGTTCGGTCATCAAGGATACGTAGTACAGGAAACCTCCTATCGACATTATAAGGAACCCCACGAAGACTCGGAACTTCCTATCCAGGCTCCCCAAGTTACGTGACATTACCATGGTTACGTTTTTCGGACGTAAAACCCTTAAAGTATCCTTGCAGAACCAGGTTTTTCATGTATTCGGAACCAGGTTTTTTCATTGTATCCAGAACCCGGGTTTTGTCTCGAACCAAGAACGGTGGGTAAAGCCCTTGAATCAAGCTGACGTAAAAAATGTATGGTGTTAAAAGAATCAGATATCGAGGAACTGTCGAGAGGAGAATCCGTTCCTGACTTCACACTGGAGGGTACAGACGGTGATATATACGAGCTAGATGACTTCGACGAATACGACGCTGTCCTTGTGGTGTTTACATGTAACCACTGTCCATACGCCAAAGCGAAGTTCGAGGAACTCAACTACCTCACCGATAACTACAACGACCTGGCGGTCGTGGGTATCAACCCAAACGACTCCGAGGAGTACCCAGACGATTCCCTGGAAAACATGCGGAACCTAGTCGACGACGGAACCGTTAACTATACAGAGTATCTAAGAGACGAAACCCAGGAGGTAGCTAGGGAGTACGGTGCTGTATGTACTCCTGACCCTTACCTACTTGAAAATACCCCGGACGGATTCGTGCTACGTTACCACGGAAGGATCGATGACGTATTAGACGCCGAAAGCGACAGGGAGCCCGAGAGGTACTATATGCGAGAAGCCGTCGAGGCGGTTCTCGAGGGTGACGACGTCGAGTTCGATGACCTGCCATCTAGGGGATGTTCCATAAAGTGGAAGTAACTGTTCCAGATATCTAAAACTGAGATAACGAGGAATGCTGATATCTGATGGTTTCAGGTGAATCTGGATGAAGGAGTTAATCCTGGCTGCAAGCGAGAAAGAAGTATACCCCTATCTGGAGGAGTTCAAAAGTATCGGAAGTATCTATGGAGCGGAGATATACCGTGGTCCAGGTTTTAATAGAGTAGTCGCCGTATCGAAGCCCGGACCCACGTCAGCCTCCCTATCGGTTTCTACCTGTATCCAGAAACTCGATGTCGACAGAGTGGTTTCTGTCGGTATCGCAGGGGCTTTACCGGGATCAGATCTGGGGATAGGTGATGTAGTCGTGGGCGAATGGACGGAGTTCGCCGACATGGGCAGGAAACATCCAGGGGGTTTCGAAAAACTCGACGAGATGGATATGGAGGGAGTGGACACCGATCCTGTAAGGTACGAACTGGCAGAACTCGATCTGTCCTGTGAGTATTCTAAGGGGGGTGTAGCCACCGTTTCGACTGTTTCGGCTTCCGACATTTGGGCTGAGATGGTCGTAAGGAGAACCGGTGCGGATGTTGAGACCATGGAAACCGCAGCGGTTGCACAGGCCGGATATAGGTTCGACGTATCCGTCTCTGCTTTAACTGTCGTATCGAACTACTGTGGCGACGAAAGGCAGTTCGACCTCGGTACAGCCGTAAATAATCTCACTGAAGTACTCAACTCCAGGAAGGGAGAACTGTAAATCTCCGTATTATAAGAAAGCTTCACGTTTTTTGAAAACAGATATGATCCTAAAGTAGGTTTTAATTCATAAAATAGATGTCCGATACTGGTAACGGCGATACTGATTCCGTCACTGATGGTAACGAGTATTCTGATACTGTCGATACTGATACCGGCGATACTGGTAACGGCGATACTGATTCCGTCACTGATGGTAACGAGTATTCTGAT
>JBDGRN010000098.1:8583-13068 GCA_042218125.1 Halobacteria archaeon | reverse complement strand
ACTGTCGATACTGATACCGGCGATACTAATTACGGCGATACTGATTCCGTCTTCAGCGGTTACGGTACCGGTGGTACAGTTACCCTGGGTATCTCTCCATGTCCCAACGACACGTATGCCTTCGACGCCCTGGTAAACGATAGGATTGATGTAGGGTTCGATGTTGACGTAAGTTTCCACGACGTCGCAACACTCAACGAACTTGCATCGGAGGGCAGGTTCGACTTAACAAAGATATCTTTCAACGGTTTAAGCCGAGCTCTAGATAGCTATGGACTGCTGCGTTCCGGTGCAGCACTCGGTGAGGACGTAGGACCTATAGTAGTCGCACGTGAAGACGTTTCCCCGCGGCACCTTAGTAACACCAACGTAGTCGTTCCCGGGAAACTGACGACGGCGAATCTCCTGTTAGAACTTTTCGATTCCTCCATCGACCCTGCTGGTTCCCGTATATTCAGCGAAATAATGCCCGCCGTCAGGGACGGTGAGTACGACGCGGGACTGGTTATACATGAAGGCAGGTTTACCTACCGGGATTACGGTCTCAAAAAGATCCTGGATCTGGGTAGGTGGTGGGGTGAGACGGTTGATAAACCCGTACCTCTCGGCGGAATAGCCGCGAAACGGAGTCTGGACGACGGCCTTATTTCGGAGGTGGAGAAAGGTATAGCTAAAAGCATCAGGTTCGCGATGGATAACCCCGATGAATCCAGGGAGTACGTACTTAAACATGCACAGGAGATGGAGGATGAGGTTATCGAACGGCATATCGATCTCTACGTCAACGAGTACACGATCAACATGGGGGATGAGGGGGTAGAAGCAGTCAAAGAAATGTACGGTAGAGGTAGGGGTTCGGGTATCGTACCGGACGCCGAACTCCCGTTAATGGCGGTACGTTAGTTCTCTTTTGTACGTTAGTTCTCTTTTTCCCCTAACCGGTCTATATAACTTTCTTAACCGATACGGTATATTCGAAATTATATAAACATAATACGTAGGGTATAGGTGTCCCTGAACCGTACCATCTTCTATGGCAGGATACGACGCGGTTATCTTCGACAACGACGGGGTCCTGATAGATATCGAGGTAAGTGATCCCTCAATCTTCGTCGACGTCGTCCGTGAAGCCTTCGAGGAATTCGGCGTCGAGCCACAAGAAAGCGAGATAGCCGAGTTTGTGGGTTACGCCCATCTAGATCCCGGTAAAATGCGATCTATCTGTGATAGGTACGGCGTGGAGTTCGAGGAAGTATGGCGGCAGAGGGAGATCAAGTCGAGCAGGATACAGAGACGGGAGGTTGAGAACGGACGTTCTCTATACGATGACGTCGAGGTGGTTCCGGAACTCGACGTACCTGTTGGAGTCGTCAGCAACAACCAGAGGAAGACGGTTGAACATGTCCTATCCCATTTCGAACTCGACCGACACGTCGATTCCCTCTATGCACGGGAACCAACCGTCGACGCTATAGAGAAAGGGAAACCCAACACCTTCTATCTCGAAAGATGTATCGAGGATCTCTGTGCAGAAACGGAGCTTTGTGCCGAAACGGATCTATCTGGGGAGGACGTAATATTCGTCGGCGACACCGAAACTGACGTAATGGCCGGGAACCGCCTCGGACTTGACTCCGCCTATATAGACAGACCACATACCGCAAGAATAGACGAGGAACCCGACGTATATCTAGATTCGCTGTATGACCTTCCAGAAATGGTTTAATCCGTTGGTAGTTATCTTGGTTTAATCCGTTGGTAGTTATCTTGGTTTAATCCGTGGTCGTTTATCCTGTGGCGGACTCTACCACTTGAGTTTCTGAATCCTACGATCTTCTTACGTATATGTAACCAAGAGCCAACGCTAACTGTGGTAATACCAGAAGTACCGCGGCGAACGGACCGACAATCGGTATGTACTGGACTATTCCATGTATCGTTCCATAAACCAACATGACACCTAAAATCGTCCAAAGGTTACCGTGTGCCGTTTCCCAGCTATCTTTCATACCTTCTACTGCGCCTTTATCTTCTATGATTATTGAGGAGGGTGTTAACGAGAGACGCATTCCGAGGTATAAACCGGGAATTACCAGCGCGATTAAACCAGCAACAAAGATTAAGAACGACAGTATACCTGCACCGATCAGGGAAGGCAGTTTTCTAATTCCATATCTAACCATGGATCCGAGATCCTCTTTCCGGTCGTGGAGCCTGTTGGAGGCTACCTTGAACCCCACGGTGTTGACGACCGCACCAATTACTCCCATAATTATGCTGAAAATAAAAAGTAAGATTGCAAAATTTGGATCGAATCCGTCTCTCTGGGGTGTATACATCGATCCAGCTACACCTAAGAAATAAACCAAGTTCAGTACCGCAAGAACTGCGTATGGAGGGACCAGGGTCGATGCCTCGTCAGTGAACGTTCTCCAGCTCCACTGGAGTATATCCGTAACACCGTCGTTTGAACCGACGCGGGTTCCACATTCGCTGCAGTAAATACTATCGTCACTGATCTCGGCGCCACATTCTTCACAGTATGTCATGCTTTAATTTAGAAATAATTAATATAAAAAACTTCGTACGGATCACAGGAAAAGAAACCGGTAAACAATACCGTTACAAGAAACGGTAAACTCACCATCAGATTTGGATTTCAGGTAAACAGTCAGTTACATCGTTTTCTCTACGGTCAACTACAACGGTAATCAGACATCCAAAGATAAAATATAATCAAAGAGCTACAGTTCGACACCGAAATCCTCTACCTTCTCCTTCGCTTCCTCCCTCTTCTGCTGATGCTCTTCCAGGAACTCCTCCATCAGGTCGGCTGCCTCCATCTTACATCCGCCACATAGCCGTTCGCCGCCTGCACATTCGTCGTAAACCAGTTCGGCGTGGTCGTCATCCTCCGCCAGCATGTAGGCGTAAAGCTCGTAGACGGGGCACTCGTCGGGTTTACCGCCTTTCTCACGCTGCTCCTCCGCCGTCTCTCTTCCACCCGTCTTCGAGTTCATAACTTTATCGTAACCATCGTCGGGCTCGTCTGTGAGTGCGATATGGCTCTCCGGAACGCTCGATGACATCTTACCGCCTGTTAAACCGGTCATGAACCTGTGGTAGATCGAGGACGGCGGATAGAAGCCGTATCCTCCATGGTCGACCTCTACCTCCCGGACGACGTCGTCCACCGCTTCCATATCGGAGCCGTAGACGTCGACGTGTTCGTCGAAGATCTCGACCTCGAACCTTGACTCCAGCTTTTCCCTCATATCCTTGAAAGCCTCCTCGTCGGCTCCACGTGACAAAACTCGGACACGTCTCTTGAGAACCTCGTCGCCTGCGCTGTCAAGACGGTCAAGAATCTCCTCATATAAGTCGGTAGTTACTTCTTCATTACCAGTATCTTCAACTGAACCCTGTCCGGTCACACCTTCATCCTCTTCACCCTGTCCGGTCACACCTTCATCCTCTTCACCCTGTCCTTCATGTCCTTCACTTATCCTCTTTTCAAGTTCCTCCCGAACGTTACTCGCTGTGGGTTGGTTTAGATTCTCCACCAACTCACCGATAACGTCCAGATTCTTGTCTTCAATCTCGAAACTTGCATAGCTCCTCTTGACGTCGAAGAGACGCATCCTGCCCGCGAGACTCCTCGTCAAACGCAGATGCGGATCCTGGTCCGCTCCCACGGGAATCACTGTGGGTTTCGGCTCCTCGATCTGCGGATAAAGAATGTCGGCGCTCTGTGTCAGCACGCTCTCCATGTGGGCGATATTCGTCTCGCCGTCGAATCCGTAGATTCCCCGCAGTTCGTTGAAGTTGGTCTCCTCCGCCAACTCGAACGCCAGGTCCTGCAGCTCTAGATTCTCGCTCTGTCTGTAGATATATCCCGTCTCGGGTTCGAACCCGAGAGCGATCATTGATAGAATGTAGTCTTTAGATATCTCCCGACACTCCTCCCACGTCTTGTCACGCGCAGAATGAGCTTCGAGATCCGCGATAAGGAAGTAGGTTTCGGCACCCATCTCCTGCATCCAGATCAGTTCCCGCATAACCATCATGTTTCCAATATGGGGTCTGCCGGACGGCATGAATCCCGAGAGAGCGGCGAAATCGTCGCCATTCTCTATTGCCTCGGAGATATAGTCGAAGTCCCTCTGTCCGAAGATAATGCTTCGCCGCATGAGATCCATAGGCTCCTCCATGTCTCCCGAGTCGAACTCCTCGATACCGAACTCCCGGAAGAGACGGCGGTAGTCCTCGACGCTGCTGGAGCCCCACGGATCAAGTTCGACCATACTTCATCTTGCGTACCGGTGGTGAAAAAACTTGTTCGATACCCGCCTGAAGGCGGTTAGAAGGTCAGGGTGTATATATCCGGTTGTTATGTCGATTTTTTTATTTGAAGTCGTGATATTCGGTTATTATGTCGATTTTTTTATTTGAAGTCGTGATATTCGGTTATTATGTCGATTTTTT
>JBDGRN010000098.1:0-8483 GCA_042218125.1 Halobacteria archaeon | reverse complement strand
TATTTGAAATCGTGATATCCGGTTGTTATGTCGATTCTTCAATTTAAAGACGTGACAGGGTCCGTGTGTGATGGATGCCAGGTTTCCTGGCGGGGATCGTGTTTCGGAGTTTCGGCCGTGGATGGTGGAGAAACATATACCGTTACCGGGATCAAGTTTATCCTGTTTAAATCGATATATACCGTGGGAATAAATGACGGAGGTAACCGGATGGGCACTAGGTCCAGGAACGACCGAGGAGGCTTTCGACTTTGTTACCGCTGACATAGACCGGCTAAAGGTTGGGGAGTTCGTCTACTACACGCCGGAGTCACGTGACTCGAAGATACTCGCAAGGATACGCGAGAGGGAACGTATCGTTTCGGACAAAGAAATCATTGAGGCGGTCAAGGGAGAAATTCCGAAGAAAGAGCGTAAAAAGTTCCAGGGTGATCGGGGATATCGCGTCACCGCAAAGGTCCTGGGGGTTTACGACGAGAGTTACGAGGGATTTCGTAACCTCCGGGAACCACCCCGGCTGGGACAGGAAGTCTACTACGCCACAAACGACCACCTCAGCGAGATAGTAATGCCCCCGAAACGAAGAGGTATTCTCCATCTAGGCTCCGTACTTAACCGCGAAGGATCCGGGGTAGACGTCTTCGTCGACATGGACGAGATAGCCACCAAACATCTCGGGGTTCTCGCGAGTACAGGTGCCGGTAAGAGCTATACCGTAGGCGTTGTTTTAGAGGAGATGGTGAAACCCGGTAACAGGGGTGCAAGCTTTGTTTTCGACATACACGGGGAGTACTATACGTTATCGGAGGACGAAGAGTACGGCGACCATTTCAACCTCGTTGAGGAACCCAAGATCAAGGTTTCGAATCTAGAGGTTGAGGACTTCGACGTCGCTTTCTCGAAGGAGATGGACGACGTACAGAGGCAACGGCTACGTGAGGTTCTGGAGGACCTCGATCTAGACGCGTCCGCCAGTGGGTCATCTAGCTACAGGGAGTCGGTCCGGGTAGACTACTCCATAGACAACATTATCGACAGACTTGGGGAAGGGAATCCCGTAGACGACAATCTTTCGTGGCGTCTCGACACCCTCAACGACTTCATGTCGTTGACAAAAGATACTGAAACCGATGTGGAGGGACTGTGTGAGGCAGGCAAATGTAACGTAATCGAGTTCCCTACAGGTGCAAGCGAACTCGAAAGAAACCTGATTCTCTGGTACTTCACCAACAAGATCCTGAGCAGTAGGAAGACCGCTGTACGTATGAAACGAGGCAGACGTTCCACCATAAGCAGAAAAGACGTAGAGGGCGGATTAATAGAGGTTCCTGTAACTATATTTATCGAGGAAGCACACAACTTCGCTCCGGTCGACCGGGAACTCAAGACCAGGGGTTTGCTACAGGAGATAAGCCGTGAGGGACGTAAGTTCGGGGTGGGTCTCTGTATAATATCTCAGCGTCCCAGTCGCCTCGACGAGGACGTACTGTCCCAGTGTAACAGCTCGATAATCATGAAGGTCAGGAACGCCGTCGACCAGGAAACCATCGCACATTCCGTGGAGGCGGCGGGAGAGGATCTCTTACGGGACCTGCCGGGATTAACCACCGGACAGGCTATACTGGCTGGTGACTTCGTCAACACACCTGTACTTACAAAGATCCGTGAACGGGAGACCGAGCACGGAGGCAGAACTCCGGAGGTTGCCGAGGAGAGCGTGAAGGGATACTCAGAAAACTCGGACTCCTGAAATTCGAGTCGGGTTCTCAAAAATGGTTTTCTGAACTCCGAAAAATCGAGTTGATGATGTTACGAAGTTGAAAAGCAAAAAACGGTATTTAGACTACACAGACCTTAGGCTTCGGTAACCGTCGTCGTTGGGGTGGTGGCGTGTCGAGTGATGTATCCGGCAATCCTGTTACGTACCGTCTTCGACTCTACGTTGGTTAGTTGGTTGACTTTCTCTTTGTTCGACTCGAAATCACCGGTAAACACCTCGGGGTACCTGTCGAGGAGTTCCTTGCCTATCTTCTTGATATAGGCGGGTTTTATTGGCATGTTAAAGATAATTCGTCTCCAGGCTTTAAACAGTTCCCTTTAGAACTGGAAGGACGCCCCCGTCTAAGACTCTTAATCTTCTCCCCCGTCCTCGAAACCCAGGGCGGCCGAGTTGATACAGTACCTCTTTCCCGTCGGATCCGGGCCGTCGTCAAACACGTGGCCGAGATGGCCGCCACAGTTGCTGCAGACTACCTCCGTCCTCCTCATTCCATGGCTGTCGTCCAGGCGAGTCTCTATGTTGTCGCGTGCATCCCAGAAACTTGGCCATCCTGTACCGCTTTCGAACTTCTCCTCCGAACTGAATAGCTCGACACCACATCCGCCACAAGTATATACCCCATCCTCCTTCTGGTCCACGTAATCGCCGCTGAACTTTGGTTCTGTTCCACCCTCCCTCAGTATACGATACTCTTCCTCGCTCAGATGTGACCTCCAGTACTCCTCGCTTTTCTTGCTCAGATCTTCCCCGTGGTTAGATTTCTCGTCGGTCATGGAGAAAGATGAGCGTCGGAAAACTAAAACCGTTGGGTGACCCTAGTGGCTGAGTCGTGGAAAATTTTTTATTTTACGATAACAGGGTCCGGCTGTATAACCCGATGTTTCGATGGTATAAAAACCACTAAGTATCAGTTTATCTCAAGATACAAACGAGATGTTGATTCCACTGGCCGAGTACACTGTTCTCGCTGTTGTGGCGACCGCGGTTTTATGGAAAGCTAGCGATACGCTTGAATCCTCCAGCGAACATCTGTCGAGGTACTACGCCTTACCAACCATAGTCCAGGGTTCGATAGTAACGGCGGTGGGTTCCAGCTTCCCGGAACTATCCAGCACCGTCATCTCGACCTTACTCCACGGAAAGTTCGATCTCGGTGTCGGTGCCATAGTTGGTTCCGCGATATTCAATATACTGGTGATACCCGCAGTAGCAGTGCTGATTCATGGCGAGGTGGATACAGACAAGGAGGTCGTTTACAAGGACGCCCAGTTCTATATGCTGTCGGTCGCTGCGCTTCTCATAGTTTTCTCTCTAGCCGTCATCTACTATCCGGTACCAGGGAAAGAGTTAATCGGGAAGATAAATAGGCCTTTGGCTCTTATACCGGTGGTTCTCTACGTCCTTTACGTCTTCATCCAGTACGCCGAAGTTAGGGACCATGCCGCCGAACCTGAGACCAGTGTAAACGCCGTAAAACAGTGGCTTCTTCTCGCCGCCAGTCTCGTCGTTATCCTAATCGCTGTAGAGGGGCTGGTTAAGGCGGCGATCGGTTTTGGAGACCTGTTCAACACACCCAGCTACCTATGGGGGTTGACGGTGATTGCGGCGGGAACCAGTCTTCCCGACGCATTCGTCAGCATAAAGTCGGCGGGCAAGGACAAGGGAGTCCAGAGCCTCGCGAACGTGATAGGTAGCAATATCTTCGACCTCCTCATCGCTATTCCTGCCGGAGTCCTTATCGCCGGCACCGCAACCGTCAACTTCAGGGCGGCGGTACCCATGATGGGTTACCTGGTTTTCTCAACCGTAGTAATGTTCACTTTCCTCAGAACCGATCTAAAACTGACCAGGAAGGAGTCCTACGGAATGCTGTTTATCTACTTCATTTTCATTGCAGCGATAGGATATACGGTTTTATTCGTTTGAATCCCTATAACTCAGAATAACCCCGGTTCGTCTTCCGTGTCCGATCGCTCCGTCTGGTCTCATTTCGACTGTTCCCTTATCTTCGGCTACTTCTCCTCGACGTGTCTCACGTCAACCGTGATTCCTCTCGTGCTCTCCCGCATCTCCCTGCCGAACATACCCGCCCTGCCAACGCCCCATGCCGAGGGCCCCTCGAAGTAGACCTCGTCACCGACCCGTATCTCGTCTGCATCGATCACGCCGGGGGCGAGTACGCTGCCGGACGGAACGAAGTCGTCTATCTCTACCTCAGCGACGGGTAGTTTCTCGGCCCCGTATAGGGTTAACGCGAGAGAGCCGTAACCAGGTACCAGGGTTCCTATCTGACCATCGCGGTCGAAGAAACGTAGCCTCGGGAACCTTCCCTCCGTCCGGACGCCGCCGAGACCGAAGAACTCGTCGAACACCCCCTCCCCGAACTGGTAATCCATCACTCCCTTCACTATCCATTTATCCTGAATATCGTAGTTAGCCTGGTTCTCTTCAGATACCGCCTCCTCAAGATTCCCCAGAGCATCATCGTCACGTGGATGGAGGTCGCCGGCGGTAAACTCGTACTCAAGATCCAGCTTTCCACATACCGATTCGAATATCTCACCGTAACCCTCCCGAGGAAGATGTGCTACTATCCTGTCGTATCTGTTTTTCTCGAGGTAGCTCTCTAAAACCTCGCCTACCAGCTCCTTCTCGGTCGGACTCCACCACCCCGTAACCGGCGTGTCGTAATGGCTCGCGGGATAAGTTAGCTCGAGCTCCCGTGGAACCACTCCTACCGGACTCGTCAACACCACCTCGTGGGCCCTCCCCCTTATACGTGACTGGAACTCCTCGTGGCTGTCGGATTCACTGTAGGGCTTACGTGCGCTGCAAGGGAGAAAGACGGCGCAGTCATTCCTCGGAGCCGAGAATCTCTCGGTGACGCGGTCCATGAACCGCCGGATGTCGGGACGGTAGAGGGACTCCATACTGTTGGAGTCGAACTGGGAACGCCGAAACACGGCGGTTCTGCTTTCGACGTAGTCCTCGTATTCGTGGTCCAAGAGTCTCAGAGCCTCCGTCATCCACCGCGCCCTACCTACCTGGGTTTCGACGTACTCACGTAGACGGCCGTTTCTGATCTTGTCCCTCACCCGTGAAACCTCAGCTTCAAGAGCCAGAACGTTGTGTCTGGCAACCTCCTCACGGGTGATATCTTCCGGGGTACTATCGGAGCAGACCGAGCATCTGCAGGGCAGTTCGGTGAGTTCACCTACATCGATCTCCAAGTCGTCCGTCATGTAGACTCCGCCCTTACCCTTAACAACGGCGTTGTCGACGTCGAATCCGTCGACCCCGAGATAGGCGAGAAGAGATACGTTTCGGGGAGTCGCGGATGCCGGGAGGAGAAGTAGGCTGTCGGATTCCAGTCTATTTCTCGCGTTCACCACCGCCACAACGAGGTCACGGCTGTTTCCGCCTTCGACCCCCGTCAGAATGTAGACGTCGTGGCCGTCCGCGGCGGGTTCCTGGTGGCTTACGACCGCCGCCGACGGGAACTCCGTCTCGGGATGGCGTGGCTGTTTCTCCTGCACCACCTCCTTCGGCGTCCCCGACGGCATCGCCCTGTGAGGAAGTATCGTGACTTTCGAACTATCGCCCTCTGGCTGTTCACGTTCACCTGTCCACAGGCTACCGTAGTCCTGCAGCACGTCGTCCGGAATAACCGCGGGTGTAACGATCCCGTCGTCGAGACGTAGTTTACCGAGACGCGCCCCGAAATCCCTTTCCAGAACCTCGAAGTAATCAGTCATTTAAACGAAACAACGGCTCCTACTCAATAACCGAATCGATAACCGTTCGAATAAGAAGATATCTGAACCCCTCATCCCGAATCTATAACCACTCAAATAAAAGGATATCTGAAGCAGATATTTCGGTTAGCTATCGAAACAGGATACCGTAAAATCAGCTGTCGACGTCCCGTGTATGCATCCCATTATCGATCAAACGTCCCAGCCTCGGATATTTCTCGGGGCTCCAACCCGGATGTTCGAGACGGAACTCCTTGCCGGGATGGAGTTCCATTAGTCTCTCGAGTCCCCTAAGGGAGGAGTCTATAGCCTCGTCACCGGGTTCGTCCGAAAGCTCTGCGTTGAAGGGATAGGTCTGCGCCAGTTCACGTGGATACGGTGGAAACGGCGGCCTCACCAGAAGGACGTCGCGTCCGTTGGGCCGTTGAGTCGTGGCGAGAACCTCCTCGTCAAGTTCGGTTCCGGTGGATTGATCCTCTCCATTCTCTGTTTCTCCATCATCTGTTTCGGCGTAATCTGCCCGATCGGGCTCGCCGAGATATTCCGAGAGATCGAACCTGTCGAGTCTCTCGTGCTGCCTGTATACCTCGGGTCTTGAACTGGAACCAAGATAGAAGAAAGTCGACTTGCACGCCGGATCGTACTTCTCTACGTAGTCGACGTGTTCGCCGTACCTCTTCAGGCCGTCCAGGAGTTTCGGATGGCTTCTGCACCTCCGCTCAAGTAGCTCGTAGAGGTCGCCGCTCCTTACGGCTTCACGCACTCTCCGTATTTCGGCGAAACTCACCGCGAGGTTGTGCTCCACAAGCTTCCCTGGATGTTTATCCAGGTCCTCAGGCTGGTTTCCGCGGCAGACCCTGCAGGTGCATGGAAGCTCCGTCATATCCTCTATCTCCCTCGTTCCTTCGACGGTGAGATACCGTCCCTGTTTGGCGTATAGGGCATAGGCGGCGCTGTCGAACAGGTCACACCCCATCGCGACTGCAAGAGCAAAGATCATGGGATGTCCCGCACCGAAAAGATGTACAGGAACGCCGGACCCTAGACCTTTCTTCGCAGCTATAACGACATCTACGAGTTCGGGATAACGGTAGTTCTCCATCAAAGGCACCACCCCACCTATGGGACAGATGTCGGGATCGTACTCCATCACCGATTCGCCCGCACGTGTCCTCAGATCCTTGTGAACTCCACCCTGGACCGGATAGTTAACCTCGACGTCCCAGTCCTTCGTAATTTTGGATGCTTCCCCGATTCTATCCTCCGTGGTTTCCAGCTCTATCTCCGTGGTCTCCCTCGACGCATCGGGATCCGTGGGTATATCGAGTGGTGTAATGACGTCGCTTCCTATATCGCGCTGGAACTCCAGTATCTCGCGGTTTCCGGCGTCTATCTCTCCCTCGCCGTATACGCTCAGCTGGTAACTACCGCTGTCTGTCACAACGACGCCGTCGAAGTCGATTACGTCGTGGACGTCTCCCTCCACTAGATCTTCTTGGCTGTAGTCGTCGCTCGTCTTGAGTATGTAGCTGTTGGTGATGACTATCTGGGCCTCGGAAAGATCCGGTATATCGAGATGAGGATTAATTACAGGCATCAATGCCGGAGTCTCGATGGTTTTCGCGCCGAGTTCGAGCGTTGCGTTCCGGCCGAGAAGATCCTTGTCGTCGATTTCGAAGGTAGACATTGTTATCAGGTTTCTGTTAGTTCGGTGAATTTGCTTCGCTGTTACGTAGTTTGATGCGTTAGTTTTTAATTCACCCTGGTTTAACTTATAGACGTGCCGAGATAGCCTAGCCTGGCCAAGGCGCACGCCTGGAAAGCGTGTGGCATCAAGCCACGAGGGTTCAAATCCCTCTCTCGGCGGTCAAAATTCATAGATTTTTGAGCCCAGAGGTTCGTTTCGCCGAAGCTAAAAACAGCTTATTTGTTATCCCACTCCTGATCTCAAACAATGCTTTTCGAGAGAGTAACAGGTGTAAAAGCCAGGGACGCCGCACGTACAGTCAAACTGACACCCGAACTGCTCGTGGAAGCCGAACAGGTGATTGACAGTATCGACGAACTCGAGGAAGACGTTCAGACCTCGATCGATGAGGCTCAGTCTGCACTGGACGAGGTCAACATGAAGATGACCTTTGTCGACCAGTCCGTCTTCAGGATGGAGGCTAAGATAGAGCTCGCCTTACCGCTGCTTTTCTGGCGCTTGGTATAGAGAGATACCTCATCGGTATGAGTATCTCGGGCGTGGTTTTCGTCGTCATTGGATTCGTCTTTCTGGCTACATTCATCGAGACCTTCTTGAAGGATGAAACCGACCTGAAATCACTGGCAGAGTAGTAAATCCAAGGTTAAGGGGACCGAATCCATTCTACTTGGGACGTTCGAACCTAATCTAAACCATAAGAGTAGATATATTGCCGGCCCCTAACTCCCGTCTTCTACCTTGCTTCTGGGTCCCTTCTCGCTCTGCGCCTGCCAGCCGCATTCAACTCCACAAGACTCCCGGGTCGTATACTCTATCTCTGTATCCTCCCCCACATCTTCGCCATCAAGTATTCCTTCAATCCTCAGGGGTACGTCGTGGCTGCTTCCGCAGCACCCGACGTCGACGAACTCGTCCCAGCTGTAACCCTCCTCTTTATCACCCAGTTTTTTCCTGAGATAGCCCTTGAACCAACGAGTTTTAACCTGTTGTCGGCTCCATCCCGACAGGTCGCTCGGATATGAGATTACTACTTTCGAAGCTTTTACCATTTCTCTAAAATACGGGTGGATTGAACAAACAGGTTTCGACAGTTGTTTTTACCGACGGTTGTTTTTAATCATCTATACCATGCAGTTAAACTCAGTACAAAGGATTGAGACCTGTAACAGGTATTAATTTATAATAGAGGGTGTCATACAAAGTTTGACATGGAAGAATGCAGGGTGTTTGGTTGGATATG
>JBDGRN010000033.1:35791-39042 GCA_042218125.1 Halobacteria archaeon | reverse complement strand
ATAGATTTTCTATTATATGAAGACTGAGAACTTATTCTACTTCTATCGAAGTCGTCTCTTCGACTTCTTCTTCGGTGGAGCCGATGACGTTCTCTATGTAATCGCCTACCTTGTTGGGGACCTTACGTACGAGTTGTGTCGGTGAGATTGCGGAGAACTTGTCTCCTTTCTCATCAACTATGTCGTCGTTCTTGAGGCCGGCGAGCGTCTTTTCTATCTTTTCGGGGTATAGACCCGTCTCTTTTGCGAGTTCGTCTACCGTAGCGTCGTCTATCTTCCTGAGGCCGACGTAAACGGATACACGGGCACGTGTCTCGAGAACTTCGGAGAGGACGGTGTCTATGTTACTGTTGACGGAGTCAACGGCACCGTCGAGTCTTTCTTCAACGTCCTCACGTGCTTCGTCTACTCTGCCTTTTATTTCTTCCTTCTCTTCCTCTACTTTTTCTTTTGTTTCTGCTTCAGCCATTTGTATTCAACCTATCAAATACTATATCCCGTGTACAGTTAAATGTGTCCTTTCTTCGGGAACACAAAGGTCAGTATCGAGTTTTAGGGGGTAAAACTCATCTATGTGAATGTGTAACGGAAAAAAGGACGTATGTAGAATATAAAACCTTAAACAGACAGTTGTTATTTTCATAACCGATGATCAGCGTTGACGACATAGACTACTCTAAACACTCTAACAAAAAACTCCTGAGTCTACCCGTCGCGATGGTTATCGCAGTCATCGTCATACTGGTGGTTTTTCCGATAGGTCTCGGGTTCGAGTTTACCGGAGGGGTGACTGCGCAGATCACGACGGATCAGTCGAAGACTCAGGTACAACAGGGGTTCAACGAAATTGAAGGTCTGCCGACCCCTGACAACGTGAGAACGATACCGAACGGCTACGTGGTTAGGTTCCAGGACCTTTCCTCGCAGAAGATAGACAGGCTAAACGACTACGTTGATTCAAACTACAAAAACGCAGCAGTCAGTAGCGTAAGCCCAGCCTACGGTAGATCACTGCTCCAGCAGAGCCTATGGGCTGTCGTCTGGGCTTTCGGAATAATGACATTAGTCATATTCATTTTCTTCAGAAGCTTCGTTCCCAGCATTGCTGTGGTGCTGAGTGCTTTTAGCGACATGCTGATACCACTGGGGGTTATGGATCTCCTGGGAATAGAGGTATCACTCGCTACGATACCTGCACTTCTGCTTCTGATAGGTTACAGTATCGACTCGGATATTCTACTGACCAGAAGGACGCTTTCAGGGAGACGTAGCCGGTTCTACGAAAACGTGAAGAAAGCAATGGGTACCGGTATAACGATGACTACGACATCGATGGCTGCGATGTTCGTGATGGCGGTGGTTTCACACATGTTCGGAATATTTACGTTGAGGGATATAGGTATAATACTCTTCGTCGGTCTCGGAATCGACCTAATCAATACTTACATGATGAACGTGGCTCTGCTCAGGTGGCACATACTCGGGGGTAAAAACGATGTCTAAGATCAAGAACCTCCTGAAGGACTGGAGAATGTTACTTGTTCTACTGGTGGTCGTGGTGTCGGTAGTAGCACTGATACCGGGCCCTCAGGACACCGGATCTACGTCTCTCTCATTCGGTCTGGAGCTGGAGGGTGGCACACGGCTCCAGTTAGATGCAGTTGGTACCAGCGTCCAGGCAAGCGGTGTGAATGCTGGACGTAACGAAAACCTGACGGAAGCAGCTGGAATTCCGGTAAGGGTCTATCCCAGAAGTCAGAATAGCCAGATAATCGAGTTCCGTGGCAACATCTCGGATCAGAAGGTAAAACAGGTTCTTGACCAACAAAACGTCGACTACCAACCCGACACAATCAAAGATCAGGTACAGCCTTCCACGTTAAAGAGCCTAAGGGAGTCGATCGAACTAAGACTCGACGACGTACTGGGTGCTGGCTCAGGGGCAACGGTGACCCAGAAGTCCAACATCGTGACGGGA
Organism: Halobacteria archaeon; assembly: GCA_042218125.1. Taxonomy (GTDB): domain Archaea; phylum Halobacteriota; class Halobacteria; order Halobacteriales; family Halorutilaceae; genus JBDGRN01. The sequence continues at coordinate 37,064 of JBDGRN010000033.1, read as the reverse complement.
TCTGACTTCATCGTTGTGTCGGTGCCGGGTGAAAGGAGTAACGCGAGCTCGATTGCCAATATTATCAAGACACAGGGACGGTTCGAAATACAGATAGTCGACGATAAGGCTCCGAAGCCCGTATCTCCGGGAACATCTACCTCGAACCTGACGAACACGAGCCACGTACTGTATGGCGAGAGTGTGAAGAAAGGCTCTGTCTCACAGCCGCTTCAACGGCGGGGAGGTGGCCGCGGTGGGGACAGCTTTTACGTATCCTTCGAACTGAGCGAAGACGGTGCGAAGGAGTTCCGTAACGTCACGATAAACCACGGAGCCACCAAGAATCCCAACCAGCATCCGCTGGTTATGCTGTTCAACAATGACGTGGTTTTCAGCGGACCGCTTGACCCGGGTCTAGCCAAGAGCATAGATGATGGCTCCTGGCAGGGTGGAGGACTTAGGGTTACCGGTCTGAACAAGTCCCAGGGACGCGTGGTCAGCGTATCACTCCGGTCCGGAGCACTACCGACCCCGGTAAAGATATCAAGCCAGACCACGATAAGTCCGCAGCAGGGGGAGAGGTTCAAATCCCTGTCCCTCGTAACGGGATTGATAGCGGTATTCGCCGTAGGATTCGTGATATTCTTCCGTTACCGCGACATCCGTATCGCTTTACCGATGGTTCTGACCGGACTCGTGGAGGTACTGGGGCTCCTTGGATTCGCCGCGATCTTCAAGTTCAACATCGACCTCTCACATATCGCCGGTCTAATAGCCGTCATCGGTACCGGTATGGACGACCTCATTATTATAGCCGACGAAGTACGTGAACAGGGCGAGGTACGGAGCGCCGACGTATACAGGAAACGTCTCAAGAAAGCCTTCATCATTATAGGGATGGCGGCAACCACCACGATCGGTGCGATGCTACCACTCGCCTTCCTCGGCCTCGGTAGAATCTCGGGATTTGCGGTCATCACGATCATCGGAGTCCTGCTCGGTATAATCGTGACGAGACCCGCATACGGAGCTGTGCTGAGAGAGTTGATCACGAGGTAGAAAACCTGATATCCTATACAGCCATTTTTCAACAGACTGTCTGAGTTTACCTACAGTTTTTACTGTTTTATATGGCTTTATTTTAAATATCAGACGCCTCTATCTACAGGACTCAAGCTCAACTAAACCGGTTTACTACTAGAGTTGTATTCGAGAAATCTCTTTCAGTGGCAGGAAAAAACGGAGACGAGTAAAATCCCTCAATGGATTTTTGATTTATATGTTACGACTG
>JBDGRN010000033.1:19784-35691 GCA_042218125.1 Halobacteria archaeon | reverse complement strand
GAGAACTTACGGGATAGACAGAGTTACGTTACGACTGGAGAACTTACGGGATAGACAGAGTTACGTTACGACTGGAGAACTTACGGGATAGATAGAGGTTTTTGTAACTTACCAGCTATTCCTGATATTACTGGTTTTCGTCTTCCATGGAGTCAGCCTGTCTCTGTATATCAGATATAGAGTCGTTTTGTTCCTTCTTCGATAGACCACCTAACTCGGCTTGCTTGCCCATTAGGTCGGACTCTGGCACGGCATCCCAACTACTTCCATCCGGATCGGTGTCTTCACCTGAACTAACTGTTACCGCGGCGTAAATGATAACGGCAGCTACACCGGCAACCAGGACTGGTCCCAGGTCATCGAAATACAACGAGGTAGGTACTGTTAACAGTATCACCAAGATGACAAGCCATACTAACGAACCGAATTTCATTACAGTGTACTAAACTGTCTATGTATTTTAAAACGACGAACAAGATGAATCCAAAAACTTGGGTTACTTTCCGGAAGATCTTGGATCACCATCCAAACAACCTTGATTATTTCTGTTCAACCTTGCTAGAACTCGTCGAAACTGGACTGACTAATCTTTTCCAGCATCTGTTTGGAGGTACTCCAGCTCGTCCTTGCAATCTTGGGTAACTCCTCGTTAGTTTCCACGTAGTTCTCTAGGTATTTCCGCGTTCTGGGGTCGCTGGGGTAGCCGCTTCCGACTCCGTATTCCTCAATATGTCGGTCACGTTCTACCTTGGCGAGAACCGATGCCGCCATAACGCAGCCGTATTTGCTGTCGGCGTCGTGTTCCGCGGTTACATCGCCATCGAAACCGGTTTTTTCGGTTACCCGTTTTTCGAACCTTTCGGTGGAGACGTCACTCGCATCGACAACCGCGGATACTTTTTCTGGCTCGGTTTTCACCTTCTCGAGAACGTGGGCATGGGACTCAGCCACCAGATGGTTCATCCTTCCCTCCTCGACGTATCTGTCTACTTCGTCTGTCTTCACCTCCAGGACGTAATGTGACATCTCTCTAAGTACTTCCTCCATATCGGTCCTGGTTTCAGAGGACAGCCGTTTCGAGTCGTCGAGTCTCCCATCGACGTCATCTTCCACGGATCCGGGTCGATACTCCACTGCAGCGACGAACATGCTTCCAAGAACAGCGCCTTTACCAGCCTCGTCGACACCTATCATCGTACGAAATATGAATCTCGGCAGGGAAATAGGTCGATGTTTTATCCGCCGAAATCACCATCAGCATATCAGTCCTTTATCTGACTGTCTGACCGTATTTGAAGTATGGGGTAAGTAGAGTTTTCTTCAGATTCGGTATGGGTGGGGAATTTTTACCTCGGAGTTAGAACCTCTACCTCGGAGTTATTAACTGTTTTACTAAAGTTCTCGGACCTTCTACCTGTTTATGGCTGACTTGATCTCAGTCTCTCGATCCTCTTTTCCATAGGGGGATGTGTTGCTAACAGCCGACCTGTTCCACCGAATATACAGAGGGCGTTAACGTCTTCCGGTACCTCCTTACTCCGTCCCTGGCTATCGATCTTTTCGAGAGCCCTGGCGAGCGGTTCACCGGAACCTATGTGCCTTGCTGCGTCGGAGTCCGCCACGTACTCACGAGTTCGTGATATAGCCAGCACCACGATCATCACGAGGGTCTGGGCTACTATTCCAGCTATAATCCCCGCGAAAAATCCACCGAGGTCCTCGTCACCCAGAATTATAGCCCACTGTGCAACGATACCTAATATCGACGCTATACCCTGACCTACGACCATCATCACGACGTCGCGGTTGTCGATATGGCTGAGTTCATGTGCTATCACGCCCTCAAGCTCCTCGAACTCCAGGGTCTGGATCAACTCTCGGGATATAACGACGGTTCCGTTACCCCGTCTACCTACCGCGAATGCGTTGGGTACACCCATGTCTGCTATCATCAGCCTGGGTTTCTCCATCTCAACGTCGTCACATATCCTCTCGACCGAACTATGTATCTTAGGATACCTGTCACGTGGCAGATCCTCCGCGCCGACACTCATCAAAGCACCTTTCACTCCCATCACGTACTGTAGACCGATCAGCCCGACGCTTCCTATCAGCAGTAACGGAACTACTCCGCTACCGAATAACGAGTACAGGATTACGCCTGCTAAGGCGTAGAGTCCGAACAGGATCGTTCCTGTTACCAGCATCCTGAGCTTTAGGCCTATATGTCTCATTGTTCCAAAACTTTGTTATTTATGTTTAAAAACTTGTAGATATACCATGGACGGAACGTGGATGGTTTACTAACGGTTTGTTAAACGGATGATGAGATATATAACGAGGTTCATCAGGTTTATGTAGGTCACAGGCTAAGACCCCGCCCTTTAGGGCGTATGAAAATCGCGTAGCGATTTTCTTGCTCAAAAATCTTTGATTTTTGAACGGGGATACAGCCGTAAGTGGTAATAATCAAGCTGTGTTCGTAGCCATAGCTGGATATTCATTGTATACCAGTAACTTTGATACCTTTTCTTTCATAACTTTTTACGTAGCGATGTTAGAGACGACCCGCACCTATAAAGCTAAAGTCAAAAATCACAACCAAGTTGAAAATGACTTGGATAGGTGCGGGTGGAGCGCATCGAAGCTCTGGAACGTCGGTAGATATTACACGGAACAACGGTGGAATGAAGACGGTGAAATTCCCGATGAAAACGAGTTGAAGTCTGAGTTAAAAAACCACGGACGCTATAGCGACCTTCATTCTCAGTCGAGTCAGCGAGTTCTAGAAGAGCTTGCTGAGGCGTTCCATGGATGGTACGAACTCAGAAAGAAACACAACGGAGAAGATAATCCACATAACCCACCGGGTTTTCGTAAACACGGCGACAACCATCCAAGAAGCACTGTGACTTGGAAACAGAAAGGAATCAAACACGACAAGAAAAACAACCGACTACGACTCAGTAAAGGTTTCAACCACAAAGACAGCAGAACCGACTTCATCCTTGTTGAGTACCAGACACTTCCAGATGTAGAGGTTGAAAACATCCAGCAAGTCCGAACCGTCTACGACGGCAACAAATGGCGGATACACATAGTCTGCAAAAAAGAGATACCTGTAGAGGAATCCGGTAACGAAACTGCTGGAATCGACCTAGGCATAAAGAACTACCTAGCTATAGCATACAGCAATGACACAGCCAACCTCTATCCCGGAAATCGCTTAAAACAAGACAAACATTACTTCACCGAAAAAGAATACCGTACAGAAGGAGAAAACGGACCTAGCGATAGAGCAGTTCGTTACCGGCAAAAACTCAAGAGACGTAAAAACCACTTCCTGCACAGTCTAGCAAAACACGTCGTAGAACAATGCGTAAAAAACAATGTTGGTGAGATAGCGGTTGGTGACTTAACCGATATACGGAGTGAAGAAAACGGTGAATCAAGTGACTGGGGTAAGAATGGAAACAAAAAACTTCATGGATGGGAGTTCGAGCGATTCACCAGACTTCTAGAGTATAAAGCCGAAGAAAAAGGTATCCTAGTCACAAGAGTTAGTGAAGAAAACACCAGTAAAACGTGTTGCTGTTGCGGTAAAATAAGTGATAGTAACCGTGTCGAGCGTGGGTTGTATCGGTGTAGTAGCTGTAACGAAACCATGAACGCCGACGTTAACGGAGCAGTAAACATACGTAGAAAGATAACTCAGAATCCACCAAGCGTGGATATGAGTAACGGCTGTTTGGCACAGCCAGAAGTCTACCTGTTCGACGCTACGGCTGGAATAACGCCACAAGAACCTGTTTGACTGCAAACCTTAATATCCCAACGAGGAATCTCCCCCGTTTACGGGGGAGAGGATGTCAAAAATGATGGACTGGATTAATTTGGTTACGAATAAATGATAATTGGGTTTAAAATAATAGGAAACCGCAAAAACGACGGTTAATATGTTCGGTCTTTGAGACCGAACTTACGATCGTTTTCGTGAGAGGGTGTAACCATGGGTACGGGCTACTCTGTGTTTCCCTCTTAATTTTCCTGTGGCTATTCGGTGTTTACTTGTTACTATCTGACGTTTAACTGTAATTAACTGCCGTTAAGTATGGAAGTAATACCGTTGGCTGAAACAGAACGGTTCGTTTATCCTTCGATCTGTATCTCTGTGCCCTCGTCTTCCTTGGGCTGGATGACGAACTTGTAGGGGGAGAATACGGGTTCGAGTACTCTCTCCTTTCTGAGTTCGTCGCTTTCGATTATCTCGTTGACCTTTTCGCTTACACTCTTGGAGACGCTGGAGACGATTTCCGTGGGCGACTCCGCGAAGTAAACTGTCTCGTCAGCGACTTCTCGGCTCTCGGCGATGCCTTCTTCCTCGAACTTCTCGAGTGTTTCCTCGACCTTGCCGGGGTAGACGCCTGTCTTCTCGCTTATCTCCTCGACTGTTCCCTCTCCGAGGTTGCGTAGGCCGACGTATATCTCGGCAGCAGCGCCGGTGCGGAGGATGCGGGACATCGCCTTGATGACGTTCTCGTTGACGGTGTCGACGCCTTCCTCAACGGTTTCCTCTACGTTCTCACGTCGGTCGTCGAACCTTTCCTCGACAACCTCTCTCCTGTCTTCGATGGTCTCCTCGAACTTCTCTCTCTGTTCCTCAAACTTCTCTTCGACTTTTTCGCGTCTGTCTTCGAGGTTGAGTCTTTCTTCGACTTTTTCGCGTCTGTCTTCGAGGTTGAGTCTTTCCTCGACTTTTTCGCGTCTGTCTTCGAGGTTGAGTCTTTCTTCGACCTTCTCTCTCTGTTCCTCGAGCTTATCCTCTATCTTTCTGGACTTCTCTCTGACTTTTTCCTCGACTTCGTCCTTTTTCATTTCGACCTTATCCTCTTTTTCCTGAACTTCGTCTTCCATTTCTTTTTCCTGTGCCTCGACTTCTTCCTTGGTTTCTTGATTTTCCTTTGTCATTGTTGACACCTATTATGTCCTTTTCAAGACAACATAAACCCCGGTCACATATAAACCCTTTCTTTTTTTGACCATATAGAGGCAACATAATGCCTTTTCTGCCGGTCCTAAGCCTGGATTCACGGAAAACACGGTTCAGAAGTTGGTCAAAGTGCTCTGGCTCTCGTCTTTCTCCTCGACTTCGATCTGCTCCTTGACTACCTCCTCCTCGACAACCTTCTCGGCACGGCTTTTGTTCCAACCCGTAATGAACTTGACCTCGTCGGTCGAAAGGTTCAGCGAGGAAGATATTCTCATCGCTACCTCGTTGTCCCCGAACAACAGTTCGAGGAACGGCACGACGTTCCTTCTTGCCTCCGACATACTCAGTGTACAGTTCTCACCTATCTTTCTCGCTATACTGTCCCTCGTCTCCCTTTTACTACGGGAACGACCCAGACGTCTGAAGGTGGAAGGCGGAGAGTAACGCGTCCAACCTCCCTTGTCACCCCGTTTCGCGGAGTTTACGCCACCTACCATCAGGTCGTTGACGTACCGCCAGAGTCCGTAGTTCTGTGTTGCCCGGGTTCTTCCCAGGTAGACGTCGGCGCGCGCGAGATACTCGTATCCTTCCTTGAGCTCCTCGCCGTCATAGACCTTCGGCATGTTGTCGTCCACCCAGTGAATGAGGTCGTCCGGCGACTCGTCGACATCACGTGCATCCCAGAGGGCCTGCTGGAAACCATCCCCCTTGAACAACGTATCTAGAAACTCGAAGATGTCCTCCTCGCTGTCACGCGACCCCGATACCTCGGTCATCGAGGCGGTAAGCTTATCGACTCCTTCGGCTACTGCCTGGAGGTCGTTTACTGCGCCACGTAGATCGCCGCTGTTCGAGTCGCCGATATTCTTGAGGGCTTCTTTCTCGAAATCTATACCCTCGTTCCGGCATATGTCGCGGAGAACCGGTACGATTGACCGGCTTGAGACGTTCCTGAACTCCACCTCCCTGCAGGCGTTCTTGAGGGCGTTGCTCATGTCGTAGTACTCGTTCGCTATAAGGACTACGGGCTGGCTCGCGTTCTTCACGACTTCGGTAACCGCACGGCTCCCTCCCCTGTCTGCGTTTCCGTGGAGGTTGTCAGCCTCGTCGAGGATAATGAGCTGCCTGTTACCGGTCAGGGTACCGGACTTAGCCGCCTCGCCAGCCACGCTTTCGACGGCGTCGCTCGTTCTCTGGTCACTGGCGTTCAACTCCATCTTCTCCCAACCCATGTCGCTGGCGAGGGCGTGGACGGCGCTCGTTTTACCTACACCTGGTTCTCCATATACGAGAGCGGGTTCCCTGTGGTCCTCCCATCCCTCTGCCCAGTCTTTCAGCTCACGAACCGACTTGTTGTTACCTCTCACGTCGCTAAGGCTTTCGGGACGGTACTTAGAGGTCCACTCCATCTGTGTTCGAGTATAGGTAACGTACGGAGATTTTAAAGAGCTATCTTTCCGAGCCGTGGTGGCTGTGGAGCAGGAAAGAAACGGAGTACTGGAGGGAACTGAGTTACAGGAAAGGATACTACTTCATGGTGACGTAGGTCAGAACCAGTACGGCGAGGAACTCTAGTCCTCGTAATACCATCACTGCCATCTGGACGGTGGCATCGGCGCTGAAAAGCATCTTCATGCTGAATGCGAAGAAGTAGATCGCTATCAGGTTCTGTATCCAGAGAACCGCGGAGAAGACGATAAGCCCCAGTACCAGAGACGTCCCGAACTTCCTGTAGTTCGATATCCAGACGTACAGCAGTCCCGATAACAGTACGACGTTTACCGCTGCGAAAGCCGTGGCGATGTTCAAGTAGGTTCCCATAGTTTATTCCATCCTTTCTCTGATCTTGTTGAACTGTTTTTCGTGCTCCATGAATCTGTCAGTGAGGAAGTACATCTTCCCGTAACCTTCACCCTCGGTTTCTACGACGTCGTGGTCCTCCAGCATACTCAGATGGTGTCTCACCGTCTTGTACCCGAGATCCAGGTCCTCTGATAGCTGGTTGGCGTTTTTCGGTGTGTCCGTCAATGAGTCTATGATACGGACCCGGTTCTCGCCGCCCCTCATACCCGTCAGAAGGTACCACAGCGTCTTTTCCATCTCGTGTTACATACCTGGGTACGCATCCTTTTTTATACTGACGTACTTTTTCCGTATCCAAATCTCCGCTCCTATCCCTCAACTTGGCTCGCCGGTTGTCTACCTGGAAGCCAGTTAATGTCGAGGGATCGTCGGTTCGGTTCGTTCCGTGATACATATCTATCCGAACGTGAAGGTGTATGCCTCCAGTCCCTCACCATCTACGGTTAGTTCGAGCTTATGTCTCGCGTACTCGTCGTCCTGGACAACGTCGTATAGCTGATCCTCCTTCACAGTGATGGTGCCGTTTTCGACGTCGTCACCCGCGATTCTCTCGGGTATGGGTTCTCCATCTATCTTAACCTCCACCTCCGTCGGTGAAGAGGCGTTCGCCACTATGTTGACGTCCTTTGCGCCGTACTCCAGCACGATCTTTGCTTCGGGATTCAGGTTTTGGGCGTACTCCTCCGTGAACCGCCAGGTACCGTCGAGGTAGAGTCTATCACTGTCGATATTTCTCTCGACCGACAGGTTCTGTATCCCCGGTTCACCCGACTGGCCGTTGGCAAGCTTGTTTCTTCCGGAACCGAAGTATATCTCGGGCGTTGTTACCTTGCTGAACTCAGGTTCCTCGGAACCTGGCGCAACGAAACCCGATGAGGGCTTTGCATCTTCGGGGACCGGTTCTCCTTGGATCTTGGATTTTTCCCGTATGAGTTTTTTTATCATTTTTTCTGTCTCCTCGTACCCGCCCTCGCCGATATGTTCGTACCGGATGAATCCGTCGGGGCCAATGAGGTATTTCTGTGGCCAGTACCTGTTGTCGTAGGCGTTCCAGGTTGAGAACGAGTTGTCCTGTACCACAGGATACTCTATTCCGTACCTCTCGGTTGCGTTGACGACGTTGCTATGTTTCTCCTCGAAACCGAACTCGGGTGCGTGTACTCCGACCACGGTGAATCCTTCGTCCTTGTACTTATCGTACCACGCGTTGAGGTACGGGAGGGTTCTCTGACAGTTTACGCAGGAGTAAGTCCAGAAGTCCACCAGCATAACCTTCTTCCCGATATTTTCGGATATCGAGAAGTTATCGACGTTCACGAATCCCGAGGGATTGGATATCTCCTTAGCCTTTCTGTACTTCCCCTCCTTCTCCATTACTCTCTCAGTTCCGTTGTTATCGACACCGACCTCAACGTCTTGATGCTCCGTGTTCACCCTGTCGGGTTTACTCAACTCTATGTAAACTATTCCACCCGCGACCAGTCCGAGCACCAGTACCAGTCCAAGCGGTTTGTTGATATTCATACTTGACACCTCTCTATCTCACTATCTCGTTAACGAACCCGAAGTCAGCGACTGCGCTGAGTCTCTGTGTGAACACCAGTACCCCGAGGGCTATCAACACGTAGCCGAACACCATCTGAACCTTCTTGAGCGTTCCACCGTGGCTCCTGAATGCACCGGTAATCTCGGTGGGGAACAGACCAACCAGCAGGAACGGCAGCCCTAGACCCAGCGAGTAAGTTGTCAACAACGGAAACGCACCGACTGGGTTAGTGACGGCGAGGGACAGAACGCTTCCGAGCAGTGGACCGACGCACGGCGTCCATGCTATGGCAAACGCAGCACCAAACACGAAACTCGAAACGTATCCCGGACCCATTCTGTCTATGAAACCGAACGAACGTTCCTTCTCCAGGAACTCTAGCTCGATCAACCCCGTCAACTGAAGTCCGAAAACGATTATCAGGGTTCCCGCGAACCTCGACAGCCATTTCAGTATCTCGGTCGAAGCACTCCTGAAAACGCTGTTGAGGAGTACTCCGACTACCGCGAAGACCAGGGAGAACCCTATTACGAACAGCAACGAACTGGTGAACATCTTTCTCCTCGAAACCTCTCCCTCCTGAAGGGTTGTCCCGCCTAGCTGTGCGAGGAACGCGGGAATCACTGGTAGAACACACGGGGACAGAAACGATGCTAGCCCTGCAGCGAAGGCGAAAGATAGAGTCGGATCCCCTGTTGGCGAATGCATGAATTATCCTCTTTTCTCTATTATTTTATCTACGAATTTTTCCCGGATGAAACTTCAGAACCGTTTTCCATGGAGTCCATCGAACTATTCTTTATCGTCGGGTTGTTTTCCATGGAGTCCATCGAACCGTTCTCGATTGTTGAACCGTTCTCCATGGAGTCATCGTCCTTTGTCTTTGAGTCTTCCTTCATGGCCGAGTTGTTCTCCATGGTGTCGTTACTCGTTGAACCACCATTCTCCATTGTCGAACCGCCTTCCATCGCACCGTCACCCTTCATCTCTTCTCCTTCCATTGCGTCGTTCTTCGTAATAGATCCGTTACCATCCATGCTCTCTTTACCAGCCATTCTGTCGGAGCCGCCCTCCATCTCCATACTACCGTTTCCAATACTATCGGCCTCCATGGTTCCGTTCGTTTCGTCCTTCTCCATCTTATTCTGCCCATCCATTCTATCCATCTCTCCGTCACCGCCTCCTGGTAAACCACCGATACAGCCGGAAAGTACAACTATTAAAAGGAACGATCCTACAGTTAAGGTTTGACGTTTTCCCATCATGTTACGTTCTGAAATCCGTTCCCCATTTAAAAAACAATTTTTCCAATATGTTTACAAAACAATACCAAATTACACCATATTTTACCCAAATTCAACAAATTTAACGTAACCCTGGACAAACTTCCTTGTTTTACTCCCGTTGACTCTTATATATACCTGGGCGATACAGCCCCAACATTTTTTATATGAAGGTATATTTTTTATATGAAGGTATATTTCGTCACTTGGTCTCACTTTTTCTCGGGTTGGGGTTCCTGGTTCACGGGGTTTTCATGCTCTGGTCTGTCATCTATGGGTATTTATTGGGGTTCACCGAGTCCGAAACGTAAATGGCTAATACGAATTTCGTAGGTAATTAGTCAAGAAATACTGATCATTCGGTACCTCTTTGTTAATGGTTAACATACATTTATATTATATGGCGTAATTAGTTCACTTATGCCGGTTTAAAGCTACTGGTGTTTGAATAACTTCGTAAATCCATGCATAAGCACTTCTATATTTCGTATTATATTGAGGTTTTTCGTAACATATATACGTAAAACTCGGCTCTGTATATTTCACGGAGAGCATGGACGTGACCAACAGCCGTATACTCGAGATCCTGAAGGAGGACGCACGTACTCCATACACGGAGATAGCGGACGAGATAGATGCCTCCGAAGGAACCGTCAGAAACCGAATCAGCAAGATGACCGAGAACGGCACGATAAGGAAGTTCACGGTCTCGACCCAGGCCGGAAACGTAAGGTCGATGATCGAAGTCGAGATAGATATCGACGTCGAAACCTCGAAGGTCAGTGAACTTATCACTGAATGGGGGGAAGTTGATTTCGTTTGGGAGATAAGCGGCGACGGAGACCTAATCATAGTGGTCGACGCCGCAGACACCCACGAGGTCAACGACGTCATAACGAGAATCAGAAAGCTCGACGAAACCGTATCGACACGTACAAGGCTAATACTCGACGAAAAAATATAACGGAGATACAATAATGACAGAATGCCCAGTATGTGCGGCCGAAGTTGAACCCGAATGGGAAGTTGAACGCGGAGAGATAATCGACTGCACCGAGTGCGGTACAGAGCTAGAGGTAGCCGAAGACGACCCCGTGGAGCTTATCGAAGCACCCGAGCTAGAAGAAGACTGGGGAGAGTAGCTACCGGATACAAAAAGAAAGAACCGAGAACAAAGACAACGAAACAACAAAAACAGATACCTTAATTCTCAGCCATGAAAGTCGGCGTCCTTTACTCACGCGTCAGGAAAGACGAAAAGCTGTTGCTAAATGAGCTACGCGGTCGCGGTCACGAAGTCCGGAAGATCAACACACGTGACCTGTCGCTACCGCCGAACCCGCGGGACGCGGAGGGGGTAGAGGACGTCGGCGAACTCGACGTAGTACTCGACAGGGCAATGAGCTACAGCCGTGGACTGTACACGTCGAGGTTCTTCGAAAGCTACGGCGTCGAGGTAATCAACGGCCACAGGGTCGCGGAGGTTTGCGGCAACAAGGTGGAAACCTCGCTCGCGTTAACCGAACACGGCGTCGATACGCCGGAGTTCCGCGTCGCATACGAACGCGAAAAGGCGGTTGAGGCGGCGGAGGAGATGGGGTATCCCGTCGTCGTCAAACCCGTCGTAGGTTCCTGGGCCCGTCTCCTCGCGAAGGTGAACGACCGCGAAGCCGCCAAGGCGGTTTTCGAACACAAGGACGTGCTCGGTCACTACGAACACTCGGTGTTCTACGTACAGGACTACGTCGACAAACCCGGACGTGACGTACGTGCGATGGTGGCGGACGGCGAAGTCGTCGCTGCGATGTACCGGTACAACGACGACTGGGTCACTAACGCAGCACAGGGCGGCGAGGTCGAGAACTGCGAGGTAGACAGTGAACTCGAGGAAACCGCGGTCTCCGCTGCCGAGGCGGTGGGGGGAGGAATTCTAGGTGTCGACCTTATGGAGGGGGAAGACGGGTACACCGTCCACGAGGTCAACCACAAGCTCGAGTTCAAGGCGTTGAACGAGGCGTCCGATGTAGATATAGCGGCGAAGTACGTCGACTACGCCGAAAACAGGGTCAAGAGAGGTGTTACATATTGATAAAAGCCAGCGTAATCGGAGGTAGCGGATACACAGGGGGTGAACTTCTTCGTCTTCTGGTAGGACATCCCGAGGTGGAACTCAAACAGGTAACGTCACGTTCCAAGGAACGTAGGACGGTTAAGAGCGTACATCCGAATCTACGTGGACGGACGGATCTGAGGTTCGTCCATCCCGACGACCTGGAGGATACGGACGTTCTGTTCGCGGCGACACCGCACGGATACACGATGGACGAGATGCCCCGTCTCAGTGAGAAAGCCGACACCGTAATAGATCTCAGCGGCGACTTCCGCCTCGAGGACGAGGGGATGTACGAGGAGTGGTACGACCCCCACACCAACCCCCAGCTTCTCGGAGACGCGGTCTACGGTGTTCCGGAACTCAACCGTGACGAGATAGAGGGAGCCGACCTGATCGCCGCGCCAGGATGCAACGCCACCGCCGCGATACTGGGGCTCAAGCCACTCGTCGACTCCGGGTTGATAGATGACCGTGTCGTCCTGGATATAAAAACGAGTTCGAGCGCGGGTGGTGCTTCGGCTAACACCGCGAGTCACCACGCCGAAAGAACGGGGGTTGTGCGTCCGTATGCCCCAACGAGACACAGGCACCAGGCCGAGATTGAGCAGGAGACGGGTCTGGATGTCGACATGACGGTTCATGCGATAGAGATGGTTCGTGGTATATCCGCGACCGTGCACGCCTACCCCGATGGTGACGTCGAGGAGAAGGACCTCTGGAAGGCGTATAGAGGGGCATACAGCGAAGAGCCGTTCGTGCGTGTCGCGAAGTCGAGACGGGGGGTCTACAGGTATCCTGAACCCAAGGTGGTGGAGGGTACCAACTTCTGTGACGTTGGTTTCGAGCTGGATGACGACAGGATAGTGGGGTTCAGCGCTATCGACAACATGATGAAGGGTAGCGCTGGAACTGCTGTACAGGATATGAACGTCGCCCTGGGTTTCGAGGAAACCCTGGGTCTGGAACACGCGGGACTCCATCCCGTATAGAAAACTATGTTTGTAGTCAAGATCGGTGGAACGTCAGGCGTCGACACGGAAAACGTGCTGGAGGATCTGTCGGAGACCGACGAGGAGTTCGTTGTGGTGCATGGGGGCAGCGGCGAGGTCGACAGGATCTCCAATGAACTCGACAGACCTCCCCGGTACGTACGGAGCCCGTCGGGTATAGAGAGCCGTTACACCGACGAGGACGCCATGGAGGTCTTCAAGATGGCGATGCCCGGCCTGATAAACACCGACCTGGTAGAAGGTCTACAGGACAGGGACGTTGACGCCGTCGGACTCTCGGGGGTCGACGGCAGATTACTGGAGGGGAAAAGGAAGGACACCTTGATCGTCCAGGAGGACGACAAAAAGAAGGTCCTCAGGGGCGACCACTCGGGCAAGATAGAGAACGTCAACACCGAGCTATTGAATCTGCATCTGGACGCGGGATACTCTCCCGTCGTCGGCGTACCCATGGTTTCGTACGAGGGTACGGCGGTGAACGCCGACGCCGACAGGGCTGCGGCAGCGATAGCGGGAGCGCTGGAATGTAAACTCGTTATGCTTTCCGACGTACCCGGCGTTCTCCGTGACCCCGACGACCCCGACACGGTTATAGAGTCCGTCGGTTACGGAGAGATAGAGGATGTCATGGACGAGTACGCAGAGGGTAAGATGAAGAAGAAGGTGTTAGCGTCGAGGGAGGCGCTCGACTCGGGCGCGACCGAGGCTGTGGTGGCTTCGGCGAACCGCGACGAGCCAGTTTCGGCGGCACTCTCCGGCGACGGTACGGTCTTCGGGGGTGACGGAGAATGAGTCAGAAGAACGAACCCAGTGGCGACAGTTCCAGTGCAGGATCGGGTAGTTATATTGAGAGGGAGAAAGACGTCGAGGCGGTGTTTTCGAAGAAACCCGTCGATGTCGTCGAAGGTGACGGCGTACATCTTTACACCAGCGACGGTACCGAATACCTCGATATGGGGGCGAGCTATGGGGTGATGGCGGTCGGACACTCCAATTCCAGGGTCGTTGACGCAGTAGAGAGCCAGGTCGAGGAACTGACTTACGTCCAGGGGAGCTACGCCTCCCCCTCCCGCACACGGTTGATGGAACGTCTCGTCGATATCACACCGGAAGGACTCGACAGGGTTTTTCTTGCGAACTCAGGTACGGAGGTCAATGAGGCGGCGTTAAAGTTCGCCCGTGCCTCTACTGACGGTGAAAAAGCCGTAGCGGCGAAGAGAGGTTTCCACGGCCGTACCTATGGCTCTATATCGATGTCGTGGAAGAAAAAGTACCGTACACCCTTCGAACCCACCGTACCCGCGGTGGAACACGCGGGATACAACGACGTCGACGACCTCACCCAAACGGTGGACGACGAAACAGCGGTCGTCCTTTTAGAGGCTATACAGGGCGAGGGCGGCATCCATCCCGCCGACTCCGAATACCTCCAGGCCGCGAGGGAACTCTGTGACGACCACGGCGCCTACCTCGTGTTCGACGAGATCCAGACGGGACTCGGACGTACCGGTGAGTTCTGGAGCTTCGAAGGATACGACGTCGAACCCGACGCCATCACGACGGCGAAAAGCCTCGGTGGGGGACTACCGATCAGCGCGTTGATCTGCGGGGAGGAACTGACGGAGATACCGAAAGGCAGCCACGGCGGCACCTACTGCGGCAATCCTACTGCGTGCGCCGCCGCTGAAGCCACCTTAGACTACATCAAGGAAAACGACCTACCGGACAACGCACGTGAGATGGGGAAACGTCTCGTGGAAGGCGTTCGGGAGATTGACAGCGGTAGAGTGGTGGAGGTGCGGGGAGAGGGTTTGATGATCGGTATACAGGTCCGTGGACGCAGTGGCAGGTATCTCAGCAAGCTTGCGAAACGAAACGTCCTCGCACTCCCTGCCGGAAAGAACGTCGTCAGGTTCCTGCCACCCCTCATCCTCGAGGAGAGCCATATCGACGACGTCGTCGGTGCCCTGGAGGAGATACTATGACTCCCGACAGCCAGCAGTTAGAGTCGATGGATCGGAAGGGAAGGGATGTGGAGTTCTTCAGGGGTTTGATAGAGAGATACAGCCCCTCGGGAGACGAGGAGCCCGCAAGACAGTATCTCCAGGATGAACTGCCCGAAATGGGTTTCGAGGTCGAGGTCGACGACATAGGTAACCTACACGCCACGACCGGCGACCTTGGTAGCGACGAGGAACTGATGCTGACGAGCCATATGGACACCGTCAAGGGACGTATACCCGTCAACTTAGACGACGGCAAGCTTTTCGGACGTGGCGCCGTCGACGCTAAAGGACCCCTTGCCGCGATGTTCCTGGCTGCGTCCCGTTGCAGCGACGCCGACTTCAAGGTCACCGTCGTAGCGGTGGTCGAGGAGGAGAGGAGTGGTGCCGGAGCCAACCACATGGTAAAGACACGTGAAAGCCCCGACTTCCTCGTCAACGGCGAACCCTCTGGCTGGGATACCGTGACGTTGGGATACAGGGGTATACTCCGACTTCATTACAGCGTCGCCGGCGAGGTCATACATACGGCGAGACCCGGCGTCAACGCCATAGAGGACGTCATGGGTTTCTGGAACGCGGTCCAGGAGATAGAAAACGAAGAGGAAGGGTTCGGAAGTCTAGACTGTACGGCGACTAACATCGATTCGAACTCCGATGGCTTCAAACTCGAGAGCGAACTCCTTGGAAACTTCCGTATTCCTTCGGAATACACGGTAGATGAGGTTAGGGGGATGGTTTCGGAGAAAGCCGCGGGTTCGGAAGGTACGGTCGAATGGAGAGAGTCCACTGAACCCGTTATGGTAGACAGATCCAACCCAGTTGTGCGTGGGTTCCTGCGTTCGATAAGGGATGCTGACGGCAGTCCCGGCTTCTCTGTAAAGACGGGTACCTGCGACATGAACGTCTACGCAGAAGCCTGGGACTGCCCCATGGTGACCTATGGACCAGGTGACTCGAACCTCGACCACACTCCCGACGAACATATCGAGATAGAAGAGTTCCTGGCGTCGGTAGACGTACTCGAAAACCTAGTGGAAGACCTATCTGGGTAGGGTGGTACTTATTGAGTTATCTGGGTAGGGTGGTACTTATTGAG
>JBDGRN010000033.1:11875-19684 GCA_042218125.1 Halobacteria archaeon | reverse complement strand
TAGGGTGGTACTTATTGAGTTATCTGGGTAGGGTGGTACTTATTGAGTTATCTGGGTAGGGTGGTACTTATTGAGTTATCTGGATGAGACCGTACTAAGACTTCTTTTAATTTTACTTCAAGCCGTTTCCGTCGACGTATCTATCCAGTTCTTCCTCGGTTTTTTCGACCTTCGACTCGTGGCTCTCCACGAGTTCCCCGATGGTTTTGAAGACGTCTCAAACCGTCTGAGGAATACGGTCCTCATCGATCCCTTTCTTCGGAATAATGAGGTGTATCGCTTCCTTCGTAACCTCCTCATCCTCTATCTTCTCCACGTCGTTCAGTCCGTCCACAAGGTCCTTCAAAGGTACAGCGGTTTCCGAGGTTACTAAGACGAGTGAACTACGTTTATCCTCAACGATCTCGGTTTCGGATTCTGCTGGAGGTTGGAGCGTTATCTCGATGGTGGATGCGTCACTTTCGACCTCGTATCTGAAACCGGGATAGCTTGCTTCGACGTTTTCCCCGGGTTCTTCACCTAGTTTCTTTTCTATCTCTCTTACCCGCCTTGCAACTGCATCCTCGACGAACCCGTCACGTGATTCGTATCCTCCCAGTTCCTGTAACTCATCTATTTTTTCGACGAGATGAGGTGAAATCTGTATCTCCATGTGGTTGGTGACTTGTTTTTTTACTGGATGGCTTCCTTGTATTGCTTTGGTTTTCCACTGAGAGATTTTATTTCAATTTGTTAATAAAATTAAAAAAGAATGAATTAATCTGGAAAACAACTGATTTTTTCACAAATGATAATTGTCTGACTAAAGTTTATGTAACTCTAGAGGAAATTGAGGATGTAATACAAAAGAGCCGGTAAAACTCCGTTGGCCCGGAGCAGAAACTGGCGAAAACTCGGAGCCTTCCCGGCACGGGTAAACGGATGGTATGGTGATAAATAATGGATAAAATAAACCAATTGCTAGATCTGAACAACGAACTTTCCGGCGAACTGGTCGAAGAAATAACAGAGCCGGATCAGGAGGGAAAGGTACGTATGGAGGTATCAGAGCCAGGTGATATCGCCGAACTTTCCCAGGCACTAAGCGAGAACCGGTACGACTACGAGATAAACCTCCGGGAAAACGAGGTTACGGCAACCTACAACCAGGAATAAACTTTGCAATCCACTATTCCCTCAGCTTTTCCAGAAACAGCTCGATAGATCCCCGCGCCACCATTTCCTGTATCTCATTCCTTCTTCCCTCGTAACTTTCCTTTCTGACCTCGGTATAGGAACTTCCGGTGTCCCATTCTCCTTTTCTGCTAACTCCGAGATACGCGGTACCGACTGATTTCTCCTCCGTACCCCCCTCGGGTCCCGCGACACAACTGGTGGATAGACCCCAGTCCACGCCGTTGACGTCCCTCGCGGACATCGCCAGTTCACGCGCAACCTCGCTGCTAACCGCACCGTGTTCCTCCAGCGTCTCCCTCGACACACCGTAACGGAGCTTCGATCTGTAGGAGTAAACCGACGTGCCGGAGTCGAAGATGCTGCTTATCCCTTCGACTGCCGTTAAGGCGGAGATGAGTTTCCCAGACCCCGCCTGTACCACTGATACCGTCTCGCCCCTCCTCGACGTAATCTCTCTGACTTCCCGTATCTGCTCCTCCATATCTATGGAGAATACAGTGACCCGGAGCAGATTAAAGTATCTCACCGTTCTTTGTGTCCCTTTCTTTACAAGACGTAAATACAATGTATCCTGTATCTACAACAGGAGACTGTGTACATACGGTGACCGAGGAACCCTGTTCACGTGCGGTCGAGAGAAACGTGGATCCTCTGGAGGTATTCGATACTCTCGACGCCGAGATACTACTGGAGAAAGGCGAGAGAGGATGGAAGGAAACATACGTAGCCGCGGATCCGGTATCGCGGTACAGAAAACAGGTTGACTCGGACGACCAAGACGTCCTAGGTGGATTCAGGGACTGGCTCCAGGACGAACTCCCCGACATCGACTCCGACACCGGGGCATACGGCTTCGTGGGATACCCCGTCTCCAGAGAGATCGAGGAAATCAAAGCAGATGCGGGTACGAACGATCTAGGGATACCTGACATAGCGTTCGGTATCTACGATACGGTGGTGATTATCAGGGAAGACGAGTACGTCGTGGAGACCATAGATCATCCGAGACGGAAGACGAAACCCGGGGTTAGGAACAAAGAAACTGTCTGTAGGTTGGAGACAGTCAGTGACGACTCTGGTAACGAGGTAAGTGAGAGGTTATCTGGGGACCTCGAACATCCCGAACCCGGATCTCTGAAATCGAACTTCGATGAGGAAGGTTATTGTGAGGCGGTCAGTTACGTCAAGGACAGGATTCGTGATGGAGAAACTTTTCAGGCAAACATCTCCCAGAGACTGGAGTTCGAGACCGAACTTGGCGCCACCGAGCTTTACAGGAAGTTAAGGCGAGTGAATCCTTCTCCGTACATGGGTATAATGGACTGGGACGAATTCTTTATTGTTAGCTGCAGTCCTGAACTTTTGGTCAAGAAACGGGGAGATGTACTCCGCACCAGGCCGATAGCGGGAACACGTCCCCGGGGCCGGGGATCCGGGGGTAAAGAGAGGGAGGAGGGAGGTGATTGTGAGGGAAGGAACGTTGACGCAGGCGGCCATGGTGGAAGCAATCACTCCGTTGTAAAGGACCTTGTTTCGAGCGGTAAGGATCGGGCGGAACACGCGATACTGGTGGATCTGGAGAGGAACGACCTTGGGAAGGTTTCCCGTTATGGTACAGTCGAGGTAGAGAGCTACATGAAGCCGACGGTTTACCAGGAAGTCATTCATCTCGAGTCTGTAGTGGAGGGCTTGATCCGGGAAGGCGTGGATGCAGTCGACGTACTCAAGGCTATGTTTCCGGGGGGTACGGTGACGGGTGCGCCGAAACCCCGGACGCTCAAAATCATAAACGAGGTAGAGCCATGCAGCAGGGGTCCCTACACAGGTTCTATGGGGAGGTTTTCCTGCAACGGAGAACTGACGCTAAACATACTGATCAGAACACTGGTCGGTACTGGGGAAAAGACGTATCTACAGGTTGGTGGCGGCGTCGTCCACGACTCTGTGCCGGAGAATGAGTACCGGGAGACCCTGGACAAAACCAGGGGTGTTCTCAACGCACTTGACACCGACTGGATCGAGTAGAACTCTGAACGGCTTTCAACCTTTAAGTTTATGTTGACCACAGGCTAAAACCCCGTGGTTTAGCACGGGGATACAGCCGTAGATGGTACTAATCAAACTGTGTTAATCACCATTGCTGGATATTCAACGCAAGAATTAACTCCTGAACTGCCATATATTTGGTTAAGAGGTATTCAGTTCTAGAAGAATTGAATACCCACACTCCAAAACTGGCAGTTCGGTGTCTGCCTCGAACAAAAACAAGCATTGGAGTAAGACAGAAGGTAAACAAAGAAAGATAACTCAGAATCCACCAAAGCGGTGGATATGAGTAACGGCTGTTTGGCACAGCCAGGAGACAACCTAGTCGAGAATGGTTAAACTCCTGACAAGGCTTTACTTGTCTGCAAACCTTAATATCCCAACGCTCGGGAATCTCCCCGCTTCAGCGGGGAGAGCATGTCAAACATCCTTCTACTGGATTTATACAGTCACGTCGTCTATCTCGGTACGGTAGACGTATCCTATGAGGGTTGCTGTCGTCGATAACTACGACTCGTTTTCGAACAACCTCGAACAGTACGTCGGCGAGTTCGCCGAAGTCGAGGTGGAGCGGTACGTATCCCCACCCGACGCTGACGGCGTCGTGTTCTCCCCTGGTCCCGGGAAACCGGGGGAGTTTCCCGTCATGTACGAGGTTCTTGAGGACGCAGTGCGGGAGGGTTTCCCCGTACTCGGCGTCTGTCTCGGTCACCAGGCGGTGGCGGAGTACTTCGGCGGTACTGTGAGTTACAGCGACGAGGTGGTGCATGGAAAGACCAGCGAGATAGATCACAACGGATCAGCAGTTTTTGCAGGGATAGAGAACCCGATGACTGTTGGTAGATACCACTCCCTCGTAGTCGATGAGGTTCCAGACGAACTTGAAGTGACTGCCCGTGGTGCAGGCGAGGTAATGGCGGTGGAGCACCGTAAACATCCGATCTATGGGGTGCAGTTTCATCCCGAAAGCATTCTCACCGACAGCGGCAAAATGGTTATAGAGAACTTCGTGGAAATAGTCGAGGCCCTATCTGGGTAGTTTTGATGGAGTCAGGTAGGTTTCTGCATCTCAAATAACGGAGGTTGGACGGAGGTAGGCTCTTTAGAGAATAACTTGGAAGGAGATAATCTGTTTTTAAGAATATTAATCCATTGGAGGAAATTTTCGGTTAGCCTGGCTTGATAATCTCGAGAAAACCCTGTCTTACAGCTGTCACCATCTCGGCTATGCTGGTAATCTTTTCGTATGGCTTTCTGAGGGTTCTCGCGACTGCCCAGATGTTTCCATACCTGTTCTGGACTATGTAGTTCTTGACGACGGTGGTGAAGTCGAAGTCCTCATCGAGGGTGTAACATACGCCCCCGAGAAGGGTTGTAGTCCGGAAAAGCATCGCTAACTGCGTCGGAATACGGACGGGGAACTCGTACATGTTTTCCTGCATGTCCTCTATCATTTCCTCAACCCTCTTGTCCTGGATGTCCTTTCCCTTCATGTCGTCGACAGTTATTGCAAACATCTTTCTCATTATTCTCCGGTCGACGTCGGGCTCCAGTGCGCCCATATCGATGAAGCTGTTTATCATGTTATCGTAGTCCTCACGTGAGACGGCAACGTAGAAGTCAAACATGTACCGACGCATCTCACGGTCGAGTCTGCCTACCCTACCGAAGTCGTACATCACCAGGGTACCGTCGTCCAGGACCGAAAGGTTTCCAGGGTGTGGATCGGCGTGGAACAGTCCGTCACCCAAGATCATTTCGACGTAGATCCTCTGTATCCGCCGGGTGAGTGCCGTCGGATCCACTCCGTGTCTTTCGAGTTCGTCTACGTCAGTGATCTTTGTTCCGGCGACGTACTCCATCGTAATGACGCGTTCACCTGAAAGATCCTCCACCACCTCCGGTATGACTACGTCGTCCATGTCGGAGAGGTTCCTGTTTATCTCCTCCATCATACGCCGTTCGTGGACGTAGTCCATCTCCTCCCTGATGGCGTGATCGAACTGGTCCGCCAGGTTCTCTAGAGTAAACCGTTGCCCGGGTTTCGCGAAACGTAGTATAAACGGCAGTACTGTTTCCATGACCGCAAGGTCCGTCTGAACCAACTTTTCGACGCCGGGACGCCTAACCTTAACCGCTAACTTCTGACCATCCCTGCTTGCGGCGTAGACCTGTCCAAGACTAGCTCCGCTTATAGGTTGCTTGTCGAACTCTCCAAACTCTGAAACCGGTCCGACGTCCTCCTCAATAACGAACTCTATCTTTTCCCAATCCGCGGGCGGAACCTCGTCCTGAAGATGTGACATCTTGTCCGTGTAGATGCTGGGTAGGGCGTCAGGCCGTGTGGAAACAACCTGACCCAGCTTTATGAACGTTGGACCCAGTCTGAGAAAGCTTTCCAGGAGACGGTCCGCACGTTTTTCTCGTATCTCGTCAGTCACCTCACGACTTTCACCGAAGAACAGGTATCTCTTGCGGTCCCTGGCAAAACTCCAGAGAAGGGGGGTAAGATGGTAGGATATTAACAGGAAACGTTTTGCGGTGCGTATCCTCGACACTTTTCATCATTTTACGCCCTCGACCTAACTCCGTTTCGGTCCAACACGGTGCCAAAGGACTGTCGAAACGGATGATCGGCGATAGATTGGGGTGGCCGTCAGTCGGTATCCATAATAGATAGAGAAGAGTATTTTGACCGAGGACATGCAGGGATACAGCGTAGACGTCAGGGATCTACATCGAGAAAATCCTTCGGAGTACCACAGAATAACGAGACGTATAGCCGACGCCGCCGCCAGGGAGCGGGACGTGGCGGCGATCAGGCTGAAGGCTCTGTACGGTAAGGTAGAGGATGTCGAGGGATTCAGTTCACTCGGGATCGATCCCTGTGGCTGGATCGACCGCGAGATAGAGGTTGATGACGGCGAGGCCGAACTGGTTTCGAGGATGTTCTCGGATGCATTGACGAAGGTCATCTATAAAGGGGAGGAAGGATCACCGGTTTTCGCACGTTACCCCGACGGACAGGTCTACGTTGATATTCAGGAGGAGGCGTTAAAGGAAACAGGGGTGGATGGCGACCGGGTAAGGGATGTGAGCGAAGAGGTATCGGGTGCCGGGGAAACCGAGATGACCCAGGGCGTTCTGAAGGCATTAATGGAGGAGACTCCGGAGGACGACGAAGCATGAAAGACGGTAGTGATAGGGATGGCGGTGGCGGCAACGATCGGGGAAGTGGTGAAGGTGACGGTATAGGGGGTAGAGACGATATAGGTGTAGGATCCTCAGTTATTCATCTCGAAGATGGTGTATGGAAGGTTAACGATACCGGGTTCGAGGTTTCCGTAATGGACAGGGGTTTGATGTACGGTGACGGTGTGTTCGAGACGGTGAGGTGCTACGACGGCGTACCCGCCTTCCCCGGCAGGCATTTCGACAGGCTGAAGCGCGCCGCGAAGGAACTCGACATACCTCTCGACTCTAAACTCGGCAGGGACGGGTTCGACGCAGCTATAGAAAAAGCGGTGAACTCCGTGGGGGGAGGCGATGTCTACTTCCGTCTCACCGCGACGAGGGGGTTCCGTGAGGGACTGCTTTCTCCGACGGAGACCGAACCCACAGTTTTCGCGGTTGCAAAACCTCTCGATCGGCGACTGTATCCGCCTGCATCCGTCGAGGTGGTTGAGGCGAGGAGACCTATCGGTCCGGAATCACGTCACAAGACCCTGAACTATCTTCCCAACGTTCGGGCGAAGGCGGAAACTGAAGGTGACGAAGCCTTGATGCGTGACGCCGACGGAAACATAGCTTCGGGGGCGGTCTCCAACATCTTCGCCGTCGATGGAGACGTTACCGTGACCCCCTATAGCTACGTCAGGAGAGGTGTGACACGGGAGGTGGTTTTAGATATCGCCCGTGACCTCGGATATTCGGTAGAGACTAAACCCCTGGACTCACCCAACAGTTACGACGGTTTCTTCCTGACAAACACGACTTGGGGTGTCAGGCCCGTGAAAGAGTTCGAAGGCAGAGAGATTGAGAAACCCAACATTGTCGACCAAATTAAACGTAGGTATCTCGACCAAGTTACTTCCTGAGTCTGTTCCGACGATGGTTGGGTTTAGGTTTCTTTCGACAGTAGTGCTGTCTGGGTTACTTTCGGGGATGGTGTGGTTTAATTAAGTTCTTACGACGAAACTAAGGGTCAGGTCTCTTTCGACGGTTTACTGTTTAACCTTTTAACCCTGTGCTTCGGTCCTACCGGGCTCTATCAACTCGTCGATGTACTTCACGAGTCCCGACTTGGCGTCGGCGGGATGTAGTTCTCCTTCTTCGAAATCCGACGCTAGCCCGTCGTAGCTACCGTAACGTAGGTCGCCGCCGTACTTTTCAGGACGTTCTATCACGACTTCATCGAAACGGGGGAAGACGTGGTACCGATACATCTCGGCAACAGGATTGTCGTCTAGCTCCGGGGGGCAGTAGGCTCCCTGTATCTTCTCCTCTATCTCCTCCGGCGAGTCGTCCATAGCGATCAGGTTGCCTTCGCTCGACGACATCTTAACCCCGCCGCCACCGAGACCCGTG
>JBDGRN010000033.1:0-11849 GCA_042218125.1 Halobacteria archaeon | reverse complement strand
TATCGGCATATGTACAGCGGTTGGCGACCCGTAACCGATGTCCGGTAGGTTTTCACGTGCCAGCATATGAATCTTTCTCTGGTCGATTCCTCCGACAGCAAGGTCGACGTCGAGGTGAGCGATATCTATCGCCTGCATCATGGGGTAGATCATCTGTCCAACCTTGGGGTTGTCGCTGTCACGCGCTACCTCGGACATGCTTCTGTTGGCGCGGTTCAAAGTCGTCTCGACCGCGAGTGAGAAGACATCGAGCACGTACTCCTCATCCAGCTGGAACTCGCTCCCGAGAACGAACTCCGTCTTCTCGGGGTCAAGTCCGAACGCCAGGAACTGCTGTTTCATGCTTTCTGCCGTTTCCCTTATCTCGTCGAAACTTCCCTTGTCGTTGAGGAAAGCATGTACATCTGCAAGAAGTACGACGACATCGAAACCCACGTTCTGGAGATCGATGAGTTTGTTCGCCGTCAACATGTGGCCGAGATGGAGTGCCCCGCTGGGTTCGTAACCGACGTACCCCCTCCTTCCCTCGGGGTTCCGGGCGAACTCCTCGGCTTCCTCCTCAGTTACCACTTCGACGGTGTTCCTTTGTATCAGATCCAGTCGTTCCTCCTGATCCATGGATAAAACTCGATCCAAACCACCGTAAACGTTGATGTTACGGGGTCAGAGTTATGTGGGTTTCGGCGCAGCGCCAAACAGGAAACCCGGCTTTACGATCCGGACAAATCCGTACAAACCTATATGGATCGGTGATACAAACCAAGAACGTATGTTCGGTACGAGCGGAATAAGGGGCGTGGTAGGTGAGGATATAACGCCGAAGCTGGCGCTAAAGGTTGGGGCGGCTATCGGTGAACCCTCGGAGAAGGTTACTGTCGGTAGGGATACACGGCTGACGGGAAGCGGTCTCGAGAACGCCGCTGTTTCGGGGATAACCAGTAGGGGTGCCGACGTCGAACTCTTGGGGATAGCACCGACCCCGACGGTGGCGCGGTACGCCGATGGGAACTCTCTGGTAGTAACGGCAAGTCACAACCCGATGGAGTACAACGGCTTCAAGCTCTGGAACCCCGACGGAACCGCATTCGACGAGGAACAGAGGAAGGAAACCGTCTCGAAGATCCGGGAGGGTGTGGCTACTGAACCACCCGAACGTTTTGGTGACGTGACGAAACAGGAGGACGCTATAGATAAACACGTCGAGGAGGTCGTAGGGTCGATCTCGGTCGAAGGTTCTCTGAAGGTTGTCGTAGACGGAGGTTCGGGTGCGGGATCCCGGGTCACTCCGAAGGTTCTCCGTGAGATAGGTTGTGAAGTCGTGACGATCAACTGCAACCCCGACGGCACTTTTCCCGGAAGGCTACCGGAACCAACGGAGGAAAACCTCGGCGACCTGAAGGAGGCGGTCGTTGCCGCTGACGCCGACCTAGGTGTGGCGCACGACGGGGACGCCGACAGGACAGCGGTGGTGGATTCAACAGGTAGCTACGTCCAGCCCGACAGACTGATGGCGGTTTTTGCCGAGTCTGTGGATGCGGACGAGGTAGTTGCACCACTCAACACGAGCATGGTGGTCGATCATGTCGCGGACGTCACACATACGAAGGTTGGAGATGTCTACGTCGCGGAGAAACTGAGGGAGACCGAAGCACCATTCGGCGGCGAACCCAGTAACAGCTGGATATTTCCCCGGCAGACATTCTGTCCCGACGGAGTTTATGCTGCAGCGAAAGCTGCTGAGATTGCTTCCCGAAACCCGTTCTCCGAGAGACTACAGGAACTCCCGGAGTACGTGATAGAACGCGGATCACTCGAATGTGACGAGGAGAGGAAGGCCGAGGTTATGGATCAGGTTAGGGAGGACGTCTGTACCGAGTTCGATGAATACAGTACAGTCGACGGGGTGAGGGCGGATACCGAAGACGGATGGTTCCTGGTCCGTCCAAGTGGTACCGAGCCCCTGATAAGGGTGACGGCGCAGGCCGACTCCGGTAAACTGGCGGATGAACTGTATAGTTACGCGGAGGACGTACTCCGGAGGCATCTATGATGGATCGACAGCTATTGCTTGATCTGGATACATGGGGTGTTTCGGTTGACGGATAGCTGGTTCTCGGGAAGTTCCAGGGACGAAGACGTCGGGGAGTTGGCGGAGGCGATGCGTTCCGAAACCACGGACGGAGATATAGAACCGGTAGAGCATCCGATGAGGGCGGTGGAAAACGGTTTCGTAGAGGATGTCGACGAGTACTACGACCTGCTTCACGAGGTTTCTATCGCTGCAGCTGAAAGAGATCTCGAGGATGCGTCGAGACACAGGGAGAGAGCTATCGTCAACGCCGTGAGGACGTACGAGTCTCTGAACGAGGCTGGAAACCTGATGAACGAGAGATACGATGACTGGATAGAAGACAGTCCCGAAGACGGTAACCCACCCGTCGTGGTTGAGGACCTCGAGAACGTGAACGAGGAAGTCACCGAACTCCGGGAGGAACTCAGGGAGTACGTTGAGCAACAGGTCTCCGAAGTTGCACCGAATCTGGCGAGTATGTCTCCTGGGATGGTAGCAGCAAGGTTGATAGAGAAGGCTGGGGGTCTGAAGGAGCTAGCCAGGATGCCGAGCAGTACGGTGCAGGTTCTTGGTGCCGAGGACAGCCTATTCAACCATCTGAGGTCGGATTCACCACCACCTAAGCATGGAGTAATCTATCTGCATCCCTACGTCCGGAACACGAGTAAAACCGAGAGGGGAAGCGCAGCACGTCTCGTAGCGGGAAAGCTGACTATCGCCGCCAGAATAGACTACTACTCAGGAGAGATAAATGAAGAGCTTTCCGAGGAGCTCGACCAAAAGATAGAGGAGATACGGGATCGAGGGGAGGGAAACTGAAACAGAGCGAGTGTAACTGTTGAATAAAGCAATGACTTTTCCGGAACTGTATTTAGATTTGAGGTGATGGGTGGTTGGAGGCAGTATTTGGATTTGAGGTGATGGGTGGTAGAGAGATTTCCGGTGATGGTTTTTTTGGATGAATAGGTTTTTTGGATATATATGGTGTTATCGGTGCACCATCAGAGGTTTAGTCAGTAACACCCAGCAGAGATTTAGTCAGTAACATAGTTATTTATGAAACCCGGAACTTATCTTTATCCGGATGGAAGACAGCAAAGGCTCCGACGCAGTCAGCAACTTAATTGGTGCCATGCTGCTTTTTGGTTTGATAATTATCCTTTTGGCGCTGATACAGCTTCAGATGGTGCCCGTCTGGATTCTGAGTGAGGAGATCGATCACCAGGAAAAGGTTCAGGGTGACATGGCCGAGCTACGAACGTCTGTTTCCTCAGTCGCATCCACGGGATTCAGCGAATCCGCCGCGATCGAACTTGGTATGAACTACCCGGACTTCTTCGTACTCAGAACTCCGATTTCGCCGGCGGGTACAGTTACTACTAGCGGTAGAAAGGAGCTCAATATTACGAATGCAGTAACCGAAACTAACACCGAGACCGGTGATTTCTGGAACGGTGATACACGTACGTACAACACGACTTTGATCAGTACGTTCACGGATTACAACAGACTCAACGCCCCAGTCACGAGATACGGTAACTCGGTTGTCTACAGCCAGGACGAGAAATCCCGTAATGCATCGCTTCTGTCAGGTCAGACATTGATCAACGGAAGGAAGATCAACCTGTTTTTCCTCTCGGGTGATTTCACCATATCAAAAATAGGTTCGACGTCAATCGATGTTCAGCCGGTAAGTACGAGTAACGACAGGATTAGCGTTACAGAAGAGAACTCCGTTAATCCGATCAAACTTGTGGTACCAACTTTTCTCCCGAAAAAAGATTGGAAGGAGATGATGGATAAAGAGCAGAACGCAAAAGTCAGTAACTACAGTTCCGGAACCTCCGAAACTCCGGGAACAGTCAATATAACTCTCGACAAAGGAGTTACCTACGACGTCAAGATGGCAAAGATCAATGTTGGAAATTCGTCAACCGATAGGAAGCCAGCATACCTTACAAAGAAGAGGCAGGGGGAAATCTTCGTACCCGAGGGAGGATCGACCAAACTCACCGTCCAGCTCAGGGACAGGTTCAACAACCCGGTATGGAATGAGAGTCTCGAGTCTGAAAACCTGGACAACGATAGTCTAACTGAAGATGCCATGGGTACAGTAAAGCCCCAAAAAACCGGTACCGGGATCGATGGAAAGGCTGAATTCCGTTACGAGGCGAAAGACGATGTTTCAGTTACCGATGATCAGACGGACAAAATAAAAGTATTTCTGGATTCGGGTCTCCCAGATGACCGCGGAACAGTTATCTTCAACGTGACGGTCAGGTCCCGATAGGGCAGCTATGTCTTAATCCATAGCTGTGGAGTCGGCAGGCCACAGCCGTAATGGCTGGGTGTTTGGACAATACTTATCGTGAAGGGCAGGTAATTTTCCTTAATGCGTCGTTCGCGTGAAGAAGATGCCGTATCTATAATTATATTTGTTCTACTGATGTTCGGCATTCTGGTTTCGTTCCTGGCGATACAGCAGTCCGTTACTGTTCCTGACCAAAACCTGGATACCGAGTTCGAGCACAGTCAGGAGGTTCAGAGCCAGATGATACAGCTTCGTAACACCGTCCAGAGCGTCTCAAAAACCGGTATAAGCCAGTCGACGAAGATCAAGCTAGGCACCAGGTACAGGCTACGGCCTGTACTTCAGAATCCACTCGATCCGTGGTCCCGTCTCTCGAACTCGACCATGAGGGAGATAATAGTAAGTAACACAACTGCACTCAATCCCGAGACCAGTGAGTACTGGGACGGCGAAAACAAGACGTTCGAAACCGAAGCAATAAGCAACGAACCAAGCTACAATATCTACCAGAGTGCACCTACGGTGGTTTACGAAAACTCCGTGGTGTATAACAACGTTACTGACTCGGAAGGTACAGTTGGGGTGGCGGTACTCACCAAGGACCAGGAGATAATCGACGGGAAATACATAGATATAGTTGCTGTCAAGGGTAACGTGGATATGGCCGGGAGGGGGGTCAAATCACTCACTGTCTCTCCGGGTAGCCAGCAGGTAAATACAGTACGTGTGAAGGGTGAGGGTGACAAAAGAATAACTCTGTACCTACCTACGAGGCTCTCCGAGGATAAGATGGACTTCCTCGAGCTCCTCCGGCAGCAGGTTTTCGAGGACGAACTTACGCCCAAGGGGCACGTAATTAAAGTCCAATTAACTGCCGATAAGAAACATATAAAGATCGTTCTGGAAAAAGATCAGATCTACTACATACGACTGTCTACAGTGACTGTCGGGGTTTAAAAAGACTGAACAATTCTGTTTTACCACGGTTCGGCTTTCTCTACATTTACTGGGTATATTTGATTACTGGTTTACATCCTAAAACAAAAATACAGTCAGTACTGGTTATATGGCCAATACTTATAATCAGTTTGAAAATTTAACTATTGGGTGGTGGGTGTTTGGAGAATACCGTCGCCACGTCTGCTTTCTGTCCACGGTCTAAGGCCAGAAACCTTTTATACTGGGTGGTCCTACTAATTTATGACATGCTGGGGAGCACACAGATCACCACTAGAGCACCTACTGTTATGTTTATTCTTGGGATACTATTAATAGGGACCTCAATAGTTCCTGCTCAAGCATTGATGGCATCACAAGAAGAGGGGGTAAGGTACAGCAACAGTCCAGGTAAGTACATTACTTTAGTCAATGGAAACAACTCGGGGGTGCCGGTATACGGTGAAACGAAGTTAACCGTCGAGGTTCGCGACGAGTACAACAATCCGGTCAGTGGAGTTACGGTCGACGCCACGCAACCAAATTATGGAAAGATTGTGGAGGATAGCCAGGTAACGGGGACTGATGGGAAGGCAACATTTACCTACTCGAATGACGGTGAAAACCTGAACCTCCATTCAAGGGTTGAAGTAAGGTTCGAGATACCAGCGGAAGACGATGTAGTGGGCAGTCATGAAAAAGCCTCATTCTACGTCGACGGGATGCTGCCAGACAATGAACTTCCGGATATCAAAATTAACGAGTACGAACGGATGGTCCGTTTAGGAGAAAACGGCAGTTTCGGAGCCAACTTAACCCAGAATGGGGCGGGATCAACCATGTTGATATGGAACATACGGAACGGTGAAAGTACATTAGAAACGGGTTCCCACAAGTTAGATACCGAAGATCTATCTACCTACTCCGAGAACCTTTCAGACTACCAGTTTGGAGAGGAAATAGAAAACGAAACCGATGGCCTGGACAACATGACGAAGATCACGGCTGCATACGTGATAGACAATATGTTCGATGAGAAAAAGGTTGATAAAGAACACATTGAAACGGGGGTCAGTAGTTCCAGCGCCGAATTTAAATTCGACTCGTATGGTAACCAGACAGTCGAGATAGCGGCCGTGGACTCGACGGGAGGTTTCGCAGTCGACACTTATCAGGTAGGTGTATACTCCGAGGAACTGAATGCGAACTTCGACGTCTCGAACGTCGGGCCGGAAACGTTCGATGACATGGACTCCGTAAATCCAACGAACGACACGGACGAGAACCTGGAGGACAACTCCATACCACCCGAAAACCCGGTGGGTGACATCGCGCACTTCGGACCTTGGGCGAACGGTACACAGAGGAGGTACACCGTAGCCGAGGAGACAGCGGCGTCAGAGGCAGAATGGGGGGTTAACTTAGGAACTATGATAGACGGGGTTAACAAGAGTATACCAAACCCAGCCATCCATCTCAGATACCAGTATGCGATCGAAAGCAACGAAGAAGTAACCGACGAAAAAATCAAGCTTCAGGTCATGGATGACCGGAAAAACGTTATACAGTCCGTGAAACTTCCTAAACAGATAAACAAGACAGAGTTCAGGAACTACGACCTCCAGCTAAACCCTGATGCCACTGATTACCTCAGGAGACAGGGAAGATTGAACCTACGGTTCTTCGACGAGGAACCCGACTCTACAAA
Source organism: Halobacteria archaeon (assembly GCA_042218125.1). Classification (GTDB taxonomy): domain Archaea; phylum Halobacteriota; class Halobacteria; order Halobacteriales; family Halorutilaceae; genus JBDGRN01. Next base: position 4,823 of record JBDGRN010000033.1, on the reverse strand, counting down.
AACCCGAATGGTGGTTTACGACCACAGGATAAAGGGAGTGAGAGAGCTAAACGATAAAAGTTCAGGGCGAGTCGATGAACGCATCTGGAGTATTGGAGATGACCGTGTCGTCAACGAGCCAGGGGATCAACGTAAGTATGAATCCGGAAATACCAACGTAAAGCTTGAGGTTAAAGAGATGGCTGGGGGGAGTGTCTGGGAAAGTGACAGTTACAGTAGAGAGGTATACGTTCCATCGTATCCGGAAGCAAACCTAACCAAAAACAGATCGACAATAGAGGTAGGGGAGCCCGTAAGGTTCGACGCCTCGAACTCAGCTCCATCCAGCGAGATAGAAAGCTACGTATGGAGTCTTTACGGCAAGAAAACGAGCGGACCTAAGGTAGTTCACACGTTCAACGAGTACGGCAAACACGAGGTGGGTGTTCAGGTCAAGAAAGAGGGTGACCAGTGGGCTAGGGACTCCGAGATAAGGAGTTTCGACGTCAACCACCCGCCGACAGTCAAGATTACCGAATCGCCATCGACGGTGAGGGTGAACGAAAATGCAGAGTTCACCGCCTCGCCCGACGATCCATACGGGAAGGTAGAGTCCGTTAAATGGAGCTTCGGAGATAGCTCCACTGCGACGGGTAAATCCGTAGAACACAGTTTCGACAGCCCTGGTGTGTACGACGTCTCCGTAACAGTCACCGATGACGATGGAGCAACAGTGGAGGCTAACGCAACAGTCAACGTAAACAGTCCTCCGACCATCGAATCGATAAACGCCGATGAAACCGTTGAAGTCGGCCAGAGGGTAAGTTATTCGGCGGATGCGTCAGATCCGGGTCCAGGTACCATAAACTCGTACCTATGGACGTTCCCGGACGGCGAGACGGCCTCCGGAGATACGGTGACTCATACATACAACACAGAGGGGACAAAGACTGCAAAACTGACAGTTAAGGACGAGTACGGGGCAACCGACGAGGGACAGGTATCAACCGAGGTTAAAATCATGGATACGCTGGGTATGAAGGCAAAGGAAGGTGAGATGCCGAACTTCAAACACAGCGGATCCTGGGATTACGAACACGAAAGCGAGATAAACAACAGCCTCGCCAACACGGATGATATAGAACCCGGAACCCAGTACTCATTCAGCATGTGGGAGAACGACAACGGCAAAGATAACAGCTACAACGAATGGAGCTGGACGGTGTACCGCAACGGTACCAAGGTCCAGAACCCCGACATACAACAGGACGACGACATGATGAGCTACGACTTCCCCAAGGAAGGCAGCTACGTCATCGAGGCGACATCCCACGCCGACGCCGGCTTCTCGATCAACGAGTTCGCCGAAATTCAGAACGTCGAGGAAAGCTCAAGCGGTGGAGGCGGTGGTGGCGGCTGTTGGTTTGGCTGGTTCTGTTAAAGAACCGGTTTTAGGTCCAACCGGTACCACTTAAGGTCCAACCGGTACCACTTAAGGTCCAACCGGTACCACTTAAGGTCCAACCGGTACCACTTAATCTACATAGATTTTCAGTTGCTACGGTTAACTAACCGTTTTATTTTTCTACATTACCGTTTTGACAACTTAGCCATATTTTGTGTTGGGTTAACCTGGGGTAATTTTGGAGTATTAAAGCATGGTTCGTTTTTTGTGTTGGGTTAACCAGGGGTAGTTCCGAGTACTTTGACCTAATCTGTGGTTGTTTTACCTCTGTTTCGGTATATCCCAGTAGGTAGCAAGTTTAACGAATAGTTACCATCCGGATCTACCGTTTAACACACGGTCGCAAAGACCGGTTTTCCGCCCAGGTATAAATGTATTGCGTCCAGTAAACCGGTGTGTCAACCTGAAAAACATGGTTAAACCCGTACTGTCAAACCGGTTTTATGAAAATTCAATCTGGGGATCCAACCCGACACCTGTTTCTGATCATACTTTTTTCCGTGGTTATGGTTTTACTGACGTCCGTTACACTGGTTTTCTTGAACGATCATGGTTCAGTTGCGGCGGAAGAGGAGGCAGAAATGTACCTGACGTCCGTTAAAGGGAACGGTTCAGCCGTAGCCCTGGATACGAACTCCAGTCTCGGCGTCGAGGTTCGTGACAGATACAACAATCCGGTATCGGGTGTGGAGGTCGAAGCCGTGACACCCATACCCGGTTTAATCATCGGTTCCACGACTCAAACCACGGATACAGAGGGGAGAGCCAACTTTCTTTACAGGAACAGCGGTAACGAAAAAACCTACGGTACCAGGGCCGTGTCTATCCGGATCGTTGACGGCAGGGAGGTAGAAGAACATGAAGTGACGTACCGGATATCGGGGTTGTTGGAGGAAAACACCGTTACGCCGGAAATAAAGGGAATAGATGGTGCAAGAACAGTAAATCTAAGCAAGCCGTCGCAGTCAACAGACGTCGGTTACAGGATAGAACTCAACCGTTCCTCACTAGAACCGAGCGAAAACCATTCAGTGATCTTCGCGCAGGAAACGAAACCAACCACGCCTCCTGGCGAAATTGAGGCTTCGGACCTTGAAAGCTATCCCGTGGGGAACCTGATACGTAACTACACCGGGGAGGACAGTACTCTATCGCGTCTCCTGTACTACGTCTACAACTCCACCGAACTCGGGGAAAGCACGGATAGATACAGGGAGAGTTTACGGGTGTTCGAGGACTCCAGACTGGAAAACGGAACCGTCTATACGAGCTTGAACTTCACAGATGGAACCGACTCCTACCTGACGGCATTAGTCATGGACGAGAAGGGTGGCTACCAGATAAAGAACGTGGCTATCGAAAAAACAGGTATACCCCTGACGGCGGCTTTCGACGTCGATCCAGAAGACGAACCGGAGGTAACGGAGAAGACATTGAACGCCTCCGGATCAAGACCAAGTTTCAGGACTGGGGACAGTATCATATACTACAACTGGAGTATAAGTAACCTGACGTCCGGCAAAACAACGGTCCTGAACGAAACCGTCGAAAAGTTGGTTTGGAACTTTACATCAGGATACAGATACGGAGTCGGACTAAGGGTCTATAACGGCTCACATACCTCCGAACCGTACGCCGAAACCGTTGACGTTAACCGTGGTCCTAACGCCAGCATCGAAGCCAACCGTTCCGGCAAGTTCTACGAAAACCAAACACTCCGGCTCGACGGTACAGGTTCGGACGACGACACCGGTATAAACAGGTTCAACTGGAGTATCAGGGAAGGATCGGGGAAGGATGAGTCCCCTCGTTCCCCCACTACCGTCTACAGACCCCCCAATGTCACCGGGAAGACACCTGTAAAGATAGGTTTGGAGGTAAAAGACCATGGTGAAAAAACCGACGTCGTAACCCGGAACTTCGAGGTTCTCGACACGAGACTCGGGCCCAACCAACCTCCTGTAGCAGAACTCGACGTCAACGAGACGTCAGTAAACCAGGGTGAATCCGTTCTGTTTGACTCGGGAGAATCGAGGGATCCGGACGGGAATATAACGAACTACAGCTGGAGTTTCTCGGATGCGTCACCGAACCGGACGACGGTCCAACCTTCCGTAGCCAAAACGTTTGACGGCTTCGGCACCTACTCGGTGCTGGTAAGGGTTACGGACGAAAGAGGATCGACGGATACAGCAACCGAGAGTATAGATGTAAACGGCCTCCCGGTGATCGACGACCTCAAAGCTCCAGAGGTTGCAGTTGTGGGTGAAGACGTCGGTTTCCGGGTTGAGGCGGAGGACCCCGACGACAGGATCGAAGACTACGTCTGGCATACTGACGGCGAAAGCTTGAGGGGTGAGGCCGTCGTATCGGATTTCTCATCCGAGGGTTTGAAACCCGTAACAGTCACCGTTATGGATACCGATGGGGCTACCAGCTCCAAAATCGCGTACGTCGAGGTAGTTGAGGCTGACTCCCGTTACAGTATGGTTGCTAAACCCGGTGTAAGCGGTAGCCGTAACAGGCCGCCCTGCGGGTCGGGAGGCTGGAACAGCCATTTCGGATCGTCGAAGGATATCACGGATAACCTGGGGGTAAAGCCCTACAGACATGGATACGAACGTGTCGAGGTGGGGCGCCCGTACTCGTTCAAGATATGTGGGTCAACTGACCAGAACAGATCCGGACTAAATGGAAAAAATAGCCAGGGACCACCCGGAAACGACGAACTGAGTACTGTAGAATGGACTGTCTACCACGAAGGTGGCGCCACGTACAGTAAGACCGGGCAGGCGATCTCGTACGGTTTCCCTGAAAACGGTAGATATACCGTAAAAGCAGAACTTCCGGCTGGATCCGGTAATGTAACAAAGACTGCCAGGATACAGGAAGTCCTATCCCGGACCGATTGAACTCATCCAGTCATCCAAAACCGGTAACCATCGTAAAAAGTATCTATTATAGCGCATAATTAATTTTTATGAGGATGGACATAGGGGGAAATACAGCCCGTGCTTTAGTTATATCTTGTTTAGCTGTATCTGTTTTGCTTATAGCTGCACCTTCGGTTTTCCCGGTATCCGGATTCGTCACAGACGTCAGCGAACAGGTGGATCGCCCTCAACAAAAAAACGGAGAGTATATCACTGACGTGAAAGGGAACAACACAGCGGTCACTTTCGACACCCAGACCCAGATCATCGTTGAAGTCCGGGACCAGTACAACAACCCTGTTTCCGGCGTGGAACTACGGCCTGGTACGCCGGTATATGGAAGAATTCTTCCGCCCAAGGAAAAAGTAACGGGTACTGACGGCCGGGCATCTTTTATCTACGAGAACTCCGGGCCAAACAAGGCGTTCAATAGATCCAGGGTAACA
>JBDGRN010000112.1:32112-39048 GCA_042218125.1 Halobacteria archaeon | reverse complement strand
AGTTCAAGGACAGATATTAGTGACCTCACAACCACCTGTCGGTATGTCAGATACCTCCGTTACCGATCTCGTCGAGATGAAGAGGGACAGCCGCCCTATTTCTATGCTGACGGCTTACGATGCACCAACGGCGAGGTTGGTGGACGAGTCGGGCGTCGACGTGGTTCTCGTGGGTGACAGCGTCGGAAACGTCAAGCTGGGATACGACACCACGATCCCGGTTTCGCTGGAGCAGAGTCTATCACACACAGCCGCCGTCTCCCGCGCGACGGACGATGCGCTAGTCGTTGGTGATATGCCTTTCGGCAGTTATGGATCGTCGGTGGAGGAGACGGTAGAGAACGCTGCTAGATACCTCAAGGAAGGAGGTGCCGAGGCGGTAAAACTGGAGACACCCGTCGGTGGTGAGATCACGGTCGACCTCGTAGACAGGCTGACGGAGCTCGGTATACCCGTGATGGGGCATACAGGCCTGACTCCGCAGAGGGTTCACGCCACCGGAGGGTATGGAGTTGAGGGTAGGGGAGACGACGCTGAACAGCTGATCGAGACGGCTGAACGTTTGGAAGACGCGGGATGTTTCTCAGTAGTTCTGGAGTCGATCCCCGAAAAAGTCGGTATGGAGGCTACTGAAACAGTATCCGTCCCCACTATAGGTATCGGTGCAGGACGTTACGTAGACGGACAGGTACTCGTGATCGACGACATGCTGGGTTTCGGTGACGATACCCCGTGTTTCGTGAAGGAGTATGCAGACCTCGACTCCATAAAGCGGGAAGCGATCGAAAGCTACGTCGATGACGTGCGTAGGAATGAGTTCCCCTCGTCGGAACACGTCTTCGACCCCGTCGATTAACGTACTTCCCCCGAAGGGGTTTTCCGTCGTAATACGTAATTCTAAAGGAGCGTTAACCTTACTTGAATTAAGGATGAAAACAACCGGCGGTTCCGAGGAGGAGAAGAAGGCGGCGGCGCGTTCTGCGGTAGAGGAAGTCGAGGACGGCAACGTTGTCGGTTTGGGGACGGGTAGTACTGCTGGATATGCTATCGAGATGCTGGGCGAACGGGTTGAAGAAGGACTCGACATAGTAGGGGTTCCGACGTCTTTTCAGTCTGAACGGAACGCAAGACATTCCGGGATACCCGTCGTGTCTCTTCCGGGAGAACATCCGGATCTGACTATCGATGGAGCCGATCTCTTCGACCCTGATCTCTCGATGATAAAAGGCGGTGGTGCCTCACATACGAGGGAGAGACTGGTTGCCGAGGTTTCGGATCGAGTCGTCATAGTCGCCGACTCCTCCAAACATACCGACGTACTCGACCAGCCGGTTCCCCTTGAGGTACTGGAGATAGGGGCGGAAGCCGTTATGGAGAGGGTATCTGGTTTTGGCGGTGATCCCCGTTTCCGTGAGGCAGTGAACAAGGATGGCGTGGTGATTACGGACGACGGCAACCCCGTCGTGGACGCCGACTTCGGAGAAATTCCCGAACCCTCCAGTCTCTCAGACCGACTCGACACAGTAACTGGAGTCGTGTGCCACGGACTTTTCGTCGATGTCGCCGACGAGATACATTACGCTCGGGAAGATGAGGTTGAGGTGCTGGAGTAAACGTCCGGAGGAGTTTCCCTCCTTAGAGTAAGTTTAAGAGAGATTTAATTATGAAAAAGGAAATGTCAAGCGTCGATGTCGCCGCTGCCGTTAAGGAGTTACGGGAGTACAGTGGAGCCAAGTTCGACAAGTTCTACCAGTACGGCGACGACAAGTTCCGGGTTAAAATGCGGGACTTCGACGCCGGTAGGCTCGAACTCATTATGGAGTTCGGGGAGTTGAAGAGAATTCATCTCGCGAGCGAAGTTGAGGATGCTCCCGAAAGACCTCCCGACCTGCCGAAACTGATGCGGAAACGTCTCGGGGCGGGAGAACTCGTCGACGTCACCCAGTTCGACTTCGACAGAATCGTCGAGATAGAGGGGGAGCGCGGGGACGGTGAACGGTACACCATCGTTGCTGAGTTCTTCGGTGACGGAAACCTGTCATTTCTGGATGGAGACGGGAAGGTTATGCGGTCACTAGAAACCGTACGTCTCAGAACAAGACAGGTGGCTCCGGGGGAAGAGTACGAGTATCCCGAAAGCCGGCTCAGTCCTCTCGAGATGGATTTCGAGGAGTTCCTGGAGGTTTTCCGTGAAAGCGACACCGACGTCGTGAGGACTCTGGCTTCACAGCTCAACTTCGGTGGGCTTTACGCAGAAGAGATCTGTCTCCGTGCCGGGATAGAGAAAGAAAAACCGCTATCCGAACTGGACAGGGAGGACCGTCGCGGTATCTACGAAGGGATGGTGGAGGTGTTCGAACCCCTCATTGAGAAAGATATGGAACCCCACATCGTCCTTACCGAAGAAAAACAGGATGGCAGGGACAGGGACCAAACTCCGAAAGAAGATACGGACGAGTGCGCGGACCGAGATACAGACGAAGCCCGAGAAAAGAACAGGGACGGAGATACAGACGAAGCCCCAGACGACAATAGAAACCAAGATAGAAACGTTGGCATGGACGTCCGTGAGTTCCAGGAGGCGGATCCCGGCGAAATCGACGTAGTCGACGTACTTCCCTTCGAACTCGAAAGCTATGGTGAGAAGGAGAAGGTCTACTTCGACAGCTTCAACGGCGCTCTCGACGCCTACTTCAGTTACGTCGAGGACTCCCTGGAGAAAAAGGAGGAGCAGGAACGCGACTCCGGGCTGGAAGAGGAGATCAAGAAGCAAGAGATGATCATCGAGCAGCAGGAAGGCGCGATTGAGGGTTTCGAGAGGGAGGAAAAGGAACTACGAGAAAAGGCGGAGTCACTCTACAGGCATTACGGACTGGTAGAGGACGTTCTAGAGACAGTGGGTTCGGCGTTAAAGTCGGGGTTCAGCGAGGACGAGATCGAGGATAGGATAAAGGAGGGTCAACGTCAGGGCGTCGGTTCCGCCGAAGCGGTGGAGTCGGTTTCATCTGACTCCGTTACGCTGGAGCTAGACGGCAGAGAGGTGGACGTTCGTCTCGACGGCGACGTCGAGTCTAACGCAAGCAGGCTTTACAACGAGGCGAAGGAGATTGCGGGTAAACGGGATGGCGCCAGGGAGGCGATGGAGGAGAAGAAAACCGAGCTGAAGAAGTTACGTGAAAGACGTCGAAGTAGGAAGGATACCAAAACTTCGCCTGGCGTCTCGGACGGGGATGAGAGTGGTTCCCGGAAGGACGGATGTTCTGGACCCGTGGTTCCTCGTGGAGAACTTTGGTACGAAAGGTTCCGGTGGTTCCGGACATCGGACGACTTCCTGGTCATCGGAGGACGGAACGCCGACCAGAACGACGAGATATACGAGAGGTACATGGAGAAGTACGATCTTTTCTTCCATTCCGAGGCTCACGGGGGACCTATAACCGTGTTGAAGACCAGTGAACCCGACGAACCTTCGGGATACGTAGACGTACCGGAGAGGAGTAAACGGGAGGCGGCGCGTTTCGCGGTATCGTACTCGAGCGTATGGGAGATGGGTCATTTTTCGGGCGACGCCTACTCCGTCCCGCCCGAACAGGTTTCAAAGACACCCGAGAGCGGCGAATACATCGAGAAAGGCAGCGTTGTGGTACGTGGCGACAGAGAGTACTTCCGCGACGTTCCCGTGGATGTAGCCGTGGGTCTGCGTCTCGATAACGAGGCGGGAGTAATAGGCGGTCCTCTAGAACCGGTGGTAGATAGGTCGGAGTTCCACGTCGAACTCGAACCCGGAATGTACAGCCAGAACGACATGGCGAAGAAGGTCTACAGGAGGTTCCGGGAGCATTACGAAGGTACCGGCGACGAGAACTGGGTACGTAAACTCGCATCACCGGACCTTATTCAGAAGTTTCTACCCGCCGCGGGTTCAAGGATAAAGGACTGAGTTCCGAGATCCGTGAAAGTTTACCGGTGTTATGTTGGTATATGGCGTTTTTTAGATCTATCCATCCTGGTCCTCCTTCTCCGACATCTCCTGCATCTTTTCTAACGCCTCACTTATCTGGTCCGGGGTGTGATCCGTCAATGCGGATTCTACCAGGAGTTTCCCCGCGATACTCGCCGGGCTTAAGACGATATCCGCCCCCGCCTTCCTTAGTTTGCCTACGTTCTCCCTGTTGCTGACTGCCGCCACAACCTTGACGTCTGGCTCAAGCTGGTTTGCAGTCAGTACCGCGAGTGAGTTGTCTGAGTCGTCGCTGGACGCAACCAGAACCGCTCTAGCATCCCCGATCTTGCATCTTCTAAGGGTGTCCTCATCGGTAAGGTCCTGGTTAAGTACCAGCACGCCCTTTTCACGTAAACGTTCAGCTACCTGGTTGTCCCTTGTGACGAGTATGAAATCTTCATCACCAACCTCCTGCAAGATCGTCTCTGTCAGGTCACTGTGCCCCAAGATTATCAAGTGGTTTTCGAGTAGGTCTAGTTCTTTCGACGTCATTTTTCCCAAAGCATCTTTTAGTTTCTTCTCTATAACCGGCTGGAGTATAGCCGCGATGGAGAAGCCGAAAGCCGCTGTCCCCAGAATAACCAGAGATACCGTAAAGCTTCGTGCGATACCTGACTCGGGAGTTATGTCTCCGTAACCCACCGTGCTGGCAGTAATTACCACGAAATAAAAGGCGTCGTCGATACCGTCTATATGTGTGAAGTGCCGCCTCAACATGTAGGCACCCGTGATTCCGTAGAAAAGAACAACCAGTACGAATATACCACCCAGCATCTGGATGGAATCCAGAGTCATTTTTCGGCGGAAAGCCGACCTCGATCTCACCAGCTCAAGTAAGGCAAAGATAGATACCGTTATCAACGGAAGTGACAGATATCCAGCCTGAATTACTGCCTGAAGTAACGTAACTGGAAGAATCAGGAAAGCGGCACGTAACGAAAGCCTGTACCGGTTTTTAAGACCCCAGGCAAGCGCCAGCACCAGTACACCGGTCAACGCACCCGTAAACGATACCGCCTGCTGTACAAAGTCCGGTACATGTCTCGATAAAGCCATGATCCGAGTGGATTTTGAAAGGTTGATCCACCCGGTAATCAAAGAAAGCAGACCGGTAAGAACGGTTAGATAGAAACCGAGTTTACCGCTACGTACTTCGGTTTCCGGATTTTCTGGTTTTCGAACATCCATTTCTATACTCGAATCACGGAGTTCTGCAACGGAGTCATCCCCGAGCAGTTTGACGTATCAACTTTTACGAACTACCGTCCGAATCATCTTTGCCCCCCTCACCATCGTCTTCCTCCACGTCGTCCCCCGACACGTACCGATGCATACCTTCGACCTTACCTCCGGAGCCATCTCCGTCTCCATCGTCGGACTCTCCCCCCGTTTCCTCACCGTCCCCGTTTCCTCCCTTATCTTCGTCCGGTTCTTTACCCTCCTGAGCCTCCTCTTCAACGTCTGTATCTTTGGTTTTCTGTTGGTCTTTAACCTCCTCCTGAACCTGTTTACCTTCCTTAACTAGCTCTTCTATATCTTCTCCAGTCAGGGCGGACTTGGCTATAAGTCTACCGGCGATTCCGGCGGGACTTATTACGGAGTCTGCACCCGCGAGTTTTAGTTTTCTTATGTTCTGTTGATTGTTTGCACCAGCTACTATTCTCACGTCGTTGTTTAGCTGTCTGGCTGTGATGACTGAAAGTGTGTCTTCGGCGTCGTTTCCAGTAGCTACTATAACAGCTTTTGCCTTGTCGATCTTTGCTTTCTGGAGGTTGTCCTGGTCCGCGGGTTCCGCCTCGAAAACTTTGAGGTTCCCCTCTTTCTGGAGTTTCTCCACCTGGTCGCTATCTCTACTAATCACTATCACGTCACTGTCCGAACCCAACGAACTGATGATCGAGTCGGACATCTCGTCGTAACCCAGCACAATAATGTGGTTATCGAGTTTCTTTAACTGTGAGTGAGTCATTCTACCTAGCGCATTCTTTAACCTTGCTTCAAGTAAAGGTCTCGCCAACGTTGCAGCAGCGTAACCAAAACCTATCGTCCCAAATATTATCAACGTTATCGTGTAGGTTTTTGCCATCGGTGTGGTCGGGGTTGCTCCCCCGTACCCTACCGTACTCGAGGTCACTATGGTGTAGTAGAGTCCATCCAGGGGATGATTTATATCTCTAAAGCTGTGACGTAGAACATAACTACCCGTTGTTCCGTAGACCAGCAGCCCTAGTACAGTTATAAGAGCACCTGTCTGTGACCGTGTAAGTCCGAAGGAGTAACCTTCCCGTTTTCTCTCCCTCACCATGTAGGGTATACCCAAGAGAGGTAAAAAAACAAGCGCCAGGGAAAGAACCCCTTTTAAGATCAGTCCGTGGAGAGCCGCAATAGGAAACAGAATGATAGTTAACGTCCATCCCGTCTCCCACCTCTTGTACATCGCGATCCCTAACAGTACGAGTGCGACGCCAACTAAAGTGCCCGTAGCAGACGCGAACTCCCTGACAAAGTTTGAAAAATCGAGATGTAGCATACTGGGGTTGTAAAAACCTACTTTAAAATCTTCCCCAAAGTCGGTTGCACTGGTGAGAACTGTCATTAAACCGACTACGACGGTTAAAATAATGGGTATAGGATTCCCACGTCTCTCCAGTGCATTCTGCCTGTCGAAGATGCTAAGGGCTGAGTCCTCGTCTGCCACCGTTATTATAAAAAATACCGAGTTTACTCTTAATCTTTGTGTAAACACACCCACAGACGTCATACGGTTTACTACCTGACAGGTTTCAAAAACAAAAAATAAACAGCTAAATTAGAATACAGAGTTCAAAACCTGAACCATATCACCGATCCATTTCACCGATCCATTTCACCGATCCATATCACCAAACCAATATCACCAAACCAATACCACCAAACCAATACCACCAAACCAA
>JBDGRN010000112.1:25424-32012 GCA_042218125.1 Halobacteria archaeon | reverse complement strand
CACCAAACCAATACCACCAAACCAATACCACCAAACCAAAGTAATAAAATGTGAGCCAGTAGGTTTAGGACCAGTAGTTCAGTGGGAATTCGTCAACCAAAAAACCAGTAAAGCCCTTTGTATACGTCAACCAGGGGTATCCTTGCTCTCGATGGGTTTCGATGATCCGCTGTACTCTGTCTCCTGGTCGCCGAAAACCCTCTCCCATACGAGTAAGACTGGTGGAAGAACCGTAACCGAAGTCAGGTACGAAAAGAAGATACTGATCGCAGTTATCAGCCCAAACTGTCCCAGCACCGGGGCTATCGCGAGAACCAGGGCACCAACTCCTGCGCAGTCGGTAAGCATGCTACCGGTAAGTGCACCACCAGTACCACGTACTGATTCGTCTAGGGCTCTGTCGACATCCATACCGGAGTCGTACTCGTCCACGAAACGGTGGGTTACGTGTACCGAGTAGTCGACACCTAGACCGATAGTTATCGAAACTATGGTGGCAGTCAGGGCGTTGAACGGCACACCCAGGAAACGCATCGAACCCATAACCCCGATAACCGCCACCAGGACAGGGACGAGGTTCGCGAGCCCCACCGTTGGTCTACCCCCGATTACGTAGTAAGTAAGAATCAGCATCAGCCCGGTTAACAGTAGAGCGAGAGTCAAGCTTTTCACGGCGGACTCGAAGATAAGAGCCGAAACCGACTGGAACACGATGGTTCCACCTGTAGGAATCGATTCTAGCCTGAACCTGTCCCCCACCTGTCTACCGTCCCTGGTAACAGCTTCCGCCGTGCTGTCAGTATCGATCTCGAACGATATACGTGTACGCCGCATGTCCGTCGTCATCCAGTCCTTCGCCTCGTCCCCCATGCTGCCCGCGAAAAGCCGGTCGTAAATCTCCTCGAGGTTCTTGTCGGGCACACCGTTGCCGTTGACGTCGCTTCTCCGGACCAGACCAGCGAACTCCGGAGACTCCCTCGAGTAATCCTCGATCACAGTAAGTATGCTGGTTCCGTCGGCAATCCTGTCCTCGGATACTATGCTCTCCGGTGGATTCTTGCTAGCCTGCCGTATCGATTCAAGGGCGTAGTCCTGGCGCAAGGGACCCTCGACGTAGACTTCGACGTCGTTGAAGGGGTTGAACTCGAACGTGTTCTCGAGGTAGTTAAGCTGACCCGTCATCTCGTAGTCGTCAGGCGCCATTGGTTCAGGGAGGTTTTTCACCGCGGGATTGATCTTTTCGGGTGGAAGGAAGTCCTCCCTCTGGAAACTCGTATCTATACCGGTGGCATAAAAACCTCCCGCCACGCTCACAACCAGTATTCCTGCAAGAAAAATTAGAGGTGCGCGACGTATCTGTCTTGGAAGAAAGGATAGGACACGGCCGAGTATCGAACCCTCCTCCCCAAGGGCGGTGGTGCTGAACTCACGTATGCCCTGTCGTATCCGCCAGCGATCCACACCTATCTTTGCCGCCGGAAGAAAGATCCCGAAAACCAGAAACGTAAACAGCATCCCTACCGCGGCGACCAAACCGAACTGACGTATAGGGGGAAGAGCGCTAGAGAGGTTTGAGCCGAAGCCTATTACGGTGGTTACCATAACTATGAAGAAAGCGACGAGAAGCTGGTTGGTCGCCCGCGACATCGACCCCTCCTTTGTGACCTCCGGGGAAAGTTCCTCCCTGTACCGGTTTATTGCATGTATACCGAAATCGATACCCGTTGCTATCAGTAGAGGGGGAACGGCTATCAACATCACCGAGAAAGGTATCCCCACCCATCCAATAAAGCCGAAGGTCCATATTATAGTCATAAGCAAGGATACCAGTCCTAAGCCGAGGTCGAATGGATCCCTGAACGCGAAGACCAGGAAGGCGAGAAGTAACGTAACCGCGACCGGCATCACTATCAGTAATGAATCCGAGATCACCCGGTTGAACTCCCGTGAAAATATACCGTTACCGAAGACGTCGACGTCAATGGGGTACTGGTTCACGACCCTACGTATCTGTACCTGTAACGGGGCAAGTGGACTGTCTCCGCTACCGCCCTGGCTGGATATCTCGGTGTTCGGCAGACTGTGATCGACTACCGATATACCCGCGGACGCCCTAGCCGAACTGGGGTTGTAGTCCCTGCTGAGTGAGTTGGTAAAGCTCGGAAGATCTCCAAGCTGACGCACCGCTTTATTAACCTGGTCTGAACTGCTGTTACGTACCGCGATTATCTGATCCTCGAGGTTTTCCGCATCCGGATCTATCTGTTTCGCGACCTGACGGGCAGGAGATTTGATGTCCGTGACATGAAGTGACTCTATTTCCTCTACACGTTTCAGGAGACGGAGCATCCCAAGGACTTCCTTTTTCGAAAGGACGTTCTGACTCCTGTGGATCAGCTGTGTCGTTCCAACGTCCGTTTTGAAAGGTTCTGTGAACCTGCTGTCTATCTCGTCGCTCGCTTCCTGGGCCGCCGTTTTCTCGGTGAACTGTTGTGTCCCGGCTTCCGTGGTGATTCCCAGCCAGCCGGGAACCATCAGGAGCGTCATAACGAAAAACAGTATTACGACGTACTTCGACCTGTTTACGATCCAGTCATCGACCCTAGAGACGATACGTTCGTGGGGCTTTCTACCGTCTCCGTCCTCCATCTATCTCCTCCACCACCATACCCCTGCGACGACAACAGCCGCTACAGCAACTACAACCGGAACGGTTCTACCTCCGCTCGACTCGGACTCCGTCACGTTCACGGGTATCTGGTAGGTGTCCGAGAGCTTGGTCTGGTTGTCATTATCCCTGTACTGGAAATCTATAGACGCGGGATACGTCTTCGGTACCGCACCCGAGGCTGCCGAGATGTCGAGCTTGATTATCTCTGACTCACCCGGACCCATCTCGGAAACGTAGGCTTCGTCGTCTCCACTACTCAACGGCGAACTGGTGAAAAGCTTTGCCTCCACCTCACTGACAGTGTAATCCAGGTTGTTGGTTACACGTATCTCGATGAGGTGACTGTTCCCCCGTTGTACAGTTGAGTTCAGTAGCTCCACTGAGAATATGTCTCTATTTTTCTCTACGTTTACCTTCTTCTCCACCGTATCGCTCACCCTGTTGTAGTCGAGGTAGTCCCTGTACCTTACCTTGAAGTTGAACTGATGGCTTCTCGCTTCGGCGTCCTCCTTCACGGTGGGTTCGAATCTGAATCCAGCGTCCTCCCCGGGCTTCAGGGTACCGAGAGCGTACTGGTTTTCGTCGAAAACGACGTTTGAGCTGTTAGACGTAACCGAAACCACGGGGTTACGGGCGGTTCTCGGACCCTCGTTGACGAGTTTCCCCTCCAGGAATCCGTCTTCCCCTACACGTAAAGACGAGTTGAGGTCGGTTACTTCGAAGTTCTGTTCCTTGACGGGACGTATGGCGGACGTCATCGTTTCACTCTTCCTGGTTACACCGTCTTCGTCCTCGTAATCCACATCAACCTTTACGGTGTAGTTCCGGACGTTGGCCTTATCGAAAGACGACACCTCGTAGACGACTTTTTTACTCCTACCGGGCTTCCATTTTCCCACGAACGACTCCGCGGACTTCGAACCGTCAGCGAACTCCACCTGGTCGCCCTGTATATCCACGTTAACCGTCGAGTCGTAGGCAGTATCCGACCCCACGTTTTCGAGTTTCAGGGTATAGTTTCCGTTACCCCCTACCTGTAGGTTGGTCGAGGATTTGGTTACATCGAACCTCGGCTGGTCCTTGATCACCACCTCTACATGGCGGGTTACCTTCCGTTTGAAGTCGTGGTACTGTGGTTTAGAACCACTGTCGCTGTACGTGACGACGCTGGTACCTCCGTAGCTTATATCCACGGGAAGCTTGTATCTACCCGGATCCGCGTTTTCGGGAACTATTACAGTAAAGCTAAACGGTCCGCTGGTTCCCTCGCCCACGGAACCCGCAGCCACCGTACCGGAATCTATCTTTACGGGAGAACCGCCCGATCTGAGAGTTAGTGTTGTGCTCCTTGCGGTTTTAATCCTGTTCTCGTACTCGGACGGACCACCGATTCTTATTTTTCCGTCGTTAACGAGACTTACCTCCAGATCCACCTCCGCACCCGGCTCCAGTCGGTTGTCCGAAGCTGTAACCCCTATGTCAGGCCCACCCGCCACGGTCGCAGCAGTAGCTGTACCGGGAACGATCAGGATAGCCAGAATTAAAGCTAGAAATACCCTCCTCATACTTTTTTTATTGTAAACATAACTTGTTCCGGCGGTATATTATTGTCGCTAAAGACATAAGTTTCTATGATGAGAGGAAGAGACCAGGACAAAGTCTACTTCGAATGCGAAGTCTGCGGACATAGATTCCAGGACCAACCCAACAGGGACTTCCACAACTGTCCACAGTGCGGAGAAACCGAGTCCCGGAGAATATAACCGCCTCGGCTGAGACGTCCTGGACAGGGATAAAACCGGTATAGAGAGAAATAGATGTAATAGAATACCGAAGAAAACAGACAGAATAGCAAGTAAATAGCCGGAATAAATAGAAAGCCAAAGAAAACGGGCAGAATAGCAACAAAAATCCGAACTGAATAGAAAACCAAAGAAAACAGACGAAAAAGAAGCTAAGAAATCCGGACGTATGTAGAGGTGGCTACGGATGGTGACCTCCGTCCCCTAACTTCCGTCCCCTGATGCGTGGCTTCTCCCCGGATTTCCCGGAACTAAACGGGTAGTATTAAGAAGGACTTGTTACATATCTCTAAAAAAGGTGAACGGATGGCTCTGGAAAACGACCCAGATAATGATGCGGAAAATAACGAGATAGATACCACAAGAAGAAGCTTGCTGGCGGCTGCAACGGGAGCAACGGGTTTTGCTGCGGCAACCAGCAGAGGGAGTGCGCAGTCCAACGGAACAAGCGGAAACGCAACAGGGGGAAACACCACTGGTAACGCCTCGGGCGGAAACCAGTCTTCCGGCGGGGGAGGAAACAAGTCTTCCAGCGATGGGGGCAACCAGTCCAAGGGTTCTTCGGGCGGCAACAAGTCCTCGGGAGATGGAGGCAGCGGAGGCAAAACCCATACTGTGGGTATGTATTCGAAGAACGGCGTCCATTACTTCGACCCAATTGGACTCAAGATCAGCAAGGGAGATACAGTTAAGTTCGTTATTAAAAGCGGAAACCACTCCTCCACAGCCTACAAGAAGGGTAACGGTGGGGCGAAAAATACCCTGATTCCTAAAGGTGCAGATGCGTGGGATACCGGTACGTTGAGTGGTAAAGGGAGTTCGGGCACTAACACATTCAATACTAAAGGGACATTCGACTACTTCTGTATTCCACATAAACAGCTAGGCATGACCGCGAGAATCGTGGTTGATAAACCAGGTGGTCCGGGGGAGAAGTTCAATAGCAAGGTTCCCTCCAACAACCACCCCCCAGAAGGTAAGATGCCATCCTCGAAGGAGATAATGGAACAGGAGAAAATATCCTTCCCGTACATGGGTTCATCCGGCGGTAATGGAGGGGGTAACGGTACAGCGACAGGGTCGGGAAAGAATCCTCTCCCCTCCAACCTCAGGACCTACGGGCTGGGCACCATAGCCTTCTTTATATTCGCAGTCGTCAACTTCTTCCTTATTCTGAGGTACGGCAGCGATTACGAGGAACAGGGGGCCGAAGAGTAGGGAGCCGGTAAAGGCCCGTCGTTTGACCCCAGGAAGACCCCAGGAATTTAGAAAATAAGTTTTCGAATTTATAATAATGAGTTTTCCGGAAAACCATCCAGGTAAAACCACTGCGGTTCTCTCCGTAATCGGATACGCCGTGGTGATTTCGAGTTTCGCGGGACTGTTCCCCTATCCGAAGATTGAGCCGTCTACGGTTAACCTACTGTCCGACGTCATCGCCGCTATAAATGCGGTGGCTTTGACCGCACTCGTGGCTGGATACCTCAAGATAAGAAAGGGGGACGTAGAGGCTCACAAGAAGTTGATGCTGACTTCTTTCGGACTGATACTTCTGTTCCTGGTTGTATATCTATTCAAGGTTGGTGGTGGAGGCACGAAGGTTTTCGAGGGACCCGAAACAATCAAACTCTACCTATACCTGCCGATGCTCGCAGTTCATCTGATACTCTCGATAGTCTCGGTACCCGTCGTACTCTACGCAGTCGTTCTCGGTCTTACCCAACCCGTCGAGGAACTCGGGGACACTGTACATCCCCGGGTGGGGAAAATAGCGGTGGTAGCCTGGGTACTGAGCCTGGCTCTCGGACTCGCGACCTACCTCTTACTGAACGTGGTTTATACCGGTACGATAGAGAGGGGTGCCGAGTCGTTGTACCTGACGCCGGTTATTTTTCTGGGTTTCTAGATAAGCATCCCTACCTGAGAACCATCTTCTAAATCTACAGACATCTACAGACCAAAAATACCGCCATATCAAGCTATACGAACCATCCAATACAGACACAACAACCCAAACAAACCAATCAACACCATACACACTACACCCAAACAAACCAAAGAACACCATACACACTACACCCAAACAAACCAAAGAACACCATACACACTACACCC
>JBDGRN010000112.1:11181-25324 GCA_042218125.1 Halobacteria archaeon | reverse complement strand
AACACCATACACACTACACCCAAACAAACCAAAGAACACCATACACACTACACCCAAACAAACCAATCAACATCTATAGATATCACAGATCCACCAACAAAGAATTCATTAGACCATCAACAACGAGTTCATCGACGCCACGGCAAGGAGTAGGCGGCGACCAGGAAGAAAAGGAACGCCAGCGCCACCAGTACGGCGAGGTTCATGGAAGGTGAGGCGTCGTATCCGGGATAGGTAGCTCCACGCAGACCTCGAGCGAAGTAGGTTAAGGGCGAGAGATCGAGGAAAAACTCGGCGTTTTCGGGTAGCATATCGGGTGTGAGGAAGGTGTCGGAGAGGAACAGCATCGGTATTCCAATGGCGTTGCTCGCTGCAATAACGCCGTCCTGACTGTCCGTTACGGTTCCCAGGATGGCTCCGAGTCCACAGAACATTACGACGCCGAAAAAGACGTAAACCGGAACATATACCGAAATGACGAACTCTGCATCCGTGAAAAACACCATTACAGCCAGAACCATCGCGGTAGCGGCACCGATAAACACGGCGTTAACTACCGTATGTGCCGCCATCCAGCCATATCGGGACAGGGGTGTCGTTGCGAGTTTGCCGAAACGGTTGAACTCCCTGTACCGAGCGACGGTGCTGCCTACACGTGACAATGGAGTTAAAAGCACCACGACCGCGACATATCCCGGCAGGTAGTAGCCCTGCGGCATACCGAAAAGGCCACCAGAGGTGCTGACGAGAACACCGAATATTCCGACTATCAGTACCGGGAAGAAGAAGGTGAAGAACACCGCCGCCGGACGTCTGAGAAAGCTGCTCCAGCCCGCCCGAAACTCTCCCGCTACCCCTGATAGACTCATTCTCGGTCACCCCCTCTAAGTCCGGAACCCCTGAATCCACCCGGTTCAGAACCACGTACTCCACCGGTTTCCGAGGTTTCCGATCCATTGATCCCTGAGCCATCGGTTTCTGGTTCTGTTTTAGACGTGTTATCTATAGAGTTACTCATGCCGATCTCCTCGACCAACCGGACGTAGACCTCGCTTAAACCCGGCTGTCTCCAGACTATCTCGCCGTACTCCAGATCCGTTTCGCCCAGAACATCGACTATACCACCTATCTCACCCGCCGATACGTCGTTGAAGACAACAACGTCACCAACCACCTGGAAAGTAACGTCGCCGTCTCCGTGTTCGAACTTGATCTCGCTTTCCGGAACGCCGGAGTCGAAATGCCGCGAAAGCAGATCCACAACATCCCCCACGTCTGAGTCGGTGTACTCAACCACGAGTTCGGGATCAGGTGCATGTTTCTCCACAAGTTCTTCCGGCTCCCCAACCTCGACTAACCGTCCGTCGGCCATCAAGCCGACGCGGTCCGCAAGAACCTCCGCCTCTTCCATGTAATGGGTGGTGAGAAACACCGCGGTGTCTTTCTCGCTGAGACCCGAGATGTAGTTCCATAGCTCTTTCCTTCCGGCGGGATCGATTCCGGTGGTTGGTTCGTCGAGAAAAAGGACGTCCGGGTCGTTAACGATTGCAGTCGCGACACAGAGGCGTCTTTTCTGACCACCCGACAGGTTGCGGTATCTGTCTCCAACGCAGTCACCGAGCCCTAGCTGTGATATAACGTCGTCGTAGTCCAGTGTATCGCTATATAAACTACCGTAGTACTCAACCAACTCCTTCACAGAAAGCCGTTCGGGTGGCGTGAACTCCTGGGGTAGGACACCAAGCCGGTTTCTGTCGAACTTCCGGGACTGCACTCCACCGAGACGTGTTTCTCCCGAATCAGGTTCAAGTACACCCGTCAGGCATTTGACGAGAGTGGTTTTGCCGGCTCCGTTAGGTCCGACGAGTGCAAAAACCTCGCCTGCCCCCACGGAAAGGGAGACGCCGTCCACCGCCGTCTCGTCGCCGTAACTTCTGTTAACGTCTCTCGCTTCGACCTGCATTGTTCTACAAAATGCCGGACTCCGAAGTAAGAGTTGGTATTTAAATTGAGATGGAAAGACCGGGTACAGAAGATGGGAAGAGATACGCAACGTTACTGAGTCAACAATAACTCATTCACACATAACTCATTCACACATAAGACATTCACATACGCCATTCACGTGGTTTTCGGGAGTTTTTGAGAACCCGTCTTCTGGTGGATAATGCCGTCTGTTAAGCAGTAATGCCTCCCTAAATCGGTAGAATAAAATGAATTTCGGGTACAAGGTTTCACCAACAATAATGACCAAGTTACAGAAACAGAACGGGGTGGCGTTTCTATGAAGATACAGATAGAGGACGTTGACGACGACGAGATGGCGCACGCAGTCGTGGCGGCGGTCAGCCAGCATCTTGGTAAACCGGTCGAGATGGTGTCCCATAGTGGAGACACCGTCGCCAGTGCCGGCGAGAAGGACGACTGGGACGACGAGGGACAGATAGTGACGGAGCGCGAGGAACGAATCCGCGAGGATATCAAGGAGATAATGAAGGGCAGGAAGGAGGACAAGGAAGACAAGTTAGACGAACTCGACAAGCTTTTCGTCCGTGACAGGATCGACCTGTTGTTCGACGAGATCGAGTTCGAGGAAGGTACTTTCGCTCGTTTCAGCGACGACGACGAACTTCCCGCCGACGGAGTAATCACTGGGGTCGGTAAAATCGACGGCCGGAAGGTCTGTTTCACAGCAAACGACTACACCATAAAGGCAGGTACGATAGGTTCTGCGGGTGTCGAAAAGATAATCCGGATACAGGAGAAAGCCATGAAGCTCGGCTGCCCTATGATCCGTCTCATAGACTCAGCAGGTGCACGCCTGAACCAGGAGGAGAGGGACCCCGGAGACACCCACGCCGACAGATACACCGGCGGAAAGCTATTCTACAACCAGTGCCGGATGTCCGGCAAGATCCCACAGATCGGAGTCCTATACGGACCTGACATCGCAGGCAGCGCCTACACCCCGGTGTTCTGCGACTACCTCGTCATGGTTGAAGGTATGGGTTCGATGGCTATAGCGAGCGCCCGTATCGTACGCGCCATGATCGGGGAGGACGTAGACATGCAGGAACTCGGTGGAGCGGAAGTACACAGTAAACACAGCG
This sequence comes from Halobacteria archaeon, assembly GCA_042218125.1. Lineage (GTDB taxonomy): Archaea > Halobacteriota > Halobacteria > Halobacteriales > Halorutilaceae > JBDGRN01. The sequence continues at coordinate 22,214 of JBDGRN010000112.1, read as the reverse complement.
GAAGCGCCGACGTCGTCGTACAGGACGAGGAGTCCGCTGTCAAGAAGGTAAAACAGATACTCTCCTTCCTTCCGCAGAACTACAGCGAGAAGCCACGTAAAAAGGAGCCGAAACAGCCGGCACTCAACCCCAAGGGCCTCGATGCCGTAATTCCAGAGAATCCGCAGAAGGAGTACGACGTCAACGAGGTAATCAACCGTCTCGTCGACCGGGATTCTTTCCAGGAGTTCAAGCCGGAGTACGGAAAAGAGATCATGACGGGGATAGGACGTATCGCGGGTTCACCGGTCGGTCTTGTCGCAAACCAGCCGAACGTCAACGGTGGCGCAATATTCCCGGAAGCCGCCAACAAAGGATCCGGCTTCGTCTGGACCTGCGATGCCTACAACATACCACTCGTCTACCTGTGTGACACGCCAGGATTCATGGTTGGTACCCGTGTCGAGAAAGAGGGCGTCCTGAGGAAGGGGCGGAAGTTCATATACGCTACCTCGAACGCCGAAGTCCCGAAGATATCCGTGTTGACCCGTAAGGCGTACGGTGCAGGCATCTACGCCATGGCGGGTCCATCGTTCGGACCCGACGAGGTTCTCGCTCTACCCAGCACCGAGATAGCCGTAATGGGCCCCGAGGCCGCGGCACACGCCCTGATGGGAGATCAGCTGAAACAGCTTGAGGGTGAGGCACGTGAACAGACGCTGGAGATGTTCAAACAGGAGTACGACAAGTACATCGACATCAAGAAACAGGCGAGCCAGATGGAGGTCGATGAACTCATCCCCGCCGGCGACCTGAGAGACCAGTTAGTCAGGAGACTCAGGGTGTTCGAGACGAAGGAGAGGAACGACATCGACAGACACCACGGCACCGTGATGTTCTGAATATAGAGATCCAGAAACGATAGATCCAGAACAGTCTTCACCCGAAATCTACGTACTTCCCGGCTATCCCGGATCTCGAGTTCTGGACGAAGATAAAGCCGACGAATATTAAGAAGTAGCCCCCGAATGTGAACAGAGTCGGCTGCTCTCCAAGTAATATAAAGCCGGTAAGTGAGGCGAATACAGGTGCCGCATAGGCGACCATGTTTATCTCGATCGCCCCCACTCTTTCGAGAAGAGAGAAGTAGATTACAAAAGCCAGTGCACTAGCTACGACACCGAGATACAGAAGAGGATAGATTATATCCAGGGGCAACGAACCTGGCGCTACTGACTCCCCCGTCACGAAACTCGTAGCGTGGAGAACCACGGCACCAACCAGCATCGACCACGCCGTCATCGTTTCGTTCGGAATAGTCGTCCCAATAAAACGGGTAAGGACGGTGCCCGTCGAGATCGAGATCGAGGCGATAAGTATCAGTCCAGGATACAGTAACCCCGACCCGCCTCCGACTTCCGACGGACCTATAATTAAAGTAACTCCACCGAAAGCGACCGCAAGACCGATCCATCCATCGAGACTGAGTCCCTCGTCTCTAAGTAAAACTGATGCAAAAACCGTGGTCAAGACAGGGACCAGCGTAACTATTATGGCTGCGGTCGCGCTCGAGGTTCCCTGTTCGCCAGTGAAGAGGAATGCGTTGTATCCAGCTATGATTAATACACCGCTCGTAACCACGGTAAGTATATCCCTGTAGGTCGTGGGACGCCAGTAATCCACTGCCAGTATACAGTAGGTTACCATGAGTACGGCGGCGACGTCGTACCGGAGAGCCGCAAAAAACACTGGTGGCAGATGTTCCAACCCCACCTTTATCGCGGTGTACGCCGGACCCCAGATCGCGGCGAGAAATAAAAACAGGACGCCATCTCGGTAGTTCATACACAGTAAGAATTGGATTCGTACAAGAAAAAACGGCTGCAAAAACTGAGGTCCTAAATCTGGTTTTAAGGGGGTAGGATTATTTCCAGACGGTTATCAAAACCCCGATCAGAACTGTGAGAGCAGCGGTGGATACGAAGAAGTTCATTATTACGATGTCGTAGACCTCGACAACCCATACACCTGCGATAAAACATATTAACAGGAAGACCCGGGAACGGAAACCGAAGTATCTGGTAACTTCTGATGCACGTCTCTCAACCAGTAGCCCTATGACACCTACTGTAACTCCAGCAAGTGACGCAAGAATGATCTGAAGACCCTGAACCATCTCAAGTCTACCCTTGAAAAACAGGGGTGCCGAGTACAGGATAAGAATCACTGTAATCAAAAGCTCCTGGATCCATGTTCTACCCATTCTATCCATACCGAAAGTTCAGAGACGAAACTGTATATCAATTGCGGAGGTTCTGTGGAACCTTCTCCGGAAACGGAAGCACCAAACAGCAGATCAAGAAAAAATCAGCCTGGAAATTCGGTTTGTGGAAAAATAAGAGGCGTTAGAAGGGGGCAGGTGCAACGAGCTGTCCGCCGTCGACCTGGTAGTAGCTACCCGTCACGTACTCGGCGGCGGGGCTCGCCAGATACAGAACGGGGGGTACGCAGTCCTCGGGCTGGCCGAGACGGTCGGCGGCGAGATACTTCCTGACCTCGTCCCTGTAGCCCTCGTCGAGTATCTCGGCGATAGCCTCAGTCAGGATCACGCCAGGGGCGACGGTGTTGCAACGGATGTCGTGTCTCGCCCACTCGCTCGACAACGTCTTCATGAGGTTGTGTATCCCAGCCTTTCCCGCTCCGCTGTGGCTGTGGTACGGAGCACCCTCGACGCTGTTCGATGCACCCATCGATATTATTGAGCCGCCGTCGTTCTCGATCATGTGTTCGCCGACGCTGAAGCTGCAGTAAGCGGTGCCGTCGAGCACCGTTCCTACGACAGCACGCCATCCGTTTGCCGACAGGTTTTCGGCGGGGCAGAGGAAGTTAGCGCCGGCGTTGTTTATCAGGACGTCGATGCCGCCGAGTTCGTCAACCACCGTCTCGGTCATCTCGTCAACCTTCTCTTTATCCCTAATGTCGACGGTGGTGGCGCAGGCGTCGACACCTTTCTCCTCTATATCTTCCGCGACGGGGGCGAGGTGATCCATGTCCCTCGACGCTATCGCGACGTCGGCGCCGTGGTCCGCGAAAGCATGAGCCAGATGTTTGCCTATACCTGTGCCACCTCCTGTGATCAGCACGACTTCGCCGTCGAACAGGTCACCGCGGAAAATCTCGGTACTGTCGGGTGTCTGATCGAAAGCCATACTGTTAGGTTTGTGGATACTGGTGTTAATAGCTATTTGAACCGATGGTGGGTTTAGAAGAGTGGTATGTGGATAAAGTACTTTGTACTTGGTTTAAAAATAAGCTGGTCATAGTTTTAGGGAATCGCAAGTTCTGTGACAGTTATATGGTTAATGGTTAGAAAGTTGCACGAGAAGGCAGTGTTTCAATCCCTTTCTCGGGTTTATTGGTTCTGTGACATCCGTAACCATCCGCATGGCAAAGCTATAGTGGAAGGTATTTCAATCCCTTTCTCGGGGACCGGATCAGAACGATTCCCGTGGAGAAGATGCCGTGAACGAGATCGAAGGAATGTTGAGGAAGATCGATGAGAACATCACGACAAAACTAGTTAAGCTAGATCCGGATAGCTTCACCGAATCTACTGAACTGTTGGCAGAAATTTTAGAGAGACAGGACGGTAGGATTCTGCTTAACATCGGTGGCGGAGACCGAGCGTTGTTGATTTCACTCTACACTGCAGCAATGGCCGCGGATGCAGAAATCGAAACCACCACCCTACTTTCCGACGTTATCCGAAACAGTCAGGAAATAGAGCTTCCCGAACTACGACCACCGTTCAAGGACGCCGACAGACTTATTCTCAAAAGGGTAGTTGAAGATGGATGTACCACCAACAAGGAGTTGTCCGAAAATACAGAGAGATCGAAAGGCTCGATCAGCAGGTGTGTAAACCGGCTCCGTGAATCTAGCTACGTCGAAGTCGTATCCGACGGAAGGGAGAAAAGAATTCAGCCAACCCTATATGGAAAGATAGTTACAAACAACTGATACTCTCAATAAGGCAGTCAACAACCAGAATTACCCGACCATACCTTACCCAACCTCCTTAGACCTCTTGTAAAGATATACCGGCGCCGCAACTATCGGACTCAGTATGATGGAAAGAGCGATGTACCTGTACAGGCCCGGATCCCAGTCCACCCCCTCTAGCTCCCGTATCTTTTTCACGTCCATGTATATTCCGAGGTAGAAGGGAAGTAGCCCCGTAACTATAACGAGAATGGACGCGATCATCATAGGCTCCAGGTTCGAGGCCGAAAAGATGTGGGAGGGTTCGAAGAACTCGGCGCCGAAGATATAGATAAGGACGAAGTTCCAGAATACCAGGAGGAAAGGCGACGCAACCATCATCCAGAACCACTTGGTCCTCAGTTCGGCGGACTTAGCCGATGCCAGACCCTCCTTGACTTTCGCGGTGTCGACTTCGTGTTTCTTCTCCGACTCTTCCCTGTAGGACCTCTTGAGTTTCTGCCAGATACCCACTAACATTTTAAAATAGTCGGAAGCTCAAAACTTTATTCCACATCCCGGAGCCTTCGTCTTCTTATCCCCGGAAATGCCTTCCCTATCCCGTTATCTGTAAAGATCCTACCGTCATCCCGTTATCTGTAAACCTGTAATCTGCGTAAGCAGGAGGGTTAACCACTACCTGATCTCGTAAAGGTTAACGAGAAGGTTCCTGATAGTAACTGTATGAAGCTAAAGAAATATCTTAAATACGGAGCTATAGCTACAGTTGGTGCCGCCACGGCGGCGGAGATTCAGTACATGCGTGCGGGGAGAGTGGAACCCGCCCTACCCGGCAGGAACAAGAAACATATGTGGAACGGACACGACGTCTACTACGACATAGGCGGCGACAGGGAAGACGATACCCTGGCGTTGCTCCACGGGATCAGTGCCGCGTCGTCGTCCCACGAATGGAGCGAGGTCTACGATGCAGTTACCGAGGAGTACAACGTCGTCTCCCCGGACCTCCCGGGATTCGGATGCAGCGACCGGCCCTCCATCGAGTACAGTGACGAGTTATACACCGACTTCGTCGCGGACTTCCTGAAGGAGTTCGACGAACCCGATGTCGTGGCTTCATCCCTCACGTCGGCGTACGTGCTCGAGGCACTCGATGACGAAGATGTCGAAATCGGCTCCCTCAATCTCGTCTGTCCCACGAAGAAGGCGGGACCTGATTCCCCGAAGGAGTTCGTGAGAAAGCTGTTTCGGAGTCCGGTTATCGGTAACACTCTGTTCGCTGGTATAGCGTCGAAGCCCTCGATCAGGCATTTCGCGGAAGACCATGGCTACTACGACATCGACAACTACACGGAGGAGATGATGGAGTACGACTGGCGAACGTCACACCAGCGTGATGCCAGGTTCGCTCCAGCCTCCTTCGTATCCGGCCACCTCAACAGCGACGTCGACATGGCAAGAAAACTGAGAGAGTTCGACGGCGATGCAGCACTGATCTGGGGTGAAAACGCCGACCTCACGCCGGTAGAGGAAGGTAGAGTTCTGGCCGACGAAGCAGAGGTAGACCTGGAAGTAATACGGGAAAGTAAGCTTCTCCCACACGTCGAACACCCGGAAAAGTTCGTGGACTCGTTACATCTCAGCTAAACTCCGAAACAGGACGTTATATAATACCAAGACAGTCAAACTCCGAAACACGACGAATCCCTCAGTCTTAATACAAGGGTATCCGTCACCAGCACTAGTTAACGGTCTATCTTTTTGAATACCGTCCGTAAACCTCCCGGACTTCCCCGTAGGACTTCTTCAACCGCTCGGTATAACCCGGAGATTTCCAGTCGTCCCAACTGTACCGTAAGAAACCGTCGAGTTGCCCATCCGTCAATCCGTCTCCCGCCAGAACGTCCGTCACTCCGGCAACGGTTTCTCCGGCAATGGTTTCTCCAGCAACGGTTTCTCCAGCAATGGTTTCTCCCGCACCATCTCGGTTATCCTGGTGTTCTTCAGGCCGGTAGGTTAGTACGGCGACTTCAATCCCATCTATACTTCTACCGAAATCAATCCCCTGTTTCCAGAAGTTCCCCTGTACTGTCCTGGTGCTAGGATCCCTGAAGTTAAGATTCATCCACGGTATCCTAAACTCGACTGTATCATCATCGGTGTCGACGTGTACATCGGTTAACGAGTCGTACCCTGAACTTGACGGATCGCCGTTTCCGTACCGTAGTTTCCCGGTTTCGACGTACCGGAATATGTCGCCTATGTCGGCCTCCCCCTGATCTCGAGGGTTCTTCTCCTGCACCGGTTTTTCCGGGAGTTGTGTCGCGAGTCTTACAGGGTGGTATACCCCGTTTTCGGGTTTGGATGCGTAGGGTTTCCGTTCGATATATTCGTCCTTTTCGCCGTAAAGGTAGTAGAATGGATCGTAATGGCTCGCAACAAGTAGACGTGAGTTCGAGGGACCTCCGAGAACCACGGCAAAATCGACGGTCTGTTCGGATTCAACGTCCACCCCAGGTAGTTCGTGGTTCCCCATTCCAGGCGTCGTTTTTACTGTAACGACTGTACGGGTCTTACTCCAGTCCACCTTCTTTCCCAGGTTGCTGTACTTGATACGGAAGTTTAGGTAGGATTCGTCCGACGTCATTCTTAACTCACGCAGATTCCGTCCTTCATCGTATCCGTCATCCAGAACCTGGTGCGGTTGGCCGTTTTTTACGGCTAACCTCTCTGTATCTTCCCATTCGTCGGTTTTTCCACTCAAACTCACTCCGTTTTTCGGTTCGAACGCCAGGATCCCGAACTCCTGTTCCGGGGACTCCACGTTTAGCCAGAAAGGTCTTCGCCATTCATCCTCCCGGTGTTCGGTATTCCATGTGGATTTATACCACTCGTCCTGCCAGGAAAACAACGCTCCTCCCGCACAACCTGCATCCATAACTGACTGGAAAAGCATACCGTCGATCTTTCCCTGCTCCGTCTCCGTGTTGTGTCCCTGGTCCAGACCTTCGGAGTGACGGTGTGCAATTCCGCGTGAGGACGGAACACCGAACTCCGCCACAAACAGTGGGTTATCGATATGTTCGACGAGATCCCTGATATACTCCTTGTAGGTTTCTGTCGACCCACCGTCACCACCATTTCCTGAGGTGGATGTTTCTTTCGACCCACCGTAACCACCGTCTCGGGACCTGGATTCGTCTCCCTGGGCGAGGAAGTCAGGATAGTAGGGATAGGCACTAAACGTCGTAAACACCCCGGATTCGAACTTTTCTGTGGAGGCAACGTGGTTGGGGTTGATGGAGGATGAACCGTTGGTCTGTCTTTCGGATCGTCCAAGGGGACCGGTGGGTGGCCAGTTTATGAAGCTAACGGGACGCTGGTGGCCGTATCTCTCGGTGAGGTGCTCGACGAGTCGGTCGAGTCGTTTCGCCAGCCATCTTTCGAAAGCGGTGGAACCGTCGTCCGAGTAAACGTATCCGCCGCGATACCCTCCTCCTTCGTGTTCCCTGTCAGTCTTCGACACGAATCCGGGTTTCCATTCAAGACCCGCCACGTATCCCAAACAGTAGTTCGAGACGTCAACGTCGAAACTTCCGCCCGCGTGATCCGGTCGATGGGGAATATCTCCACCCCCGTTGACGGCGTCGACTGTAAGTTCGAGTCTTTCGTCGAAAACCAGGCTTGTTCCTCCTTCGTAGGCAGTTTTTCCGTCGGTAACCTGTTGCGGAGGTAGCCAGGTTCCCTGAAGAAGGTAGATGGTTCTGTCGGTCTCGCGGTTATGTTTCGAGAGCGCCCTGTAGAACTCGGGTGGATGAACCGTGAATAGACGTACTACATTCGCGTCCATAAGGGATATCTGGTTCAACCATCTCCGGTACCGCCCGAACCCTACCGGTGAATTCCCCGGAAACTTACCCGGTATCGCACGTCCCAGGTTTACACCCCTTAGCAGTATCTCTTTCCACCCTCCGTCTTTTTTAACCACGAACCTGTTCCGTCCTGCACGAACCTCTTTCAGTGGTCCGGTCACCGCAGACACGCCTCTGTTTCCAGCAAACCCCGAATTTCCTAACGACGTACATCCGGTGAAAACCGGCAACGTACCTGCTAAAGACAGGTGTTTCAAGAGAGATCTCCTTTTGAGTAAGTCCCGGGTCATTGAACCCCGTATTTTTGAAGGATTTTGATATTCCAGGGGTTTTATCTTTCCGGTGATCCATCACTCGTTACCGTCAAGACCTTCCCGTTTTATGTCCCATAAAATCTCTTTCTCCCGATCCTCGCCACCCGGCATCCAGTGTCTCAGGAGTCCGAAAGTCTTTACAAACACCTTGTACTGCCTCACGCCGAAGTTCTCTATAACCCCATATATAAACAGCTTCACTAACATCCGAGGCTCCTTGTACTTTCTGTAGATCAGGGATTCGCTGAACAGACTTAGCCATGAAAGTAATACCCCGAGTCCGGAGAGGAACAGGAAGTACACGACGAGAAATTCGAAGTCAATGACGTTTAAAAAGATCAGAACCGGTAGGAGTATGTACCCTGTACATTCAATTACGGGACCGAGCGCCTCCACCATGAGGTAGAACGGCAACCCGTACATACCCGTATTTCCGAACCTCTTCCTCCCCATCATATCCTTGTTCTCTAGCAAAGTGTCCCAGAGACCCAGGAACCAACGTTTACGTTGTTTTGCCAAAGACCTCCAGTCAGAGGGTACCTCTGTCCAGACTACAGGATTTCCGAGAAAGGCTACGTTGTAGGCCCTTTCTGCTTCGTTCATATGACGTTTGAGTCGTACGATTATCTCCATGTCCTCCACCAGCGAATCCTCGTCGAAGCCACCGATCCTTCTGACGATATCCGATCGGTAGACAGAGAACGTACCCGCCAGCAACAGAAGGATGTCGAACTTGTCGAGTCCCTGTCTACCGATGTAGAAACCTCTCAGGTATTCGAGATCCTGGGTACCTATCAACAGACGGTTCGACACCCTGGGACTCTTAACCTGGATTCCCTCGATTTCACAGGAGTTCAGTACCCTTACTGTCCCTCCGGAGGCCAGGGTTTTTTCCGGATTCGTTATAAAAGGTCTAACTACTTCTGTGACCGCATCCGGCTCTATGATTGAGTCGGCATCCACGGTACAGAATAACTCCATCTCGGTTAGCCATAGACCGGTGTTGAGTGCCGATGCCCTGCCACTGTTCTCCTTGTCCACCACGACGACTTCCGGATATGTTTCCGACTTATATACTGCGTTAACTGCACCACGGGCTTTCTGTAGGATCTCTGGGGGAACGGCATCTATTTTCTCGAGATCGTATCTATCAACGAGTTTTTCAAGGGTGCCGTCGGTGGATCCGTCGTTAACTACCATCACTTCTTTCCTCGGGTACTCGACTTTGAGATTCGCCTCCACCGACCGTACTATACCTTTCTCCTCGTTGTATGCCGGAATTATTATCGAGATCCCTGGAAGGAAAGGAGAACCCTTTTCGAACTCCAGTAAATCCCGTGTTTCCACTTCCCTGATCTCCTCCTGCACCCCCTTCAGGCCAGTAACCATGATCAGGAAGTAGATAAAATAAGTTATCAGGTAGTAGATTATACTCAGGAAGCCTACGAAATAGAGGAAGTTTATGAGACTCATTCCCCGGTTTCACCCCTAACCCGGTTTTGGTTTGATGGAAAACTTTCCCTAGCCAGTACCCAGCGCCAGGTCTGACGGACATCTTCTGGAAGCTCTGAAGATAGTTCGGCATCCGCGTGGTACAGGCTTTCAGCGGATGTCACCTTTGCCCGAGCATTGTTTTCCCACCACAGAGCCAGAGCCACCGGCTCGACCGAACCGATATCCCCGAAGGAACCCAGCGTTCTGTATGTGGCACGTCTTACTTTCGGACTGGGATCGAAGGCAAGACTGTACAGATCTATCTGTTCCCATAGAGACGGAAACGGCTGTGATGGGTGGTGCCAGTCCCGGTTAAAATATCTGAAACCGGATTTCTCGGTCTTCATGTCGGAAGCCAACTGATCCGGTTTCTCCGAGGGTAGTTGGCCGTACCCCAATAACGCCTCGACAATATACGCCCTAACGGACGGAAAATCGTGCTCTAGGAACTCCAGAAGCCAGTCGGCCTTGACGTGTCTGGAGGGAGGTTCACAGGTCTTCATTACCCTAAGCACCTGCACCAGTTTGCTGATTCCCCATTCACGTGCCCAGAATCCGGTAAACATCAGTAGATGTTCGGGGTTTCTGAAGTTCATACGGTAGAGTGCATCGAGACCCAGCAATGTCATAGGCTCAGAATCGGTGAGTAGAAGCTCAGTCCCCAGCATATCCGTCTCCACGTCGTCGTTCTCCAGTAAGACCTGGACAGCAGCCGATCTTAACTCCTGGTCTTCGGAGCAGAGTTCTATCAGCCAGGTGGGACTAACTTGAGCCCCCAGTAGCTTCAGCCAGATCAAAGCACGTAGTTTACTGTATCTGTCTCCTTCCTCTATTTTTTCCTCCATTTCCTCAATCAAACCTAGATGGTTCCCGATTTCGCGGATTCGTTCCTCCCTCGAACCGGTGGAGTTCAGGAGTTCCTCTCTGAGGACCCATTTCACTGCCTGTCTATCCTTGGGAGTCCAGTCCTCCAGACTCAACTCCCCATCTATATAGCTTGAAATTTTTTTTTAGCTCGGTCCATCCGGACCTTTCTTTTCCTTTCTCTGGAGGTTTTGTATATAGTAATAAATAGAGCTGCAATTAAGAGCGACAGAAGTATAACGGTAAGAACCAGAAGCAGGTGGATAACGAGTTGGTGGTAGTTTTCCACGAACTCGACAACAGGCCTAGACGCCATATACGGATTCATCTATTATTTTTAGTAGAAAATAAGTCTAAACCTATATACTACTTATGTTCATGCACCAAATACCAACGAAACTAACACCAAAGTTAGAGAAAACTTTAAGAAAGTAAGTGAGATTCACAGGTACCTTCCTTAATATAAATAAGATACAGTAAACAGATATAGCCTACAGTAAACAGATAT
>JBDGRN010000112.1:0-11081 GCA_042218125.1 Halobacteria archaeon | reverse complement strand
TTCCTTAATATAAATAAGATACAGTAAACAGATATAGCCTACAGTAAACAGATATGGTAAACCCGAACTACTCTGGTCTAAACGTTCCCCGTTAAGGTAGTTCCCAGATATTTTCTAGCTAGGGTGCAGTTTTCTCTACCGTTCGATCCCCATGATCTCCGCCGCCTCGTCGGGTGTGGCGGGCTCTCTTCCGACGCTCCTCGTGAGGTCGGCGGCCTTTTCGACGAGTTCGGGGTTGGAACTCATTTCACCGTTCGGGAGGTAGAAGTTGTCCTCAAGCCCGACACGTATGTTACCACCCATCGAGAGCGCGCCTGCAGCTAGAGGCCACTGGTCTCTGCTTATACCGATAACCTGCCAGTTACTATCGTCGGGTAGCTGGCGAGCCTGGTGTACGAGGTTCTCAATCGTAGCGGGTATTCCGCCCAGGACACCCATTATTAGAGAGAAGTTGAGTGGACGTTCGATTATACCCTGTTTCATCAGGGGACGGACGTTGCCGACGTGTCCGGTGTCGAAACATTCTAGTTCGGGCTTGACGTCCGCCTCGTTCATCGCGCGGAGCATGTCACGTATCTCGTTGAAGGGATTCTCGAACACCATGTCGAATACGTAGTCCTCGCGGGAGTCACTGTACTTGGCGTAGTTCATCGAACCCATATTGAGTGCCGCGATGTCGGGGCTTACTCCCTTCACGTACTCGATCCTGGATTCGACGGGTTCGTGCAACGCTCCAGTTGAGAAGTTTATGAGTATGTCGGTCCTGTCCCTTACCTCGTCGTATACCTCCTGGTATATATCCTCGTCAAATGTTGGGCTGCCGTTCTCGGTACGGGCGTGGATATGGGCTATCGCGGCACCGTTCTCCCGACACTCGGCGGCGTCCTCCGCTATCTCCTCCGGTGTGTAGGGAATGTTTTCACACTGGTCCCGTGTGGTGAGTGCCCCCGTCAAAGAAGCCGAGATAACGGCTTTGTCTGGATCGTTGCCTTTGAGCGTGCTCTGCGTCTTTATCGACATCTGGGTGCCTATATCGTTGTCAGACATGTTTCTAGATTAGTTTTTGTGGAGGTTGTTTATCGTTTCTTCCATTCGGTCTATCTCTTCTTCCAGTCAGGGTCCTGTTGCATCATCATCGACTCCAGACCCTCCTTTGTGTCTTCACTCATCACGAGCAGGGAGAACATCTCCTTGAGGTAGTCGAGGCTGTCGTCGAACGCCATGTCCTCCTGGCTGTAGTACGCCTCCTTACCCATCGAGATTCCGGTGGGGCTGGCGTTCACTAGGTCGTCTATAAGATCCTGAACTTCGTCCTCGAACTCCTCCGATCCGTAGACGTCGCTGAGGAGGCCTATGTCGTCGGCTTTCTCGGCACCGAACTTGTCACCCGTAAACATCATCCACATACCTTTCTTCTGGTGGACCGACCTCATTATGGGTGCGAGAACCTGCATCGGGAACAGGCCGCTGTCCTTCTCGGGTGTTCCGAAGGTGGCTTCCTCGTCAGCGACGACCAGGTCGCAGGAGGTGGCTACACCCATTCCGCCCGCGAGACAGTACCCCTCAATGACGGCGAGGGTCAGGGCGTCGGTATCTCTCAGCTTGGACATTATATTCGAGATGGAGGAGAGGTACTCCCTGTACTCCTGGGTTTCGGCGTTGATGAGTTTCGACATCTCGGATAGGTCGCCGCCGCTACAGAACGTACCACCTGCTCCACGGATTACTACGAGACGTGCTTCGGATTCGTCGGCGGCGTCCAGAACGTCGTTCAACCCCACCATGATGTTCTCGTTCATCGCGTTTTTCTGGTCAGGTCTGTCGAGGGTTGCGTGGATAACTAGGTCGTCATCGCTGATCTTTACGTCGAAGTCTTCATTCGATAGATCTTCTGGAGTCGGCGTCATTATTTTGGAGAAATGTAGGTACAGCCCAAAATACTTACTTAAACCTTGTATGGGTTGATCAGAGTAAAAAACCAAAAATAAATGTGGAGGTAAAGATCTGTTAAACGTTCACTGCTATCGAGCTCCGTGACTTGGAATGTTGCAGCTTCAACCTAAAAACCGTAGCTTCATTTTGGTTCCTTTTGAGCGAGTTCGATTCCCGTGGATGTGTTCTTTGGAACTGCAATTTTAAACGTCGCTCCGCCATCGCTGTCCGTAGTGACTTCAGTTGATTTATCGTCTATACTAAACTTGTATCCGTTTTCTGGTTCGAGGTTAGACGCCGTGATGGTTAGGGTTGTTTTTTCGTCGGTACGGATCGAGCCTAAGGCAGCGATGTCTCTCTCTGGTGTCCAGTTATCCACCGTCACGGTGGCCGGTGCGGATGCTTCGATATCGAGATCCTTGATGGGTTTCGCTTCGAGGGGAAAATCGCGGTAGGTATAGCTGGACCCGTCCACCCTCGTGGGGATTTCTTCGAATATTCCTTTGAATTTTCCCGCGAGAGTAATCTTCCCGTCTCCCGCGTACTTCCAGCTAGGCCTGTTGTTCATGTAGTTGTGTCTAGCCTGATAATACATAGGTAGACTGCGGCTGTCTGGGAGGTGACCCAGGGGATCAGTCGCAAATGATCCGTAGTCGATGCCGCCGGCGTCTAGGGCTGAATCCCGGACAGTGCCATCGTCGGTGTCAGAGGAGTTGTTTTCTATGCCGGCGGGTCCGCGGTGATCTAGACCAACGGGCGGATCCCTCCAAGTCTCTTCGAGTTCGCCGAACTTGATTCCGTCGTTGGATGACGCTCGGCGAACCCGGGCACGTCGGTCCAGCTCGATTCCTTCCTCGGCGAAGGCGTACAGCCAGAACTTCTCGGAGTCCTCAACGTAATACGCCGACGTGTGGCTACGCCGACCCTTGAGATCTATCGTGTTCTGGAGGTTCCAGTCTTTGCCATCTGTTGAAGTATAGATCCTGAATACCCGTGTCTGTGGTGTTAGATAGTTAACATAGAGATAGTAAGTGCCGTCGACGTAGACCGCCATCGGATCCTTGTCGTTATCTTTTAGGACTATTCCGTGGTCCTTCCAGTTAATTCCATCTTCGCTAGTCGCATATACTATTTTCCAGTCGCCATCTTTTTCTATAGTATACCATGCTCGGTACTTTCCGTCGACCTTCAAAACGGTGATTCCTTCATTACTTTGTTTGTTGTAATCAGGCACCAGCACCGGGTTGTCGTCGACGGCTTTCTGCCAGTTGTAACCGTCCTGACTTTCAGCGTAGCCGTATCCCTGCCCCCGGCTTTCGTTGTCCCGTATCCGGTACCACATCTTATAGGTACCATCTTCGACAAAGACATCTTGACCTCCCACCCAGTCCCCCTGGTCTTCTCCCACATCCGGCGGTCTTGGAACCACGACGAACGGATCAGCACGGGTCCACTCGTCACTTGGAACACGGTAGAATTTACCAGTTACTTCTACGTCATCGAAGGTTAACACCGTTGAGTCGTCGTTGGTTTCTACGTATAAGGCTATAGCCGTTGGTTTAAGATCTGTCTTGCCGGATAACTGAGCGAGTTGTTTTCCGTCTTCGTCCCGGAGAGATGCTTTAACAGTTTCTTCACTCAACGTCATCGAGAAGTTGTAGACCTTCGAGATCTCTAACTGTCTGTCGTCTGAGTCTACGGCTTGGCCGTCCCAACTATCTTTAACGAGATCTAATCCGTCCTGTGTTGCTTTGACGACCGCGGCACGGTTCTGTGTTTCGGCTATCCCTACACCAACAGCGTAGTCTTTGTCGCCTCTGTCGTCGAGCCTTATCTTGGCCGAAATTTCGATTGGGGGGTTTAACTGGAAGGCGTTGCTGACAACTGCCCACCTCTGTGGTTCGTCGTTACCTTTCCACTGTAATGAGTGTTTACCGGCGATTGGGTCATCGGTGTTGATCGATAGTTGTGGACGGATGAACTTTTTAGAGTCGCCAACGTATAGTGGAGCGAAGTTTTCGTATGTACCGGACTCGAATCCATCGGTTGCTTCGTAAGTTTCGGACAGTTCAGGAGGTGCTACGTTTTTTGATTCCTCACCAGACTTTGATCTATTTGATTCATTAGTTGTCGTTGTTGACCGGTTAGTCCGGTTAGATGTTCCGTCTTTCTCGCTCAGGCATCCTGCTATACCTGTCGTCCCCAGAGCACCCATAGTAGCCAGAAACCGTCGTCTGTCTTCTTTTAACCACGGTTCGTGATCTTTATTTCCTGACATCCCCCTTATATTTCTTAATTTACTATTAAAATTAATGGAGGTCCTGTGCTATCCGCAAAAGATTTCGTCAGGAATTTCTCGGCTCTGACGAAGCAAATGAGGTGAAGCTGGATCAACAGGATGTGAAGAAAATATGCAAAAGAGTGGTTGACCACGACCTTGATACACAGTTTGTTGCCGATCAATTCGGTGTATCCCAGAGAAGAGTGCAACAACTAGCCAAAAAATACCGAGAAACCGGCTCAATTCCCGAGATAGAGACACCTGGAAGAAACCCTTATCGAGAGTACCCCAGTGATCTTGAGGAGAGAGTCGTAGAGCTTCATCAAAAACACGGCGTAGGAGCCGTTGCAATCGCACATATACTTAGAATAAAAGATGACCTAGCCATCGCCAACAACAAAGTCCATGAAATTCTACTAGAAAATAATTCTGTGACCAGAAATAAACGAAAACAAGGACGGCAGCGACCGTGGGTTGGTTGGGAAAGAGACTATTCATTGATCTCGGTTCATCTAGACTGGTATTTCAACGAAAGAGACGAATGGTGTTTAGCCGTCGAGGACGACGCTTCTAGAATGATTCTAGACATGATAGAGGTAGAGAGTGCTAGCGCCGAAAAAGCCGTAGAGCTGCTAGACACGGTTCGTAGAGAGTTTGAGGAAGATGTCCCTGTCCTGGAGGTTATTACTGACAATGGTACAGAGTTTGTGAACAGCAAAACCGATGGAGTAGATCCCGATCATGTTTTTGAAGGATATCTCGAAGAAAACGGTATAAATCATACTCTCTGTAAGGTTGGGCGGCCTCAGACTAACGGTAAGATCGAGCGTTTCTACCAAACTTATGGCAAACAACGGTGGAGGTTCGATAGCCTCGACGAATTCCTGTCCTATTATAACACTGAGAGGCCGCACATGAGTCTCGAGTGGGATGAGTTAGAAACTCCTAGTGAAGCGTTTGATCGGTTGCTGCCGACTCCGGAAGAGCTAGAAAATCATCTTCAAAATTCCGAGGAGGTTGAAAGCTAACAATGAAACGAAATCCTTCCCGGACAACACAAATTAATGGAGGTCCATTTCTCTACTTAAAGGGGCCCCCAGATTATGTTTCCGATGAAGTATGCGGTCAAAGAAACTATCTTTTTGTGGATAAACGGGCGATTTTACGGAGGCTAGCAGCATCAACGCCGCTATGGCTAGCGGGGTAAAGGCAGCGGAAGTAGTACGGAACAGTATATAAAGTATAACCGGTTTTATTCAAACTATCACATACCCTTCAACTCTGAACCTTCCGGTCTAATTTACCTGTATCCCAAGATCGTCTAAGCCGTTCTTGATCCCGACGTTAATCAGCAACGGCGTTATCGACTCTACCATCGCGGCGTTCTCGTAACTACCTCCGTCGAGGGACCTCAACCCATCAATGGACTCCACCATCTCCTTGGTTCGGGCCTTCGCAAGCGGGTCGCCGAAAACCACGATGTCGAGCCCCAGATCCCGATCGGTGTCGATCAACCTTTTGGCGGCGACGTTATGGAACGCACCCGCTAGACTCACTGAACCTGGCAGGAGTTCCCGTAACTCCTCGCTTGCACTTCCCTCCTCGGGCGGTACGTACTCGAAGGGTGGACCCGGCTCCATAGAAACCACAGGTGAAACTACGACGTTGTCCTCGAAATCGAGGTTCTCGACGGTCGATACCATGTGACGGTACGGTACCGCGAGAATCGCCGTCGGTTTCTCCGCAGCTTTTTGGTTACCGACCCCATCTATATCTGCACCTGTTTTCTCGCTGTACATCTCGGCGTGTTCCCTGGCTTTATCCGAATCACGGCTACCTATAGTGACGTCGTGTCCAGCGCCCGCTAGCCTTATAGCAAGACCTTCTCCCAGATCTCCGGTTCCTCCGATGATTCCTATCTCCATAGTTTCGTCTCCATGATACCTTGGTTGGTGACGTAGTCTGTTTATTCTTTACGTCGTTACCTGGAACGGATCAGAACGAAGAATAGGTAATTTTTCTGATGTTCTGGTTTTGTAAACTAACAAAGTTAATTGAACCGTATCCTACTGGATTAAGAGAAATACCTTCAATCTTAGACCTGTAAAGCGGTTTCAGAAACACAATGTTTAATACATATCTAGTTCTTTTTACTTCTTGCTGGATGCTCCGTTGGTGTAGTCCGGCCAATCATCTTGGCCTTTCGAGCCGAGGACGGGGGTTCAAATCCCTCACGGAGCACTCTTTTCGAGCGTAGCGAGAAAAGGAAGCGCACGTGCGGGATTTGAACACTTGCCAGTCACAGGCCGCACAGTGAAACGAGCAGGAATGTCTGGCAAGTGTTCAAATCCCTCACGTTCGGAAATCGAAGATTTCCGAGCACGCGAATCTACGATTCGCGAACGGGAGCACTCCCTTCTTGCGGTTTTCCAGTGAAGAAACGGAAACTGGAAAAACCATGCTAAGTCAAATACGATTCAACAACACCCGAATCGCCAGACAGCGTAAAGTCGCCAAAAACCCCACGGCCAAGCGCCGTGAAAACCCAGGAAAAACGAATATATGAGGGAAAAAGATCTTGAAGAAGTCAATGTAGTCCCAGACAGAACATTAGAGAAGTTAAACCGAAAACAGGTAGTAGACTACCGCGACCACCGAGAAAAACTATTCCGCTGGTTGTTAAACATAGGAAAAAACGTCAAAAGAGGAGACGGATATCGGACTTTATATAACTTGAGAGATAGATTCCTCAGTATCCTCCCCATACCTTTCACCGCCGTACTCGTTTTGAATTAACGTCCTTATGTGTTCGTATACCACGGATTCGACAGTATTCAAACTGTCTTCCTTGCCATTTTTGAAATCCTGAAACTCCTTTAGGTACATATCCTCGTTTTCCGGATCTTCCTCAGCCAACCGCTTTTTACAATGGTACGTATCTTCAATTTCTCTGCCAGTAGTTAATGCAGTTTCTGTCAAAACACTGGTAAGTAACTCCAGCTTATTCATACAGAATAAACTCCGGCTATATATTTGAATACCTTTTGTATAGCCACGTATAAGGGAGATATTTATCTTTGATACAACGTAAGTACTGATATCCACTCACCCCCACAGTCATTCAAGTCCAAGTATGGATTTAATCCAGCTAGACGACTGTTCTATATCCACATCTATCCACTCTTTAAAGTATTCAGGATTCTGAATAGTAATCTTGCTGCCATACTTATCTGGTTTACATTTAGGATCCAGAGTTTTCCTGAAGCTATAAACTTCACTGCTATCTGCATCGAACTGCGCCACCAGATAATCACTCTGCTCTTCAAAAACTATGTCCCCACGTTTTACCGCGTTATTCCACTTCCTTTTTCCGACGTTGTATATCCTGCTCGCGGGCTTCTCAGGAAAATACTCCGGCAATTCCCTACCCACATCGCTGTAGATATCCATCATTATCTCCCGTATATGATCCACAGTACCGTCACCATCTTTGTATCTTTCAGATTCAAACAACCTCCTGGAAACGAAACGGAATATCGGGTTATGTTGGCATAGTATCTCTTCGAGATCTTCTTTAGCATCGTAATAACTCTCCTCTTCAGAGTTACTCGGAAAGACCACATCGAAATGTAACATCCTGGCCCTGTTCCTAAACCAGTCCTTGGGCCTGGTATCGTTACTCGTGAAAATAATAGTAGGATACGACACATCCTGGGAAGGCCGCCATTCCTTCCAAAAATTCCTCAAACTGGAATAACTCTCAATCTTACTTTTCTCAATATCGTTTATGATAAACGGAAAAGGGGTATTGATATCCCTGAGACGACGGATATCCTTTGTACCTATCTTGTCGGCATCAGCCCCACCCTCCGTAACTAACCCGTCAGTAATCAGCCGCACTATAAACTCAGTCAAAATATCTTTCCCCGCATCGCTACGCCCCGATATATAGAGATAGGGTAAATCATTATCCAGCCTCGTAGCCGGACCATCAAGAACTTCGGCGTACAGGTTAACAAAAGGAGCCCACATACCGAAAAGTATAGCTTCGTACATATGCGCCTTAACGGCAGTTTGTGTAGTAGTATTATACCCCCACCGATCAACAGTAGTAATATATCGCTCAAGATGTTCAAGACACTTATCAAGAGCTTTCATGTCTGCGGGTTCGTCCGCAACTACCTGTTTATGTTTCTCGCCACACTGGACATGAATAGCATTTTCCTCCGGACGGAGATACATTAGTTCCTCATCGTATTCCGTTTGATAAAACTCGGAGTACGCAGCCACTGGCGCCTCAACACCGGTATGGCTCCTTGTCCCTCCCCTTTTTTGAAACTCTTTCGCCAGCGAACTTCCGTATTTACCATCCGAAAGAGTCTCGGTGGGCAGAGTTAACGAGTATCCTTCAGTGATAACTGTATCTGCCTCAGCCCCCGAAATAAGTGGCTTCCCGTTACCTCGATTATTCGAATTCATAGAACCTTTTTCCCCTACACCAGAGTCTGAGCCGGAAACCGACACATCATCACCCATATTTAAGTCACCATCAGTTTCAGAACCTCCCCTGTTTTCAATCGATAGGTTTGCGTCCGGAAGCCCTACTCCTTCATCATCTTCATCTATTTTTTTCTCTTCCTCGTCTTTACCTTCAGATAATTTAATAGTTTCATCGACAGCTACTGCCAGTTCATCCAGTTCATCCTCGACATCTGTATGTATTTTGGCCCTATCATTCAGCTCACTCATCTCATTATCGATCCAGAGCTGAAGCCTCTTTTCCACCTCCTCATCGTCTGAAGCAGTCGATAACTGTTCCTCCGTAAACTCCCTCAGGAAAACCTCGTAAGAGTAAGAACCCAAGTGTTCTTCTATATGTTCCATGAATTTTTCGTCAATTCCAGTACCCTTCCGTGTGTACCAGACAGTAAAACTGTTAGACTGGTTAGACCAGGCAGTATAAGAAAGATTTGCCGAACCATTAAGAAGAACCACCTTGTCAGGTTTTTCAATACGGTATAGTTTGGAATGGACCTCCCGTCTTTTACTCAGCATCACTTTTAATCGATCTTCTTGATATAGATCCGCCAACCGTTTTGCTGTTTCAACGTCTTCAAGTCTCTCCCTGTAATCGACCTTATCCCCTATTAATATATCCATGGACTCCAGCCCGCAATTGATCTCTTCAGAACCGTCAAACATATCGACTATTAATCCAGGAGACTCGCAGTAGGTTACGGCATCAACGTGGACCGCATCCTCGAAGAACTCGGAAAATGAACTCCAGCTACGGACGAGCTCCCACTCACCCTTTATATCTTCATGTGGAGCACCTTCGTCAAGCTTCTGCTGGGACGTTTTTGTCATAATAATTTATACTAAAAGGTAACGGAAAATAAAACTCAGGGTAACTGTATATTTAAAAGAATCTCTAAATCTAATGTTCGGTGAATAGACGATCTGACGGTTCGCTAACCGAATACAGCTCCATTATATTATATATCCAGCCAGTCTCCGCTTAGATACTCGACACCCTTAACCTCCTCTTGAGGATAAACTTCCGAGATACTGTGAATAATATCGGCAACTTCCTTAACGGTAAGCGTAGCATCGTGGATATAAAGTACCGCACGGTAATCCTTCTCATCAGCATCGAGTACGAAATCATCGTCGTAGGTGACAATAATCCTATCTTCGTTTAGTGAATACTCTCCAATGGAATAATCATCAGTTCCCTTCCCTAGTTCGGAAACCAGGTCCACGTGTTTGACATCATGTCCGTAATTTTCCAAGCGGTGAAGTACTTCGTACTCCACGTTTTCATCAAGAACGAGACTAAAGACCATTCGCTATCCCCTGGATGGAAGCAGAGATGAGCGCTTTTTAGCCTCCCTCCCAGCCCTCTCGTGTCTTTTTTCTACATGCCTCATAATTTCGGGATTGTTATGGTAGTAGGCGAGGGCCTCGTATACATCCGCAATATCCAGGTTAAAACGCTCCGCCACCCTTTCCGGACCAATACCCCGCTCTGCGACTCGGACGTAGACGTCACGAACCGTTACTCGACTGTCCTCTATATGAGGTTCGTTATGTATCTCCGAGTCCTCCCCCGAAACTATGCGATACTCCTGCGTAGCCATATAATAGAGTTAGTACCTGAATTACATTAAACCATTCTGCTAATCGTTATATATAACACAAACTTCAATTACTTTAACCAAAAGATTTCGCCAGAAGTTTTCTACCTTATGAAGTAAGAAATGGATGCCAAGCTGAATCAAGAATATATGTACCTAAGAATGGAATCAGGAATACAATCTAATCAACTTGGCCCTCAGCCAAATGACCCAGCTATTTTATTACCTTACCTAAGTTAATCTATACCTAAGCTGGAAACCGTTAGATCAGAACGCTCCGATGGTTACGCCGTATACCATCCCTGGTTTGAAGACAAAAACCGCACGAAGGAAAGGTATCGTGAGCCTTTCGAGCCGAGGACGGGGGTTCAAATCCCTCACGTTCGGAAATCGAAGATTTCCGAGCACGCGAATCTACGATTCGCGAACGGGAGCACTGGAACGACTGAGTTTTTTACGAAGGAGTGAAGCGCGGACGGACGGGATTTGACCTCGGCAAGTCCCAGCCAGGAATGACCGAACGAAGTGAGGTCACACACCAGGAAGGTCTGACCAAATTTCAAATCCGAGATCTGACAAACAGGAAATTATCCTTTCCTGGAAATCCACAGTCTTCGGAATAAGCAAAATTAAAGAAATGCTTGTTAGGAATGTTACAGTTTTCAAAAAACCTTCATACTCCCAATCCACGAAGTCGACCTTCGGCAGCCATATTCACGTTCATCTTGATA
>JBDGRN010000109.1:38919-40007 GCA_042218125.1 Halobacteria archaeon | reverse complement strand
AATCGTATCTTAGCGCATCTGCAACGTATAAAAAGATATTATCGAAGTGGTCCTCGATGCCGGCTGTTTCTACACACATACCGTATCTAAATGGTAAAGATTGATAAATAATTTCTGGGTGAAATACCTACAGCCAAGCTCTGTAAAGGACAAATGATCTTACAAAATTTGGTCGTAGCTTAAACGATATTTCCCGAAGTAGTCACCGATTTTATTACTATAAACTCCTATCGTTGTGGTAAATTGAACTAGAACTCCGCCAAAGACGAAAACAAATTTTACTAAGAAGCTAGCAACCCGGGAAAAAGTAGTAATTCAGGGAAACTTAAGATGATAATTCTGTAAAAAAGTAGTAATTCAGGGAAACAAAAGGATATAACAACCGTTCTCCGATACCATCATTTGGAATTAATAATTCATTTTTCCTCATTTATCTAAGCAGTCCATTTTTATACCTCAAAAATGAATTAAAAATCCACTGAAGCAGTAAGCTTACATGAAGAGCCACGGCAAACCGGTAGTTTCCGCGATAATCACGACATATCAACGTCACGAGTTATGCAAACGTGCTGTTAACAGCGTACTGGATCAAACTTACGAAGATATTGAGTTAACCGTAGTTGAGGACGGAAGCAACTCCGGGATAGATAGCTGGCTCGATAAAAAAATCTCGGACGCAGAATACGTAAAACACGAAGAAAACAGGGGTCTAGCTGCCGCAAGAAACACCGGGATAGAACATACTACAGGGGAGCTCGTCGCTTTCCTGGACGATGATGACGGATGGAAACCTACCAAGATAGAGAAACAGGTAGAAAAAATTAATTCGCTGAGCGATCGCGTTAAGAGAAACCTGGGTGTCGTTTACTGCGGTATAGAGAGACGGACGCCCGAGGGAGATCTGAAGTCGGTTGGACGGACGGAGAACGAGGGTTTTCTAAATGAATCCATCAAGAGAAAGGGTGCATCCACCAACCCCTCCAGCTTCCTGTTTCCCCGTCAAGCAATCCAAGATGTCGGTGGATTCGACGAATCACTTCCTTCATCGATAGACCACGACATCTGGATGAAGTTAGCTACGCACGGTT
>JBDGRN010000109.1:34678-38909 GCA_042218125.1 Halobacteria archaeon | reverse complement strand
ACCCCTCGTTTTTACCTACGTCGACCCGGATGCCGAAGAGATGACCACAAACACGATAGAGAGAATCTATGGCGTAAAGAGGTTCGTGAATAAATGGAAGCCTACTTACCGAAGATGGTACGGTGAGAAACAAGGTGACATGTATGCAGAAAAGTATTTTACCGACGTAATCTCAAGACTCGCGAAGAAAAAGTTGGCGTCCAGAGAATACTCGGAGATGTGCCAGAGTATCTTCGCCGTACTCTCGGAGTGTAGTGATAGACAGTACGCCGCCGAGCAGTTAACAAAGAAGTTAATCTATCAACCCACAGTAAAAAAACTACCAAGACCCGCAGTGGATTTTTTAAAATTCCTTCTCGGCAAGTAATATTAATCGAAGAGACGAAAAAACAACCCTGTTATCTGTGTATAAACCCGTTAATAATCTATGTATAAAGCCGTTAATTATCTCTAACAGAAAGTTTCAAGGTCTTACTATACCGAGTTCGCTTACAGTGATATCAGTCCTCGGTCTGGGAAGGTTGGGACTATCTTTTGCGGCTTCAGTGGCAAACAAAAATATTTCGGTAAAAGGTATAGATATAGATCCGGACCGTATCGAGAGAATTCAAAACAGGCCGGGAAGCTTCGAGGAACCTCACTTAGGTGAATACCTAATAAACTCATCCGAAAATCTAGACCTGACGACGGACGCGTCAAAGACAGTCGACGACTCCGATATAACGTTTATCTTCGTAAACACCTATGATGATGAAGTCAGAGGGTATTCGTTGGACCAGGTCGAGAACGCGGTAAGAACTGTTAGTAGTTCCCTGGACTCGGAAAATGAGGGTCATCTGATCGTTCTTAGATGCACAGTGATGCCAGGGGATATCGAAGACAACGTCATTCGGTGGATAGAATCCGAATCCTGTTTCAAACCGGGTGAAGGGATTCATCTCTGTTACTGGCCGGAGTTTACGGCTTTAGGTTCGGTTGTAGAATCCATCGAAAACCCCGAATACCGTGTAATTGGAGAGTATACCGAAACCGCGGGAGATAAACTACTCTCTTTTATTGAGGAGTGGGGGTTCAACGGATCGGTTAACATACGAATGGACGTAAGGAGTGCAGAAATAGCCAAAATCGCTCTAAATAACTACGTTTCGATGAAGATGAGTTACGCAAACTACCTGGGGAGGGTGTGTCACGAACTGAATGCCGACGTCGACTCTGTAACTCACGCGCTGGGTCAGGACGGAAGAGTCAGCGAAAAATACTTTACATCCGGAGTAAAGTTCGGCGGGCCATGTTTCCCCCACGATACGGATGCATTCGAAGAACTTGGAGAAAAAACAGGGTTAAACGCTCGGTTTGCCCACGCCACCAGACAGATAAATGAAAACCATTCCAGGTGGATTTCGGATAAAGTGAGACAGGTTTCCGACGACGGTGACGTTATCGGAGTTCTGGGTTTAACATACAAACCCGGGGTTCGTGTGATCGAGTCTTCACAGGGAAGAGACCTCGTGGAACACCTGAACCGTGATTTCGATCTGGCCCTTTACGATCCAATGGATATTTCAAGCCTGGTCAATCAAGAGTTTGAGGATGTAGAGGGAAATAATAAGAGATACAAATTTTATGATAACCTGGGAGACGCGATAGAGTCAGCAGATACAGCAGTTATAACATTAAGAGACGGTTCACTCTACCAGCCTAACCTATATAAAAACGTGACCTTGATCGACCCATGGAGGTTTCTAAGTTCCGAGGATATCCACGAATCTACAGAATACTATCCGCTGGGTGAACCACGGTGAACACTTGTAATATTTATACCATAAAATTTAAAAGGTTGCTTACACGTAGAGTCTATATATCCACTTATTGATCACAGTGACCTAAATATCTATGTTACCGGGATAATAATTAGATAAAGAATGAGAAAAAAGATCTACAGAGCTCTTCCGAAACGGATCCAAACCCTGGTTCTCAGGACCTACAATATATTTCATTTTGCTAAGAACCCCGGTAACTATCGAATAAAACGTGATCCATACGATGACATTAGTGAAATAATCGATGTTTCATCGCCGGTGATCGTAGATGGTGGCGCACATATAGGAAAGACTGTAAACGAGTTTCTTGACCGCTTCCAGGATCCGACTATTCACGCCTTCGAACCTCTACACCAGCACCTGAACGAGTTGGAGAGTAGATTTGGAAGCGATGCAAAGGTAACTATACATAATAAGGCGCTGGGCCCTGAAAATGGAAAGGTGCCAATCAATGTCCTGAATAGCACCAGCAGTTCGTCGGTGTATCGGCCCTCAAATATTAAACAAGATTATCGAGAACAAGCAGGAAAAAATAGAGAAAGTTACGAGGTTAGGAATACAGTCGAGGTTCCACAGGTACGTCTCGACGATCAGTTAGAACACGTCGATATAATGTGGTTAGATCTCCAGGGATACGAACTCAGTGCGTTGAAAGGAAGTGAAAACTTACTACCAAAATGCTCAGCGATACTCACGGAGGTCGAGTTTATACCGTATTACAAGGACCAACCTTTATTCAAGGAAATACATAGATTCATGGTTGATAAGGGATTTAACTTATTTTTCATATATCACGGATATATCGAACCGGACGGTAGACTCGCCTCCGGCGACGTATTATATATAAACGAAGAGATAGACGTTATATGAACCTTGGGTGATAACCCATTAGGTGTGATTATTGTTCACGTATATATCCTGATGCTTCAGGATGTCAAGTAAAATTTCTTTCAGACCTGGATTGCCTGATATTTATAAAGAACTATATTTTTCAGTACTTTAAAAATAAACATTGGGCTTCGAATATATCTCAAAAGCTATAGATATCTACAAAAAGGAAGGCGCCAGGGAGTTTACGAAGAGATCAATAAACAAACTCCAACGTAACCTAGACGAACACGAAAGCTACCATAGGTTGAAATCCCGTATACTTAGAGAGATCTACTGTCCAGCGGACGTCGTGAAAGTAGGATTTCCCAAGTCGGGTACTACATGGGTGAATTTTTTGTTGGCGAATACTTTTGCACTGTCCGCGGGATTAGAGTTAGATATACATTTCAGAAATTTCCGTTACTGGGTGGCGACTAGCGATTCACATCCGTCGGCACCACCGTTGCACGACTATCCTAAAATAATTAGTAACCATAATATATATGAAAAACAGGTGTATCTCGACAAAGATACGATATCAATATACGTCATGAGACATCCGGGTGACGTGATGGAGTCATACTATCATTTTGAATCGAAAGCATGGATGGATGGACCACCGATAAATGGTTTTAAGAACTTTATCAGGGATGAGAACTGGGGTATCCCCTCGTGGAAAAAACACGTAAGTTCGTGGAAGGGTAACTGGGACGTTCTTGTGAAGTTCGAAGATTTAAAAAAAGACCCCGAGAAGGAGCTAGAGAAGATTTTAGATCCCCTGGACTTGGAAGTTGAAGATACAGTTATCGAAAGAGCCGTAGAGGCAAGTTCATTCAACAGCATGAAACGGATGGAGGAAAAATATGGAAGGATTGAGAAAAATAACATGAATCCCGAATTTAAGTTCATGAGAGAAGGGGAAAGTGACGGTGGTAAGGATTATTTCGACGCGGAGGATTACAGGTACATGGAGGAAAACCTGGATGATCTGTTGGAGGATTTTGGCTACAGCTTACCCGAAGGAACTTCTGAAACACGAATCAAAGATGATAATTAACAATATAAATGATAATTACCAAGATTAGTGATGGTCTAGGGAACCAGATGTTCCAGTACGGAATTGGTAAACACCTAGCTTTAATTAACGGTACAGAACTAAAACTGGATCTCTCCTGGTACAACAACCAGGATGCGCATGACGGAACCTACAGAGAGTACACGCTCCATAACTTCGATATTAACGCTGAAACCGTGACCCCTCAAGAAATAACTAACGTAATTAACTACGGTAAGATTGGATACTATCTATCCAACTCTTCTTTTTTCGATAACAAACGTAGGCTAACCGCATCCCTCTTTAATTACTACAAGGAGTACATGGACCTCCCTGGAGGTGATGACGAGGACTGGCCCCATAGTAGGTTTTACGACGATAGAATGACAGATACCGGGGACGGCGTTTATCTTGACGGTTACTGGCAGACACAACAGTACGTCGACCCGGTTAAAGACGTTCTGAGGGACGAGTTTACCGTTCTGTT
>JBDGRN010000109.1:29810-34668 GCA_042218125.1 Halobacteria archaeon | reverse complement strand
AAGAAAAACCCTCTATAGGGGTTCACGTGAGGGGCAGGGACTTTTTTACCCAGGGTCCCGGTAGGGGTAACACTCTCACACAGGAGTATTACGATTTAGCTCTGGACTACATGAAGAACCATACTAAAAACCCCAGTCTATACGTGTTTTCCGACGATCCCGAATGGGCAAAGGAAAACGTAAGATTCGACGAACCTACCGAGTACGTCTCAACCGATTACGGCACCAATGAAAACCAGGATCTTTACCTGATGAGTAAATGTGATCACGTAATCACTGCTAACAGCACGTTTAGCTGGTGGTCGGCGTGGCTCAACGAAAACCCCGATAAAAAAGTAACGGTGCCCTCACCCTGGAAACCCCACGGATATCCACGCGGTATAGTAAAAAAATGGGACTTGACCCCCGACAGTTGGAAGATCATAGAATGGAGGTGAACTTTCCTCAACAGTGTATTCCTCTATTTTGAGGATATACATTATAAACTGTTATCTCGGTTGTGGTTAATTGATATTTTATGGTCTTCAATAGACCCTGGGCTTCTCTCAATGACCGTGTAAAACGGCACTACATAGTACTTTTTTCATGTGCCATGATGGTATATTACCACCATTATTTTCACCTACTCACCAAGAAAACGGCAGAAAATATACGTACCCATAATGAGATAATCGCCGGAGTTACCACACGTACCTCCGCAAACTACCGGGTTCTCACCCCATACCTGAACGAGGTCATGATACGCGGATTCAATACTTTCATGCCATACGACATGGCTTTCGTTCTTATCTACGGAGTTTTTGAGTTCACGATGGTCGCCATAATGATCTTCGCTATGTACCGTTTGCTCTCGAACTGGTTCACGCCCGAACGGTGCTTACTCGGGAGTTTGCTATTCGCTCTCTCGTTAACGACCACGATGACCTTATCGTATACCTTCCATCCATGGTCGTTTACTGAGGGAGCTATCTTTTTCGTAGCGCTAATCGCGATATACGAAGACCGTTACGGTATCGTACTTCTGCTCTCTGTACTGGCGGTCGCCAACAGAAAAACGGGGCTTATCGTTCCCCTGGCTTACGTTCTAGCCAATATAGACTTCGGTAACCTCAGAACGGTGTCGTTCCAACCAGAGAAGGAATTCCTCAAGAAGACGATAATACTCGTCGTTGTCACTTTAGTTCCCTTCCTTTATCTTACATCCATCAGAGGAGATCCCTTGACGATCAACTATCTAGTTAAGGACGTCTGGCTTCAAACCCTCCGAACCTGGGACTTGGTGGTTATTTCCCTGGGTTCTTTTCTAGGCATCAGTTGGGTTCTGGCTGTTCTCGTGTTTCCCAGAACACCGAGGTTCATCAGGCGAATATCACTGATCCTGCTTGCCTATATCCCGGCTGTACTTCTACTGGGAGATCTAACGGAACTCAGACTTTTCATACCAACCTACCCGATCCTCATCCCTGCTATTACACAGGGTCTCTGTGCTGACGAGGTTTTTCCAACTCCGTATCCCGACTACGCGGTCAGAACTATGGAGGCATTAGTAAGTTTAATGGGTATTCTACTAGTTTTAGTGGGAGTTTTCGTGACGCCATCCATAATGGAAGACGTTTTTTCCTTCGCTATTACCCGGGACATGAAACCAGTGTACGTCTCCGCTGTCAGCGAACTTCGAACTGTATCACTGATAACAGGATTAGTTCTATTAACCATGTTTGCAGCTTATAAAATCTCGGAAAAAGATTACTGACAAAGATCACACACTAAGACGACTCACAAAAAATATGGAACACCACCTTTATCCAGGTACTTCTATTCTGACAGTTTGTGGTCAGATATCCTGCCCCCAGAAAAAAACCGCCCCTGATTTCCATTATGTTAACGGTCCAAGAGATACGACCGGATGTCCGAAAGATGTGATGTAAGGCTAATAGATCCGGATGAAGAAAAACTGTTGGAATCAGATGTAAGTGGGAGCCAAAACCTAATGTAAACACGTATACGTTGTCACCACTCAGTTATTATTTGCCAAAAGAGTATAGTTAAAAAAGCTGTAGATATATCCGGGAACTTGGGATAAATACTGAGGACGACAATATGGACACTAAAGATAAGCTGTTATCCTTATACAGGGTAATCGGATTTAGACCCAAACAGTCTATTGGTGTAATTCTATTCACCCTTCTATCCACCCTACTGGAGGGTATAGGCGTTAGTTTTATACTACCTATTATTCGAAAGACAAGGGGGAATACCGAAGGAGGACGTTTGATTAGCTACTTCGTAGATACATACAGCTACCTGGGTATACCGTTCAATCTAAAGTTTATCATTATTGGTGTATCTATCGTCATGACGTTGAGGTACTCGTCATCATTAGTGGCTTCCTGGCTCAGCAGTAAGCTCAAGGCGGAGTACGTCGGATACCTTCAGAAAAACGCGTACAGACAGTCCCTCACCGCCAGAATAGGATACTTCGACGACGTTGGTTCTGACAAGGCACTCAACACAATAATAACTGAAACCAAGCTTTCGGGCCAGACGATACAGAAGTTGATAGAAACCTTTACGATAACTTCGATGTCCCTGCTATACCTGGGGATTGCTCTTTTCCTGTCTCCGGGGTTAACGGTGGCAGCTATAGTTATAATAGGTGGTTCGGTACTCGGGACCAGAAATCTGTTACAGTCGGGTCATTCACTGGGAGAAAAGCTATCCGCCGCTAATGAGAAAATACAGATTTCGGCTCAAGAGGGAGCGCAGGGTATACATGATGTGAAGAGATTCCGGCTCGAAGAGGAGTTTATATCGGACTTCACAGAAGGCGTGGATTCATACGTCGAAAACACTGTAAAAAAACAGAAGAACAGTGCTGCAATGACTAACCTCAACCAGCTAGTAGCCGTGATATCCCTGTTTCTCGTGATTTATGTGGGTATAAAATATACCCCTCTTTCACTTGCTGGGCTCGGCGTTTTCCTTTTCGCAATGATACGTCTTGGACCCAGAATGGGGAACCTGAGCAAGACGTTCTATACATTAGAAAGCAGCATCCCACATCTGGTTAAGACTCAGAACTACATCGACGAGGTTATCGAGGCAAAAGAACCCGATGACGGGGAGACAACTCTGGACCGAGTTAGAAATATCGAGTTCGACGACGTATATTTCTCCTATGTCTCCGGAGATTCCTCCGACTCGAATGATAAGGTAATCGATGGTCTATCCCTCGAAGTTTCCGGTGGAGAGTTTATCTCCTTCGTAGGCCAGTCCGGAGCCGGTAAATCCACTATCGCCAACCTGATATCACGTTTCTACACGCCCGACAGTGGTGAGATACGCGCAAATGAACTCCCCCTGGAGGAGATCGATCTCGAGAGCTGGAGATCCCGTTTAGCTATCGTACCCCAAAACCCCTTTATTTTTAACAGGACGTTGCGTTACAATATCACGGTTGGACGGAGAGACGCAGACGATGATGAGATACTGGAAGTTTGTCGTATCGCTAAAGTAGACGAGTTCCTGAACGGACTGCCTAACGGCCTCGAAACGGTTCTGGGTGACGACGGCGTAAGGTTGTCCGGCGGACAGAAACAGAGAGTGGCACTTGCCAGAGCTCTGTTAATGGATGCCGACGTACTCCTCCTCGACGAAGCGACGAGTGATCTTGACACGAACATCGAAAGCCAGGTCCAGAAATCGATTGAATCGATGGAGAAAGACTACATCCTTATCGCTATCGCTCACAGACTATCCACCGTAAAAAACGCTGACAGGATATACGTAATGGAGGACGGCAAGATTACCGATTTCGGAACTCACGATAATTTGATAACGAAAGACGGTAAATATTCAGATCTTTATTCCCAATAAGCCAGTATTTACCAAAGTTTCCTGCATCGATCAAAACTCTAATAATATTAAAGTATTCCCAGATTAGGGAAGTCTATTATTAGCTTATACAGATGGAAACTCTATATTTCCTGCATGGCGCGAGAATACCGCCTTACTGGTGACTTTGGTGGAGGTGAACTACCGGCAGGCAAAGTCGATAAGATACGCCTGGCCGAAGACGGCACTGGAAATACCTTCAAACTGATCGCTCCAAGTGCCAGTATCGAGGTAGAGCTTGAGACGGACGGAACTTGAGAAATCTCTCCCTCTCCTCATCCAAGTCCCCCATTGACTCCCCTGAATACACTGGGTTTATGCTACTTTATAGTTGACAGAAAAATAATGTTCGGACACCAGGGTCGTTCCTGGTAAATGGAGCTTTGCGGTACTCCAATTAACCCTTTTTGACTTTATCGCGTTACCAATATTTAATTAGTTTGGTGTAAGGCTAGAGTTTTTCATACCTGGGTAATTCTTAACATAAAAACTACTCTATTTTTATTCATGCCTGAACTGGATACCGAGGAAGTCAAGGAGGAGCTGATCGGCCACGCAGTCCGTCAGAAAGACGGGGAAGTTCCGTGTAACACCAATCCGGAACTCGTGGACGACGAGTATATCGGCGATTCGTGTAAAGGAACTATGAAAGAAGGTGACAGTATGGTAGTCTGGTTCGTGAACGAGGACTCTCTATACGCAGACGATCGGGGCTGGCACGTCAAGTACGAGTTCTGTCCCGGTTGCTGCGAATACGAGAGCTTTCCCGGCGGAGCCAGGAAAGAGGATGTAGACCAGGTTCTCGCCAGGGCGGAGCTCCAGAGAACCGGTGCTTACTTGGAAGGCGAGTTCTCGGAGGACGCCTTAACCCTGGTCGACGTCGAGATACTGGATCGGAGCCCCGAGAACGAGGGCGTATAAGAAGTAGTTTCAGCCCAGCGACAGATCGCCCTTACCGCTCCCT
>JBDGRN010000109.1:0-29800 GCA_042218125.1 Halobacteria archaeon | reverse complement strand
CCACTCTATCTCGAACTCGACGCTGAGTTCGGTCTCGTCGCCTTCCTCCTCTCGCTCGGCCTTGACCTCGAACTCGGGGTTCTCGGGGATGTCGAGTTCTATCGAATCCTCGCCGTGTGTGAGTTTTACGCCTTCTTTCTCGTCCAGTGCCCGCGCGACGCTACGCAGGTATTCCGCGATCTCGGCCTTTGCTCGGTGGCCTTCCCATTTGAACAGGACTTCTTCTGTCATGAGGTTGTATTGGCGGTATAGACGTTTGAATGGTGTGGTCGAAACCATGTTCGAATCCGGACGGGTTAACGAGAAGTAGTTTAGACTCCGTAGAACTGTTTACGTAGAAGTGTTTATTTTTTAGAAAGTTCTACGATTAAACATGAGTACCTCAGTCAAGATGGATAGGGAGACGAAGTCCCGTCTGGAGGAGCTACAGGCCAAAATTAAGCTCGAAACCGGGAAGAAAGTAAGTCAGGAGGATTTACTGGAGAAAATCGTGGATCACGCGGTATCCAGCGAAGACGAGATCGTCGATTCGTTCCGGGACAACGAACTACCTTTAACCGAGGAAGAGAGCGAGGAGTTTCACGAGGGGACAGAATTATGGGGTGGAGATATAGAGGAAGACGATATCGACGACGTAATTTATGGAGATTTATGACGGTATTGAGACACCGGTGTTATTTACGCACATGACAACGAGGATTCGAATAGGTCCCTCCCTGCAAAACGAGCAATAGACATGGTTCTCGATAAACGGTACGGGCAGCCTTATATAACCGACTACATTTTCGACGAAACACTGACTTTAACGTTGAACCCCACAGGAAATCCACGAATAGCTATAAAACTTGGTGAAAGGCTTCTCGACGAAAGATGGATCGAGTTAAACTTCGTTTCCTAACCAGAGTTTAATGATGCCGTGAATTTATTTTCGAGGTATTCCGACCACAGTCTTTCATTCACGGACTCCGTTTCGAAACCGAGATATAGATTATCTACTCAGCTTTGACGAAGACTTCGACGGTTTAGTAAATCGAATAGACCCAGTAGACTTAAATTAATTTACCAGATGAAGTACAGGTGAGGGCGTATCAAAAATGAAAGATCTACATACTATCTTGTTCCTCCAGCAACGTTACGAACTATCCGGGGCGGAAGACGTCGTGACTGGTCGACATCGCCACGTACGTCTCGTGATCGAGGTGTTGACTGGGTTCGTGCAGGATGACGTTCTGCGAGACGTTGCGGATGGACGATGTAGTTCATTCCGTAGTTCCAACAATACTTGTTGCATCGTCCTCTGTGCTCTCTGAACCAGAATGTGTTCACGGAAACGCCAGTGAACTCCTGCTCGGGCGTCATCGTGACTCTCGCCGGTGAAATTATTGGCATCGTTCCGAAAGGCGGTGAGCATCGCGTCCGTCACGACTCGGCATCCGCGTGAGTGGCATTGAGACTTGCCGTCCATGCGCCGCCTTCAACAGCACTGATCCCCGGAATATCATTCCATTCTGCGTCTTGGTTTCGCTCAACCAGTTCCGGGAGGGCGTAGTTGGTTTCCCCGTTTTAGGCCCTCGATTAGTCAATCCTGGCGGAATCTTGAGATCCGACAGATCTCTTCATTCACATGGGTTTCTGCCCGCATAAGCCGGGCTCGGGTGTTGGAAACACTCGGACATTTACTGTGATGGACACGTCCACAATAGGGTCGGGTTTCCCTACCGTACACCAAATAGTTCATGGTAGTGGTACTATCGGTACATCTATTAGTTTATGGTTTCTATGATGAGATAGAGGGAAACGGATGTCTGGAAATATGGAACGAGATGATAACGGTCAGTTTGAATCCGACCTTAGCGATGAGGAAATCATGGGTCACTTTATCGAAGGAAGACCCTTCCATACGGCGAAAGAAGTAGCCGATAGATTTAGAATTGACCGCTCTACAGCTTACAGGCGGCTGAGTCGATTGGAAGATGATGGACGGCTTAAAAAAGTCTCTCTCGGTAGCCGAACAGTAGTCTGGTGGTACACGGCAGATAAGGCAACAACGGCCGATGAGGTAGATTCTGATGACCCGCTCTTTTCCGCCCCAAAGTTCTCAGTTGAAAACCCTGTTGACGAAAAAGAGATCGACGATGCCCTCTACGGCGAGATTGAGGGATGAGTTGGCCGGGAGCCACACCACTGTTCATCGACACAGGAGCATTTTACGCACATTTTGTCGAAAACTCTCCCCGCCATGACCGTGCCCGTGCGGTTATGGACGCTATCCGAGACGGTGAACTCCGATTCCGCCCCATATATACAACAGGTTATGTTGTCTCCGAATTAACGACATTAATACTCCGGAGAAAGAGCCATCAAAAGGCTATAGAGACGTTACAACGGATACGAAACTCACCTGCGATAACTGTACTACATCCGGACGGGTTACAGTTTAAAGCAATTTGTAACGAATTTGAACGGTTTGATGACCAGCAGATTTCGTTCGTAGACCATACAACTGGAGCGCTCGCAAGCGAATTTGACGCAGAATATATTTTCAGCTTTGACAGCGATTTTAGAACTTTGGGCTTCTCTCTGGTTCCAGCAGACATAAACCTATCCGGATAATGACGGACAACGAAGCCGAGCGCAACACCGACTCCAAACCGCCGTCTCACATCAAGAAGCGACGCAAGCAGGAGACAAAGTTGGACAGGAAGTCTCGGGAACGTCACCGAGAACTCAAATAGGAATCGGCTTCTGACCCGTGGTATTCCCTCCAAGAAACGGATGGAGACCTGTTCAACCCGGCAGACTACGAGGTTACCCATCTGTAAGGATTTCTCGCGGAATCGGTAGATACCGCACACGAGTTTCCCGATGTATATAACCTACTGACAGATTCCATCGGTCGAACTAAACTCCGTTCTCGTTACTAGAGGTGTTTCCGCCGATCTCGTATAGAAGCCCCGAAGGCGGACTTAATTGGAGTTCCCCACGAAATCGGCATCCCCGGATTCGCGGGTACGGACGTTCGACTTCAGTTTCGCGACCAAATATAAAACATCTGGACGACAGCGAACATCCGGTGTAAAGAAGAACCTGATGCTGGCCTGAGAAACGTCAAGCAGTTCGCTGCGGGCAGCTGATTCAGGAAAGCGAAGACGACATGTATGACCGGGATATCCCAATGGAACTACCAGAAACGCGATATTTCTACGGGGAATTATTTTAATGGTTTCGAATCCCTCTGATCGGCCACTCAGTTTCAGGCCGAGAACTGAATTTCTCTACTCGCCCTCGAACTCGGGTTCCCTGTCCTGCATGAACGCCATCACGCCCTCCATCAGGTCGTCTGTGTTGAGGAGGTGTCCGAACGCCTGCGTCTCGAGTTCGTATCCCGCCTCGATGTCGTCGAGTCCACGCATCATCGCCTTCTTCGTGAGTGCCTGGGAAATCGGCGGTCCGCCCGCGAGTTCCTCGGCGAGTTCGAACGCCCTGTCCTCGAACTCCTCGTTCTCCACGACTTCGTTTATGAAGTCGTAGTCGTACATGGTTTCGGCGTCGTACCTGTCGCCCGTCAGGATGATCTCCTTCGCCCTCCCGAGTCCGACGACGCGGGGGAGGCGCTGAGTGCCGCCCCATCCGGGGAGGAGGCCTAGGTTGTGTTCGGGTAGCCCTATCTCGCTGCGTTCGCTCGCGATACGTATGTCGGCGCATACGGCGAGTTCGAATCCGCCGCCGAGACAGAATCCGTCGATAGCCGCAACTACCGGGAAGTCGGCGTCCTGGAGGCGTCCGAAGACGTCTTTTCCACGTCGGGAAAGATCCATACCCTTCATTGCGTCCGCTCCGCCTGCGGCTGTGCTCTGGACGTCTGCGCCTGCGCTGAACGCCCTGTCGCCCTCGCCCGTAATGAGCATACATCTGAGTTCGTCGTCCTCCTGGACGATGTCGATGGCTTCGTCGAGTTCGTCGATGAGTTCCAGGTTGATGGTGTTCATCCTGTGGGGACGGTCGATAACGACGTGTGCCACCATCTCGCCGGGGCGTTCGAGCCTGAGGTTCTCGAACTCGATGCCATCATCCTCGTCTTCTGAGCCGTGGAAGTTCTCTCCCTCTTCAACGAGTTCCTTCAGATGTTCAGTCGGTTTGTACCGTGGTTCACCGGTTTCCCCATGTCTTTCCTCCAGGGATTCGAGAAGGTTTTCGAGGCCTGCTTCGTCACTGACCTTTGCGGGTCCATCGGGGAAGCTCGCACCCAGTTTGACGGCTTCGTCTATGTCGTGGGGGTCGGCGACGTCGTTTCCGACGAGTTTCGCCACCTCGTTAGCCATAACTGCGACGAGAACGTCCTGGAGTTCCTCGTCGATCTCGTCGCTCGGTATATCGACACCCTCGGCGTCCTCGCCATAGTCGTAGAAACCTTTGCCGGTCTTCTGTCCGAGCTCCTCCGCCTCGACCTTCTCCTTCAGGATTGGGGCGGGTTCGTACTCCTCGCCCAGGACGTCGTGGACGTATTCGAGCACGTCGTATATGACGTCGATTCCGACGTAGTCGGCGAGTTCAAAGCTACCCATGGGGAGACCCATGCCGTACTTAGCCGTCGAATCGATCTCCGCTATGGTGTATTCGTCGTCCTCGACGAGCCAACAGACCTCGTTCATTAGGGGTACGAGGACGCGGTTGACGATGAATCCAGGCGAGTCCTTCCTGACCTCGACGGGAGTCTTGTCCATATCCTCCGCGAGATCGATGGTTAGTTCGACTGTTTCGTCGGTGGTGTGTTCCCCGTGGATGACCTCGACGAGATCCATCCTGATCGGAGGGTTGAAAAAATGCATTCCGACGAACTGTTCGGGTCGGCTTG
Organism: Halobacteria archaeon; assembly: GCA_042218125.1. Taxonomy (GTDB): domain Archaea; phylum Halobacteriota; class Halobacteria; order Halobacteriales; family Halorutilaceae; genus JBDGRN01. The sequence goes on along the minus strand of JBDGRN010000109.1, from coordinate 24,945 downwards.
TCTCTTCGCTGAGTTCCGTGATCGAGAGAGACGAGGTGTTTGTGGCGAAAACCGTGTGGTCGGGTGCCGCGGAATCCACCTCTGTGTAGACCTCCTTCTTGATACCCATTTTCTCTGGTACCGCTTCGATGACGAAGTCTGCGTCACCGACTGCTTCCTCGACATCCACTACCGGAGTGACGTTTTCGAGCGCGTCGTCTGCGTCCTCCTGGCTGATCCTGTCTTTTTCGGCGAGTTTGTTGAGACTCCATTCGAGGTCCTCGTATCCGCTCTGAACGAGTTCCTCGTTGATGTCTCGAAGGTTTACGTCGTATCCGGCGAGGGCGGCGACTTCCGCTATGCCGTGGCCCATGCTGCCGGCTCCCAGTACAGTAATAGTATCTATGTCTTCCAGTTCCATAACGGCGTAAAAATGCAGACCCTGTTTATTAAAGATGCCGTGTCCCGTTTGAGGTCTTTTAACAGTAGAGAGAAATTTTAGCTCTTTGAGGTCAGGTAAGCTCTTTCAGAGTCCTCAATTGAGAGTCATCAAATGCTAACACCGTCCATCGATCTGTCCGGTCTTTAGGGCATGGAGTATTGAGTATATTGGTATTGAGTATATTGGTTTACCAATTTACTATTAGCGTCAAGATTCAGTATTAGCGGTATAATTCTGATATACACGTAAATTCTATTATACTCGTCAAAGTTGTCTATCGTATATTGTCTATCCTATAAAGGGTAAATTCAAAAGTTAGAGTTTCGTATGTGATATGTATGTCTGGAACACAAACCGAGGATGATCCGGAGGTGCAGAGAATCGGATTAAAGATGTCGAAATCGTTTTTAAACGTGGTGGATGAAACCTGGAAAGAAAGAGGATTCAACAACAGGAGCGAATTTATCAGATATGCTTTACGGGAGACGATCAAGCATCCTGAAGGTGCAGGAGTTTGGAAGGATATTGCCGAAAGCCAGAAACAGTCACGTGAAGGTGATGTATACAGCCGTGAAGAGGTCTTAGAAGAGTTAGAATGAATGTCTGAGTGGAGTTGGAGATTTACCGAAAAATCGATGAAACAGCTCCGTAACCTGGAAAAAGATATACAGGAACAGATCATTTCCAAGCTAGACGAGGTCGTGTCCTCGGAATGGAGGGAACCCGTGGACTATCTCGACACACTCGAAAACTCAGCGTTCTATAAACTTCGGGTCGGTGATTACCGTATATCGTGTGATCTCTACAGAGAAGATGCTGTATTAGAGGTTCAGAGCATCCGTTACCGTAACGGTGCTTATTAAAGAAAATTAATTCTGTAAGTACATGGATTTAATTTTAATTGGTTTTCTACCATAAATACCAGAATGTGCTAATCCAGGAGGTCCTATTTCAACTTCGAGATATTATTAGGTCTAATGCCTGTAGAAACCGATAATAAATATTTCCAAGTTGGTAAACCCAGCGAACGTTGGCAGAAACTCCAGGGTTCCCCCACCGGAACCAGGTTGAACGCCGAGGGTTGGCGACAGGAGGCCGCCTACCGACTCCTCAACAACAACCTCGACCCGGATGTGGCCGAGGACCCCGAGAACCTGGTGGTGTACGGCGGAACCGGGAGGGCGGCGCGTAGCTGGGACGCCTACGACGCAATAAACGAACAGTTACTTTCTCTCGAGGACGACGAGACGTTGCTGGTGCAGTCCGGGAAACCGGTAGGTAAGTTCAGGACACACGGGATGGCTCCCCGCGTCCTTATTGCGAACTCGAACCTGGTTGGTCGATGGGATAACTGGGATCATTTCCACGAACTCGAACGCCGGGGACTGATGATGTACGGCCAGATGACGGCGGGTTCGTGGGCTTACATCGGGACACAGGGAATAATCCAGGGGACGTACGAGACTCTCGCCGCCACGTCCCAGGAACATTTCGACGGTTCGCTCGAGGGACGTGTCGTAGTCACTGCTGGACTCGGAGGAATGGGTGGGGCTCAGCCTCTGGCGGTAACGATGAACGGAGGGGTATGTATCGCTGCGGAGGTGGATGAAAACCGTATCGACCGACGGATCGAGACGGGCTACTGTATGGAGAAAACCGACGACGTCGAAACCGCAGTCCAACGTGCCCGTGTTGCGGCGGAGAAAGGTAAGCCGTACAGCGTCGCCGTCCACGGTAACGCCGCCGACGTCCACGAGGAACTCTTAGACATGGGTTTCGTACCCGACGTCGTGACGGATCAGACGGCGGCACACGACGAACTCGAAGGTTACTATCCGAGTGGATATACAGTAAGTGAGGCAGACGGCCTCCGCGAGAGAGATGCGGAGAAGTACGTTGAGGAGAGTCTCGACACGATGGAGCGCCACGTCTCCGCTCTCATAGAGATGCAGGAGCGAGGTTCAGTAGCTTTCGAGTACGGCAACAACATAAGGGGACAGGTCAAGGATCACCGTGGCGACATAGAGGTCGAGGTCGATGGCGAAACAAGAGAGACGGATCCGTTCGAGTTTCCGGGTTTCGTACCGGAGTACGTCCGACCCCTGTTCTGTGACGGCAAAGGTCCCTTCAGATGGCTGGCACTCTCCGGAAAGGAGAGCGATATATACAGGACAGACCGTACGGTTAAGGAGATGTTTCCCGGAAAGGAGGATCTCGGCCGCTGGATCGATCTGGCGCAGGAGGAGGTGGAGTTCCAGGGTCTGCCGAGCAGGGTGTGTTGGCTGGGTTACGAAACGGACGACGACGGCTTGACCGAGAGAGCACGGTTCGCGTTACGGATAAACGACCTCGTTTCGGAAGGCGAGATCGAGGCGCCCGTGGTGGTTACGCGGGATCATCTGGATGCGGGTTCAGTCGCCAGCCCGAACCGCGAGACGGAGGACATGCGTGACGGTTCAGACGCCGTGGCGGACTGGCCGATAATCAACGCCCTACTCAACTGTGCCGCAGGAGCCGACATAGTTTCGGTACACGACGGCGGAGGGGTCGGAATAGGTAACTCGTTACACACCAACAACCACGTCGTACTGGACGGATCCGAACTCGCGGAGAGGAAAGCACGCCGGGTCTTTACCACCGATCCAGGAATGGGTGTGGTGCGGCACGCCGATGCCGGATACGAGAGAGCCCTCGAACGTGCGGAGAAAGACGACGTCGAGATTCCTATGGCGGACGGGAGGGTAGACGGATGACGAGAAGAGATGGGATCGAGCCTGGAAAAGATAGAATCGAGGCTCGAAAAGAAAACAACGAGAAAAGAGGAAACGGAGAAAGAGGAGTTATGTCAGGGAGGGTGGAGCTATAATGGTGGGTTTTGTACGGGAGTACGCGTGGTGGAGTGAAAGCTCGGATCCGAACGACAGGTTGTTGGGGGACGTGTTGGAGAACGTCGAGCCTGATATGGTTTCGGGGGGTACTGACGGTGACGCCTTCGACGCGGTGTTTATCGGGGAGCCCTACGACGGTGCCGTGATAGGTAGAAAAGGTGCAAGAAAAGGTCCTCGGGCGTTGCGCGAGGAGCTGGAGGACCTGAAGACCTACAGCTACGACGTCGGGGAGGTTTTTACGGGCACCGAGGCAGCCGGAAACAGGGAGGAAGCATCCACCGAAAACAGCGAAGGACTGGTTATCGGGGATCTGGGTGACGTTTCGTTTCTCCGTGAGGTGGGGGACGACACGCCCGTAAGAGTGATTCAGAAACAGGTTCTCGATGTTACAAGAGAGGTGTACGGATGGAATGTTTTCCCCGTCTTTCTGGGTGGCGATAACTCAATGACTGTTCCGAACGTACTTCCACTAATGGAGGACGGCGACGTGGGTGTAGTGAGTCTAGACGCCCATCTCGACTGTCGGGAGGTACATGGACATCCCACGAGCGGGACGCCGTACAGACAGCTTCTCGAAAACGGCCTCGAAGGTCTCGCCGTCGTTGGGGCGAGGGATTTCGAGACTTCTGGGGTATACCACGACTACCTGATGGAACAGGGTGGAGAGGTTTTTACTGCAGGTGAGGTATCCCGTTCACACGGTAAAGGAGGCAGGGATGGAGGGGGTTCTAGACTGTCGGATGGAGGAGGTTCCGGAGTGTCGGATGGAGGAGGTTCCAAACCGTCCGGCAGGACCGGGGACCTGGTCGAAGATATACTGTCGAGCCTGGGTGACGTCGAAACCATCTACGTCAGCCTGGACTGTGACGTACTCGACGCAGCAGTTGCTCCGGGGGTGAGTGCGCCAACGCCGGGAGGACTGAGTTCAAGGGAGTTGTACGGGATTCTTAGAGAGCTTGGTTCGGACCAAAGGGTGGCGGGTTTCGAGGTCGTCGAGTGTGCGCCGTCTCTCGACAGGGATGGAGTTACGGTCAAAGCCGCGTCACGTGCCGTGGCACATTTTCTCGCAGGTGTAGCTACCCGTGACACCGTGGGACGTGAAGAAGTGAGGAAGAACCGAGGAAGAGGGGAGGGTGAAAAATGAGCTGTGATTTAGTTATACATGGAGCGAACGAGGTGTTTGCGGTCGGCGAGACCGACGTAGAGGTAATTGAGGACGGAGCAGTAGCCATCGACGACGGCGTAATGGTTGCCGCGGGCGAAGAGGATGACGTCCTGGGACAGTATCCCGTCGAGGACGCCGAAGTAAAGATAGACGCGTCAGGTAAGACTGTTCTTCCGGGATTCGTTGATCCCCATACCCACGCCGTCTTCAGCGGCGACAGGTCGGACGAGTTCGAGGCGAAGATAGAGGGTAAGAGTTACCAGGAGATCGCGGAGGAAGGAGGAGGTATTGGGAGTACTGTGGATGCGACACGTGACGCCGGAGGTGACGAGTTACTCTCGAACCTGTTGAACCGGCTCGACAGGATGCTCGAGTACGGATCGACGACAGTGGAGGTAAAGTCGGGTTACGGACTCGACGTCGAAACCGAACTCCGTCTCCTGGAAGTCATCGAGGAGGCGGACGCACGTCACCCCGTCGACGTCTTACCCACCTATATGGGAGCCCACGCCGTACCTCCCGGAACCGACGTCGAAAGATACGTCGACGACGTCGTCGAGAACCAGCTTCCCGATGTCGGAGATCAGGGGATCGCGGTATTCTGTGACGTTTTCTGTGAAAAGGGTTACTTCGACGTCGAGGAGTCACGACGCATATTAGAAGCGGGCATGGAGTACGGTCTGGAGCCCAAAGTTCATGCCGACGAACTTTCCCGTCTCGGCGGCGCGGAGTTAGCCGCCGAACTGGGTGCAGTGAGTGCCGACCACCTACTACACGCCACGGAAGAGGATGCCGAAGCTATGGCTGATAACGGAGTGACGCCGGTACTGCTTCCCGGAACCGCGTTTTCGCTAGACGCCGAATACGTCGACCCCGAAGTTTTCTACGACGCCGGATGTGACATCGCGGTAGCCACAGACTTCAACCCGAACTGTCACAGCCACAGCATGAGTTTTGCCGTCACCCTCTCCTGCGTCGAGATGGGTATGACTGTCGAGGACGCCCTGGTTGCCGCGACACGTAACGCGTCAAGGGCGCTGGATCGGCACGATAGAGGTTTGCTCGCAGAAGGTAAACCGGCCGATATCCAGGTCGTCGACGCACCAAACCACGTACACGTCCCCTACAGCTTTGGCGTGAACCTGGTGGAAACCGTGGTGAAGGACGGGAAAATCGTCTACCGAAGCGACAGTGTCCTCGATGACGAGGACGGCGGAAAACATGTAGAACGTAGTTCAAGGGGAGGAGATGTGTAATGACGGTAGTCGCCGACGGAGATTCGCTCTGTATAGAGGACGTTGTAAAGATGGCGAGGAAGCAAGAGGACCTAGAGCTAAGTTCAAATGCCCGGGACAGGATCGAGAGTTCGAGGGAGAGGGTGGAAGACGTTCTCGAGTCCGGAGAGACCGTCTACGGTTTGAACACGGGTTTCGGTGAACTCGTCGATCAACGTATAGAGAAACAGGAGATAGAGGACCTCCAGCTCAACCTGGTACGTAGCCACTCGTCTGGTGTCGGTGACTTAGTTTACCCCGAGGCTGTCCGTGCGATGCAGACCGTGAGGGTGAACTCGCTGGCGAAGGGTTACAGCGGTGTACGTCCCATCGTCGTCGAACTACTGGTGGAGATGGTGAACCGGGACGTTGTACCGGTGGTTCCGTGCCAGGGTAGCTTGGGTGCGAGCGGCGATTTAGCGCCGCTGGCACACGCCACCCTCGTCATGATAGGGGAGGGAGAGGCGTGGTTCGATGGAGAGAGGACGGATGGGGGTAAGGCTCTGGAAGCAGCGGGTCTGGAGCCGGTGAGCCTGAAAGCGAAGGAGGGGTTGGCGTTGATCAACGGCACCCAGCTTACCGCCGCATTATCGTGTCTCCTCGTCCGGAATGCAGAGAGAGGGTTGAGGGCTGCTGATGCTGCGGGGGCTTTGACGACGGAGGTTACGTTGCGTACAACGGCGTCCTGCGAACCCGTTCTCCACGAGACTCGTGACCACGACGGTCAGAAAGCCACGGCACGGCACGTCCGGGCGTTGACTCGTGGCTCCGATATAGCGGAGGCGCACAGGAACTGCGACAGGGTGCAGGACGCATACAGCCTGCGTTGTATCCCACAGGTCCACGGTGCGGTTAGGGATGCAGTCGAACATCTACGGAAAGCCGTCGAAGTCGAGATCAACAGCGCCACCGACAACCCCCTCGTCTTCCACCGTAAAGCCCTGGAGGAGGCAGAAAGAAGGGAGGAGGAAAAAATGGGTGAGGAGGGAAAAACCGGGGAAAACAGCGGAGATGTCGGCGAAGATCCATCCTCTATACGGGGTTCGGACGGTGATGGAGGTTCTTCCGGCAGTTTTCCAGCGAGCGGTACCGGAGAAGCGGCGGTGCTGTCCGGCGGCAACTTCCACGGCGAACCTCTCGCTCTACGTCTCGACTACCTAACTTCGGCTTTCACCGAACTCGCCGGTATCTCGGAGCGCCGTATCGACCGTCTTGTTAACCCGAATTTACAGGAAGAGTTCCTGCCGCCTTTTCTCGCCGGAAACGCGGGTGTGGAGTCAGGTATGATGATCGCTCAGTACTCTGCCGCCGCCCTGGTAAACGAATGCCGTGGCGTCGGATCCGTAGTTACCGACAACATACCTGTGTCGGGGGGTCAGGAGGACCACGTAAGCATGAGTTCCCAGGCGGCGCTCGATGCACAAAAGATCGTCGATAACGCGGTAAGAGTGTCGGCAATCGAGCTACTATGTGCATGTGAAGCAGCCGAATACGTCGAACGCGCACCCGAACTCTATCCGGGTGCAGAACCCGGAGTAGGTACCAAGGCAGTCTACGACAGGGTGAGGGATGAAGTACCACCACTCAAGGGCGACAGGTCGTTACACCAAGACATCGATACAGTCGACGGGTTGATCCGGGACGGTGATATAGATACGGCGGTTAAGAAGAGTCTAAACCGGTAAAAGTTAGTTTACTATATTTAAAGTCTAGTTTACTATACCTACTACCTCGACGTCGAAGTACGTGCTGTAGAAACCTCCGTCAAAGGTAATCAGTTGATCCGCCTCTTTCTCGGCATGCGTACCTATGAGGAAATCCGACGGAATATGCAGACGGGAAGTTATAGCCCCTCCACATTCGTTACATTCGAATATGTCTTCATTTCCACAGCTGGGGCACTGTAATTTTTTCCCACGGTTTTCGATATAGCTTCTGAACTTGCTACCAGCACCGTAAGCGACGGAGTTTCCTGGAGTTTCCATCCTAATCCCGGTGTCCTGTAGGAAAGAGTTCAGTTTTTCCTCGTTGTCGAAGTATACGCCGGCGGCGAGTTCCGAGTAAACTATCTGGTTTATTATTATGGTCCCTTCCTGGTTGGCTCTTCCGAGGACCGTGGATGCCTTTTCGTTAAACTCGTGGTCCGGGTGTAGTAGCGAGATCAGTCCGCTTGTATCGACGAACGACTTCATTCTTCAAGCCTGTACTTATCGACCCTGTACTTATCGACCCATTCCTCGGGTGATTCTTCTGTCTCCGAGACGCCTCTATATTTTTCAAATGGATTTTCCTCCACCTGTTTCTCGATCATTACACCGTCATCGGTGGCACTGAAAGTAACTTCGTCACCCTTCTCTATCCCCAGTTTTTCACGGATCTTCTTGGGTATCGTGACCTGGCCCTTGCTAGTTACCCTCGGCATATGTAATACTTATATGTAATACCGGAAAAGTATTACTTCAATATCCAGGCGTGGATATGCACTGGTATGGTTAACCTCACAGTTCTTACATTCATCTCTAAACATCTCTTTACAAATTCATCTCTAAACGCCTCTTTACAAATTCATCTCTAAACGCCTCTTTACATACTCACTCCACGCCCTGCGTGATATCTACTCCACCGTCCTCGCCCACGTGTACGTATACGTCACCGTATCCTTCCTTCAGGCTGATTTCCTGGCTGACTTCACCAGTCTCCGTCGTTACTGAAATCCGGTGCTCTCCCTCTCCACGTAGATATGAAGAAAGCACGATATTCCTGTTCGGAAGTAGATCGACGGTTTCGTTAACCACTGTATTTCCGTGGGAGTCCCAGATCTCTATACCAGCGTCGACGGGTGATTTCAGGTCGTTTTCGATCACAACGTCCCGGGGTTCCGGGTAATCGGCTCCCTCGTCCCTGTCCGCCACCTTCCTTTGGTTAACAATATGCATCCCTCTTTAGCTGTCGAACTCGACGCCGTCGTTGTTTCTTACCTGGACGTGTGTGACTGAGTCCGGAATCCTAACGAGCATGGTTTCGACGGTTATGTCTGAAGTTCCTCCTTCTGCCGAGTCGTTGATAAATAACGTCAACGTATTATCTGAGAGTTCAGTTTCCTCTATTCCGTAATCCGGGAATGACGAGGCTGGATAGTCCTGTATCACGACGACGGAGCTTTCACCGTGTCCTGTACTGTTAACGAACTCGCTTGCTTTCTCCGGCAATGCTCCGTAGTTTAACCGGGAAAGATCTTTTTTGTCTTCGAGGACTGTGACGTATACCCGTCGCTGTGTGTCTTCGACGTCCAGATTGCCTATACCACCCGATACTACGGGACCGCCGCCGGGACTGTTGTCGAAAACCGTGGAACTGTAGACATGGTCTACATTTGGTTCCGCTCCCGGTCCCTTGTTGATGGGTCCAGGGTCTTTAACCGGCTTTTCGCCCGATGACCCGTTTGGCTCTACTCCAGGGGTATTTCCCGTCTCTTTAGCTATACATCCGCTGGTAGTCAGAGTTAGAGCAAGCAGTAAAGTTGCCGCAGTCAGCTTTTTCATACCTGTTTCTTGGAGGGTTGACGGCAAATACTTTGTTTAAGCTGAAAAATATGTTTCAGTCACCGGGTTTGAACGGATAGAGTTAGCATTAAAGATCTCAAACAAGGTCGGTTTACGCCCCGGTGTACCACCAGGCGTCCATACCAAGAGCCAAACATTCCACCAGGCGTCCATACCAAGAACCATTCATCTGGGAAGAAGTTATGTTACCTCTATCTTATTTTTACCACGATGCATCCCGCAGTTGCGATGAACGACGATGAGATCCAGGAGGTACTGTCTCAACCTAGACCGATGCGTTTTGCGACCTACAGCCCCGACGGTTTCCCTCACGTCGTTCCGGTGTGGCACGCCTGTATAGACGACGCCGTCTACTTCGACACCGACGAGGACTCCGTCAAAGTGAGAAACGTCCGGGAGACCGGCGTCGGTGCGGGTGTGGTGGACGACGGCAGCAAGTACACAGAACTCCGCGGCGTACTAATACAGGGTAAAGCCTCCGTGGTAGAGGACGAGGACGAGAGGGAGAAGGTTCTCCTCCACAACCTCGATAAATATTTCGACGGCGAGATTCCCGAGATGGTGCGGCAGAGAAACGAAATGGTCGACCGTGTCTCTATCAAGCTCGAGAAGGACCATGTCACGAGTTGGGACTTCAGCAAAGTGTTCGCTCCGTAGCCATCCCCACACCATCACCAACCCCGGTAACAATATTTAAATACTGACATGACTTGGACTGAGTTAAAGGTTCGATGGTCTTACACAAATTACTAGAGCTGGGTTCAGGTTTCTACGGTTCGACAGTCGCACAGTACCTTGTTTTTACGGCAGTACTCGTGGTTGGTGGCCTGTTAGCCAAACTTGTTCTATACCTCTTTAAACAAAGTTTGGAGAAACAGCGGAATAAATCTGGAACGAAGTTCGACAGGGTGATCGTATCGGTTCTCGGTAAGCCCTTCGCGTTCTTTGTTATAACCCTCGCCGCGATATCCGGTAGACATATACTTACACCGACACCTGCATTCGCGAGACTTCTCGACGGTTCTTTAAAGGTAATGGTAATTCTGAGTATAACCTGGATCGTTATCCGTTTCTTCGACTCCGCGATAGATAAGTACGTCAGGTCCTACGCAGTCGAATCGGGAACGCGGACGGAGGAACAGCTAATTCCGGTGCTCAAACGATCGATCAAAATTCTGCTTATAGGTCTCGGAGGTGTAGTGCTGGTCGATAGCTTCGGATACGACGTCACCGCCCTGATAGCCTCTTTCGGGATAGGTGGACTCGCCGTCGCTTTCGCAGCGAAAGAAACCATCGGAGACATCTTCGGCGGTGTCACGTTGTTCACCAGCAAGCCATTCATAGTGGGGGACTCCGTCGAGATAGATGGAGTGTCGGGACAGGTCGAGGAGATAGGTCTCCGTTACCCCAAGACGAGGACGTGGGACAAACAGGTGGTAACGATGCCTAACGGAAAGGTGGCGTCTTCTGACATACTTAACAAGAGCCTCGAGCCTGCACGCAGGATAATTATGTTCGTGGGTCTAACCTACCAGGCTTCATCGGACGAAATAGAACGGGCGAAAGAGATCATAGAGGACTCTATCAACGATGTCGATGGGATTCTCGAGGACGACACCGCCACCTGGCTATGGGAGTACAGCGACTCCAGCCTCAAGATCAGGGTGCAGTACTACGTTTCGCCGGAGAACAGCTGGCTCGACGTAAAGGACGAGATAAACATCGGAATCAAAAGACAGTTCGACGAGTACGGCGTCAATATAGCTTATCCCACACAGAGAGTCTTCATTGAGGACGGGGACGGGAAAGTTATCGATAGCTCCGAGACACAGGTAAACCACGAGAAAAAATAAATCAGTTCTCCATAGGAACGTGCGAAATCCTTAGAGGGTTATAAAGCTTCAAAAGTATAGATTAAACAGGACGAGGAACTCTTTACCGTAACCCTGCAAAATCTCGGTTTCCTACTCGAACCTTTGGTTTCCTACTCGAACTTCTCGGTAAGCGCCGGTACAACGTCGAACAGGTCTCCGACGACTCCGTAGTCCGCTATGTCGAATATCGGGGCGCTCGGATCGGTGTTTACCGCGATTATGGTGTCGCTGCCCTTCATACCCGCTACATGCTGTACCGCGCCCGAGATACCGATCGCGACGTATATATCGGGTGTAACTACCTTTCCGCTCTGCCCGACCTGACGGTTCTTGGGCAGCCATTCGTTGTCGACGAGCGGCCGACTCGAACCCATGACGGCACCGGTGGCTTCACATAGCTCCTCTATGAGTTCTAAGTTCTCCTCCTCATCTATACCACGGCCGATCGAGATTATGAACTCCGCCTCGCCTAGATCGACGTCTCCGCCCGCGACCTCCTCGAAACCGGTGACCTCGGTACCTATCTCGCTTGTATCGATGTCGGCGTCGAAGCTCTCGACCTCGGCGTCTCCGGGTTCCTCGACGGGTTCCCATTCGGCGGGACGGATCGCTACAGCGACCTCGTCATCCGCGATCTCGATCTCTGTTTCGACCTTGGAGCCGTACATCTCCCTTGTCGCCACGAGATGTTCGTCGGCGTGGAGGTCGATGGTGTCGGTGACAAGAGGTAGGTCGAGACGTCCGGCGACTGCGGCGGCGTAATCCATTCCATTTACGCTGTGTGGCAACACGAGGTCGCTGGCGTCAAGTTCCTCGTAAAGCTGTGTGATCGCCTGTGTGTAGACGTCGTGGTTGAACTCCTCACCCTCGTCAACGGTATGGATGACATCGACTCCCTCGACGTTGAGTTCGTCCGCATATGTATCGACGTCGCCGTTTATTACGGCGAGGTAGAGTTCGCCGCCCTCCGACTCCACTATGTCGGATGCCGCTGCGACGACTTCGTAGCTAACGTCTCTTAGCTCTCCCTGTCTTGATTCAGCTACTGCAAGCACCGACATCTACACCACCCCCTTGTCTTCGAAGATTTCCGCTAACTTGTCCGCCTGTTGCTCCGCTCCGCCCTCTATATACTCGGTATCGCTTTCGCTTTCTGGTTCGTACATTTCAGTGAGTTCCAGTGAAGTAGATATATCTTCCTCAGTGACACCCAGGTCGTCGAGAGTCTTGGGTGCGATTTCCTTGCTCTGCGCCTGACGTATTCCCCTCAGGCTCGCGTACCTCGGTTCGTTGATACCGGTCTGTATCGTGAAGACTGCGGGGAGGTCTACCTCGGTCATCTCCTCTACACCCCCCTCGAGTTCGCGGTGGACGTATGCCGAACCATCTTCGAGATTAAACTTATTGACAACCGCTGCCCACTCGAAACCTATCTGGTCGGCGAGGGCGACTCCGGTTGCTCCTATGGAGTCGTCGTCTGCCTGGACACCGGTAAAAATCAGATCGGGATCCTCTTCCCTTGCTACCTCAGCCAGAATTTTGGCTTTTGCGTTGGGGTCGAGTATTTCCTCCCCTTCGAGTTCGTCGCTCCAGACACGTACGGCGCGGTCCGCCCCCTTTGCTAACGCCATCCTGATTGTTTCCTCGCTCCTCTCGGGACCGATAGTTACCGCAACTACTTCGACGTCCTCGTCACTTTCCTCCTGAATCTGTACCGCCTCCTCGACGGCGTAGTCGTCCCACTCGTTGAGATCGTACTCCAGATATTTCTCGTCGATTTCTAACCCCGATATTTCGAAGTCGTCGGCAGGTTCCGCGACTTCTTTCACCGTTACCAGAATCTTCATACGGAAACATGGCAGGTTCCGAAATAAATACTTTCGAAACCTTCCTTCACGGGAAAGGAGTTTAGTCAGAGATAGTTACTTCTTAACTTGCAATCCTTTCCAACGGACGGAAACGCTAGAGACGCCTATGGGACTCGCACCCCAGGAAACTCCCGGTAAAGTTAGGATAGGATAGCAACCAATTTATATAGCTATACGGTAAATCGGTATCAAGTCATGTCCGAGTTAGGTCAGTCGATCCTGAGTGGGATCATAGCTTTGATAATTGGATCTTTAATCACGCTGGGTATTTCCCAGGTGAATCCGACTCCCTGGGACCTAACCGGCATAATGACGGCGGTTGCGACTGCTGCTTTCTTTGGAGGTTTCTTCGGACGCTACTTCTCCGACCATGGTTAGCAACGTCCCATAGTAAACCACGTCAGTATTTATCCCAGCCCGCAGTTAGCCCTTAATTTAGCAAAAATCTGTTGCTAATTATCTGAAATCTGATGCTAAGGACTATTAAACACGTAGTTAACCAAACGACGTTTAGTTAAAAATAAAAGGAGTTCACCCCACGGTTTACATATGTCGGAGTCAGCTTCAGAAGCTATCGCGGAAACAAGCAGACCCACCTTCTGGGAAATCGGAGGGTTGGGTAAGATAGTTTTCTACATCTTGGCGGTTATCGCCGTAATAATCCTTCTTTACGGCATCTTCAAACGTTTCCACGAGTTATCCATGGGCGGCGAGACCAAGGTGCCACGTCTCGACGACCTTGGAACACGGATAAAGGAAGCCGTGGCAATAGTAGGGACGAACAAGAAACAGGTGTACCAGGATCTTTTCGCCGGAGTCATGCATACCTTCATTATGTGGGGTTTTCTAACCCTCCTCATCGCCACCACCATCCTCGGAATCGATCTGGATCTATACCGTCCTATCACGGATGAGAGCTTCTTCGTCGGCGACTTCTATCTATCTTACTCGGCGGTAGTCGACTTCATGGGTCTCCTGTTCGTCGTTGGTGTCGGAATGGCTCTCTACAGGAGGTACCTCGTGAGGGACAGCCGTTTGTGGCACGAACACACCAGCATGGAGGACGATCTCTTCATCTGGACTCTTTTCGTCCTGGGTGTCGGCGGCTACATCCAGGAAGGCATACGTATCCTCGGGACAGGATTCCCGGATTTCGCGGACGTCAGCTTCGTCGGTTTCTTCGTCGCAAACGTGTTCCGTTCGGCAGGGGTTACCGAGGCGGGAGCACAGGCCGCATACCCCGTGCTGTGGTGGATGCACGCATTAATCGCGCTCGGGTTCGTTGCGTGGCTACCATATGCAAAGCCGTTCCACATGATCTCGAGTTTCGCGAACGTCGTGACCCGGGACCCCGACGCAAAGAACACGCTCCAGGGCGTACCCGCCGACGCCTCGCCCGACGAGATAGGTTACGCAGAACTTGAGGACTTCAGCTGGAAACACCTGTTAGACCAGGACGCATGTACCAAATGCGGCCGATGTACTTCGGTCTGTCCCGCCAACGCTTCGGGCAGGGATCTGTCGCCCAGGGACGTCATACTCGACCTCAAGAAGTACCGTGAGGAGATGGAGAAGAACGGTGAGGACGAGATGCCGATTATCGCGCGGGGAGAAGACAGCGTAATCTCGCCGGAATCGATGGACGCATGCATGTCCTGTGTCGCCTGCATGGACGCCTGCCCCGTCGAAATTGAGCACGTACCCCAGTTCGTCGAGATGAACCGACGTATGACCGAGATGGGTGAGATGAACGAGAACGTGCAGGAAGCTATGATGAACATCTTCCAGAACGGTAACAGTTTCGGCGACCCGGACAGGAAGAGACCGGACTGGACCGAGGACCTAGAGTTCGAGATACCGGACGCGAGAGAGGAGGACGTAGAAATCCTCTGGTACGTCGGAGACTACCCAAGCTACGACGAAATGAACCAGAAGGTCGCCAAAAGTCTCGCCCGCGTATTTGAAGAGTCGGACCTGAGTTACGGTATCCTATACGAGGACGAACAGAACGACGGAAACGACGTTCGCCGCGTCGGCGAGGAAGGTCTATACGAGATGTTAGCGGAGGACAACATCGAGGCGTTCGAGGACGCGTCCTTCGACAGGATAGTCTGTACAGACCCCCACAGCTACAACACCTTCAAGAACGAGTACGACCAGTTCGGCTGGGACGGAGAGGTCTACCACTACACCCAGGCGCTCAAACAGATGTACGAGTCGGGAGAGATAGATCTCGAAGGCGACGAACTCGACTACACCGTCACGTACCACGACCCCTGCAACCTCGGGAGGTTCAACGACGTCTATGACGCTCCCAGGGAGATGGTGCGGGCAACCGGGGCAGACCTCTACGAGATGCCGCGTAACCGTAGCAACTCCTTCTGCTGTGGTGGCGGAGGCGGAGGGCTATGGATGGACTTCGACGAGGATCCGAAGCCAAGCGAGGAACGTCTTAGGGAGGCGCTCGAGGACACCGAGGCGGGGGACGAAGTCGAGAAGTTCGTGGTCGCCTGCCCCAAATGCAACACCATGTACACCGACGGACGCAAGACGGGTGGATTCGAGGACGACATCGATGTAGTTGATCTCGCACAGCTTTTCGACGAGGCGTTACAGAAACAGGGTAAGGTCGCTGTAGCCTGAAACTATGGGTTAACTCGTATCGGCATCCGGTTGATCTTTACTTTAATTACGTGGAACCAGTCTGCTCTAGCAAACCAAACGAGATTATCCAGCCTTCCTGGACCCTATCGGATCCCCGGACTGTTGACGGAGATGCAGACGAATTAGCTGTAAACCGTTAATCGCCTCCACCTTTCGTTCCCTTTATCATGTATCTGGTTTTTCTGCCCTCTGTACCGTTGTAGACGACAGTCAAAACCACCGTCTTATCCAGCCTTCCCTCCTCATTTTTAACTTCGTCCCGTTTTCCGGGAAACTCTAGCCCGATATGGTTCTCTCCCTTCGTCTCCATCACCGTCTTCCCGGGAACGTCTTTAAACTTGGAGTTTGGTAATCTGAACGACATCTCCCTTTTACCGTCCGAAATCTTTGTCAGATCAATCTTCATCTTTCCTCCTCCGAACTTCCTTTCGTCGCCGCTAAAGAAGTTCAACCTCATCTTCTCCAGTTTCCTGGGTTCATCGTACCTGTTGTTGAAGATCGCTTCCAACTTGTTTTTCCTTCCCTTCCCACCGTTGCCGTCATTACCCCCGTCGTCTTTTTCTTTTTTAACGTCCACGCCTTCGAACTCAACCGATCCAGGTCCCGCGGGGTTTAGACGAGGATTGGGTTCACCACCACCCGACGGAGTCGGAGAAACTGTTACGTCGAAGTTCTGTTTGGCATCACCGTGTACCGCTTTAATTTCAGCCGACTTCCTGGACTTTAGACCTCCGGGAGCGACGTACTCCAAGCTTGATACGCCATCCTCGTCAGAAACCAGGGTAAATGACTTCGCGGTCTTACCGTTATGGCGCAGCAAACCCACTCCTTTCTTAATGCTCCACTCCACGGTTTCGCCGGAAACAGCGGTACCGTAACGGGTTTCAGTCTCCACCGCAAGTTCCACCCTCCCTCTTGCATCGACTCCGGGGGCGGTACTGGTTTTAGGAGATAGATACTGGGTTTCTGCGATAGACGAACCCTTACCCAGACCTACCCTAGCCATCCTTAACCGGTAAACCTCGTCACCAGTGAGACGTATCTTGACCCTGTCCCCAGAGTATTCGTACCCCTCGACGTATCCTCCGTTCTCCACCTTTTCGGGTTTCAGTATTTTGTTCCAGGATTTTCTGTTAAGAGAGGTTGGAACCTCGATATCAACAGTGTCGCTCCCAGCTGTGCTTGTCACCAGCACCTCTCCGTAAGGTGCTGCCTCGGGCTCCATTCCTACACCTGTACTGCTGGCACTTACTTCCAGTTCGCCTGCGAGGAAAGTAAACGTCACGTCTTCGCCGTCTATAAAGGAATGTTCGGAAAGCGAAACCGTTTCTCCTTCCACCGAATGGTAAAGCTCGCCGTTCTCTATAAGGAGTTTGCCGGCGTTCTTCAACAGGTTGTACCTTGGACGGTAGATCACGTTCCTGGTTGTGAACTGACGCGTGTCTCCGTTCCAGAAATTCGCGTCGCCTGGCTGTACCGCAATCGCGTTCTCGATCTTCACGTTTTCCTCGTCCCCGGTCTTAAGAAGCCCTTTGGGATCAGGAGGATTAAACAGGAAAGGTAAAGATTGATAACTCGTTCCCAGTTTTACTGAAACCGTTTCTCCCACGTCGGTTGCCGCGGTTGAGGTAATCTCTGTCGCGAAGTTCTGCATATCTTGCTGTACCTTTTTGGTGTGTTCAATCTCAGTCTCCTCGTTCCATACAGGTAGGAGAGTAGTCTGCGTCAGTCCAAGCACAGCTACGAGTATACCGATAAGTAGTACAAAGCCGACGAGCACGGAGACGGCCGCCTCGGATTTCTGTCTCTTCATTCTATGTCACCGTTACGAATGCAGCTGTTGCGAAGATCATGAATACTATGCTGTACTTTATGCCGGTTAGTACGGTTCCGCTCGAAATCTTGCCAATTATCAATCCGTTTCCGAAACCCGTAATCAAAGTCGAGTGGTAGAAAAACATACGGAACTTGTCGACCGGAACCGTATCCTCTCGAAGTGCCCCACCGATACCAGCCATTCCATTATTCGTTAAGTTCGTTTGGTTAACACCGGCGGTACTGGAGATTTCAGAAACGTAAGTCACGTCCAGCGTAACCAGAACCATGAGATAGACCATGAATCCCAGAAAAATAACTGCAAGATGACTCGCCACCTTCTTCTCTCTATCCACCCTGAGTTCTTCACGTTCGTGGGCGTCTGCTGCCGCTACCTCGAGTATAACGTGAAGGTTCCCTGAAGCAGTCCGCGCCTCCGCGATCATAGCCATCTTTCTGGAAATCTCTGGAATCTTTACTCTATTAGAAAGCCTGATCAGGGCGGCCTCCACGTCGTGGTTCCATTTTATATCGTTCTCGGTTAAACGGAACTGTTCTCCAACGTATCCTTTCGAACTGTCCGCAACCTGTCCGATACATTCCCTGAGAGACAATCCGGACTTGTTGGTGTTAGCGATCGTAGTAAGTTTATAGGGAAACCTCTCCAGCATCAGGCTGCGTTTCCTCTCTTTCAGGTGGGTAAGGACGCTAACTGGCGTCAAAACTATCAGGGCAGGTACGACAAAAAGTAATATCGTTACTTCGACCGGAGCGGTGGTAACTCTGTAGGGTGCTACACGGTTGACCTTGAGATAGAAAACTTCCACAGTAACCGCCACCGGGATCGTTATAAAAAGCGAAAGAACCGGATGATCCATCATCGGCCCTATAGGATCCCTGATCCTCTCCTTTATCTTTCTGCGCCGTCTCCATTTTTTGAAGTTCTCGATCCGTTCCGAACCGAGTCGAGTTACCTTTTTGTCCGACAGGTTTTTTATTTCGGCAGAAACCTCGGGTGTTTCATTGATTAGATCTATCACCCAGATGAAACACAAGATACCCACGGGAAGTACAGCGTATATCAGGACGTAAACCACGGGTAAGGTATCGGTACCCAACATCTGAACTACCAGCAGTGTAATTAAAGCGAGTACCGGAGCCAACACAAACACCATAATATACATGCTCCCCATCATGGATAACGTCTCCAGGAACGCCTTCTGCTCCTTCTTCGTGTATTCTAAAAACCTCTCGCTCTCGGTCCTCAGGAAGTCGCTGACGTCGCCACCGGAGGCAACCGTACCCCTCAGGTCATCCAGGAAAACCTGGAGATCTTTGCTCGGCGTCGTCTCCCTTAGCTTCTCTATAGCACTCGTAAGATCCTCACCCATCACGTCTGTCCGCCGTACAACGACCGCGAACTCGTCTGAGACTTCGCCGTAAACCGCCCTGTTTTTCTCCAGCCTCCGTATTGACTCCAGTATATCCATACCTCCCTCGTTAAGTGCGTAGAGAAACACCACCGCGTAGGGCAGACCGGACTCGATCTTTTTTGCTCTAACCGAAGCTATAAAAAGGGGTGTATAATACCTGTACAACCTGGCAAGAACACCACCCAAAACACCGACAAGAACGGTTAACGCCGTTGCTTCAAACAGGGATAGAACTCTCATCTCGTACTCGATAAGGAACAGAGTTGCTGCTAGACCTACCAGCAGACCAACGGCTGCCCCTGCGGCGGTATATCCATGAACCCTGGTGATATATATGTCGTAAGGAACGTCTACATGCGCCTGGTTCAGAACTTTTCTGTATTCCCTGTACTTCCCCTCTCTTTCCCTCACTTTCCGCCTCACCATTACCCTCAGGCCCGTAATCCTGTCCAGGAATCCCCTATTGGGCTTCGGAGAACGATAACCGTCGTCTTCTCCGTGGTTCGACCGGTCCTTTTCCCCCTGTGTACCTTTCCCGGTGTTAGAGCCCTGGTTATCACCATCATCGTGACTTCCCTCTCTATCTCCCCGATCTTCGAAGCCTCCATCCGAGTCACCTGTTTTTCCAGAGGGTTCGGTCACGTCTTTGGATCGATCGCCAGCGCCTGTAGACCGGTTTTCGTCGTAGTCACCAGGTTCTCCTGAGTTCATTCCCGATCGAGTATGAAGGATTCTTCGAGGGTTCCGTTATTCACGTGTTCCATTACCAGTTCCTTGTCTGTCCAGTACTCCATCACGACGTTAGCAACCAACTCGTGGTACCGAATATCGTTTTCCAGGAGATAGTTCAGGAGTTTCTTTCGGTCAACGATCTCACGGTTCAGTTCTTTCCTGCTCCACCCTCTTTCTTCCCTTATTTTCTCCAGAATAAAGCTATCTCCATGTTTCTCGTGTACATCCTCCATCGGATTCCATTCGAATACCTCGTTGGTGTTATACTCTCCTTCGTCGTCAAACCCACCCAGTTCAACTATTTTTTCGTTTCTCCTGACACGTTTGTCGCCCCTGTAGGTCTGTTTCTGTATAGATATTATGTCGAGGGACTCGAGCATCTGTGGTGGAACGTCAAGTGGTTCGCTCTCCATCCTGTTGAGCACGGTCTTGACAGACTCGGCGTGGAAAGTGGTGTAGCTCGTATGTCCGGTGGACATCGCCTGGAAAAAAGCCAGGGCTACGTCGTGTTGGGCACGGATTTCGCCGACCAGCAGGTACTCGGGACGTTGCCGGAAAGAAGCCTCCAGCAGGTCGTATATATTCACCTCACCTTCCTCCTGTCCGGTAAGGGACTCCCTCGTTACGCTTGAGATCCAGTTTTCCTGTGGTAGCTTGATTTCCCGCGTATCTTCAATAGTCACTATCTTCGACTCAGGGGGTATAAAGAAGGAAACAGCGTTTAAGCTAGTCGTCTTCCCGGACGCGGTTCCACCCACAAAGATCAGGGAAAGGTTATGTTGGATCGCGAGCCAGAAGTAAACCATCTCTTCCAGAGAGAAGGTATTCCAGTCTATAAGATCCACCGGAGTAATTGGTTCCTCCGAGAAGTTCCTGACTGTGAAGTTCGATCCCTTTGTGCTTACATCGCTCCCGTAAGTTAACTGAATCCTGGATCCATTCGGGAGACTCGTGTCAACCAGTGGATCCGAGGTTGAAACCAGCTTGTTTCCCTTCTGTGCCAGCCTCGAAATGTAGCTATCGAGGACATCGCCGTTCTGGAACAAGACGTTCGTACGCATGTCCCTGTACTCCCTGTGATAGACGTAGATAGGTATTCCGGTGCCGTCACAGGAGATGTCCTCTATCTTTCTATCACGGAGTAGCTGTGTTATCTTTCCGTAATGTACATAGTACCTCTTGAGGTAGTAGTAGATCTTGTACAGACTTCCCGGTGAAAGATCTCTACCGAACTCCTCTATAAGATCGATAGACTTTACGTCGAAAAGTTCACCTCTCTCGTCCCATCCACCGACATCGACGTACATCAAAACATCACTAAGAACACGGTCAAGCTCCCTCAGTACGTACTCCTCGTACTCGTCCAGTAAGGGTTCGGAAAGATAGTATATATAACGTCCCCTGCCTTCTTCGTGTAGAACGGAGGTGTAGGTATAGGGTTTTTGAACCCAGTACGTCTCGGCAACGTTGTAACGGTCCATGTAGCCGAAGTAGAAGAAAGAACTCTCCAGGAACTCCCTGTCGGGCGTGCCCCACTGAAGACCATCCTCGTCTTCGAAAAACCGGTAGACGTCTTTCGTAATATCACTGTCTACCGTACCGGGTGAGCCCAGGTACTCCTCTTGAACCTTGCTGTAGAGGACATCCCCGTATCCATCCCTCGAGTTTCCTTGGAGGTCTTCGTCTGACCTCGCAGGATCGATGAACCCGTTATCACCGGAATGATCAGTCATTGAAGATCAACCCGAAATTCATCCGGGAAAATAAACATGCTCCCTTCGTGTAAAGTTTATTATGGTAGGATAAAATCTTAAGGTGGGATAACCTCGGTAGTTTAAATAAACGTTAAAAGCCGGTCTGTTTAATCAGGGTAGATCTGCTTCTGTAAATCTAAACCGGCAGTGAAATCCGGTTAATGGAGTATATACTTTCGGAAGTTCTACATTCCAGGGACGTCAGCACCGCCGCCTCCGCCTCCAACGTCTGCGGATATTACGTCGTCGATACGGAGTATCATCTTGCTGGCTTCGTTGGCGCTCGAGAATGCCTGGGTCTTGACTCCAAGGGGTTCGATTACGCCCTCGTCGTACATGTCCTTTACTTGGTCGCTGTAGACGTCGAGACCAGCGGCTTCCTCACCTGCATCGTGTTCACTCCTGAGTTCTACCAGACTGTCTATGGAGTCGAGTCCGGCGTTCTCGGCGAGGGTGCGTGGTATTACCTCGAGAGCGTCGGCGAAAGCCTCTACCGCTAGCTGTTGTCTGCCCGAAACGGAGTCAGCGTAGTCACGTACCTCCTTGGCAACTTGAACCTCGGTGGCTCCTCCGCCTGGGAGTATCTTTCCGTTCTTTATTGCGAGCGCCACTACGTTGAGTCCGTCCTCTATGCTTCTTTCGAGTTCGTCGACGACGTGTTCGGTGCCGCCGCGCAGTACTAGGGATACGCTTTTGGGGTTCTCACAGTCGCGTACGTATATTTTGACGTCTCCACCGATGAGTTTCTCGGTGATCTCTCCGGCGTAGCCGAAGTCGTCGCTGTCGATGCCGTTAATGTTGGATATGACTTCGCCGTCGGTGGCGCGTGCAAGTTTGTGTACGTCGTCCTCGTCGATTCCCTCGACAGTCATGATGCCTTTCTTTGCGAGGAAATGTACTGCCATGTCATCGATGTCTTCTTCGCTGAAAATTACGTCGGCACCTGCTTCGTCTATCTCGTCTACTATCTCCCTCAGCTGTTCCTCCTCCTGGTCGAGGACGTTCTGGAAGTCCTGCGCGGATTCGACGTTGATCTCGGCGTCCGTCTCGGTTTCTTGTATCTCTATCGGAGTGTCCAGTAGAGCGACGTCTGCGTCTTCGACTGTGGAGGGCATGTTTTCGTGGGTGCTGACGCCGTCAAATATTAGACCGTCGATGAGTTCGCTGTCACTCGTCGAACCTCCGACCACGGACTCTATCTTGATGTTGTCGAGGTCGACTTTTCCGTTGTCGTTTACCGCGGTTACAGCCCCCACGATAAGGTCCGTGATGTTGTTGGTGATCTCGTCCGGACCCTTTCCTGTCATCGCCGTGCTCGCGATTTTTTCAAGGAGTTCCCTGTCGTCAGGCTCAACGTTCGAGGCGTTTTCTTCAAGGACTTCCTGTGCTTTGGCGCTTGCTTTTCTGTATCCTTCCGTAATTACGGTGGGATGTACGTCCTGGTCTATTAGATCCCTGGACTTCTTCAGAAGTTCTCCCGTTATGACGACGCTCGAAGTAGTTCCGTCACCGATTTCCTCTTCCTGCGACTCCGCAACTTCGACTATCATGTCGGCTGCGGGGTGTTCGATGTCCATCTGGTTCAGGATCGTTACGCCGTCGTTGGTGATGATCACGTTTCCTCCGTCGTCTCCCGCAAGCATCTTGTCCATGCCTTTGGGCCCTAGGGTGGTGCGTACGGACTCCGCGACTGCCTCCGCGGCCGAAATATTCATACTTTGAGCGTCTTTTCCGGACGTCCTTTCCGTATCTTCATCCAGTACAAGAACAGGCTGATTTCCTATATTTTGACTCATACATTGAAAGATATCTTTTTGGTTCTATAAAACCCTATCGCTTTTCTAGGTAATTTGTGAACGATTCACACACAAAATCGATCTATTTGGCATAATAATATATCGTTCGTTCAATTATTAACCAGACACATTTAATTATGAAACCTTTTATGCCGTTACAGGTACAACAAATAAATGCAGGTTACTAACCTACCTGCTACCAACCCCGGTGACCCGGGGAAGGAAAAATTACCACCATTTGCTGCCATACCCCGACACTATAATCCTGCAGAACCACGACATATTTAACCCTATTTTCTGCCGCAGAGAAATGAATATAATTAGAAATCAATAACCAAACAACCAACTCACCAACCAAACAAAAACGGTACTCAAGAAACCTTCTTACATCGTTAAGAATGCCTGATATGATACTCAAACCGGTAATCACCAGTTCACACCGAACAGATTATCAAACCAACCACCGTACCAAGAACAAATGATTACGGTTGGGCTTGCTGGAAAACCTAACGCCGGTAAGTCTACGTTCTACCAGGCCGCCACCATGGCAGAAGCAGAAACAGGGAACTATCCGTTCACCACTATAGACGCCAACAGGGGTGTAACTTCGGTTAAGACAGACTGCCCGTGTCTCGAACTGGAAAGTAGATGTGGTAACTGTCGGAAGGGGAAAAGATACGTGCCTGTCGAACTCGTTGACGTCGCCGGACTCGTACCCGACGCCCATCTCGGAAAGGGTCTGGGAAACCAGTTTCTGGACGAACTGCGGCAAGCGGACGTGATAATCCATGTAGTCGACGCCGCAGGAGCAACCAACGAAAAAGGTGAACCCGTAGAGCCAGGTGACCATGACCCGGTGGAGGACGTGGACTTCCTCGAAAACGAGATAGATCTCTGGATAGCCGGTATTCTTGAGGAAAACTGGGAGAAGCTCGAGAGACGTTCCAAGACGCCGAACTTCGACTTCACCGAGGAACTCGCTGAGATACTTACGGGCGTCGGTGCATCCGAGCCCGAGATCCAGATAGCTCTGCGGAAAACCGACGCACCCGAGTTCAAGGACTGGAACCAGGACAGGATCCGGAACTTCGCATCCGTGATGAGAGAGATATCCAAGCCGATTATAACCGCGGCGAACAAGGCCGAGATAGCACCCGAATCTAACCTCGAAGCCCTAAAAGAAACTGCAAACGCAGTACCCACGAGTGCCGAGAGCGAACTGGCACTCCGGCGTGCAGCGGAGGATGGAGTGGTGGAGTATCAACCGGGGGACGCGGATTTCGAACTGAGCGACGAGGTCAACGACAGACAACGTAAGGGCCTGGAACGAATCTCGGATTTCATGGAGGAGAACGGCGGAACCGGGATACAGGCGGTTCTCGACCGCTCCGTCTACGACGTCCTAGACATGATTACGGCCTATCCCGTAGAGGACCCAGGTGACTGGACTGACGGTTCCGGAAACGTTCTCCCCGACGCATTCCTCCTTGAGAAAGGATCGACACCTAAAGACCTGGCTTTCGAAGTGCATTCAGACGTGGGTGAGGGATATATACATGCAGTCGACGCCCGTAAGGGGCAGAGGACGGCCGACGATACCGTACTGGAGGAGGGGGATGTTATAAAGATAGAGAGCACCGCCTGAGTGAACTCTCCACGGGTCGGGTGTTTGGTAAATCCCTACGGGATTTACGAAAG
>JBDGRN010000005.1:0-40337 GCA_042218125.1 Halobacteria archaeon | reverse complement strand
GTTTGTAGCTGGATGGACAAGGAGACTTCTTGATGCCGAAATCCAACAGTTGAATAGAATGACTGCTCCACGGAGGGCTAAGTTATGAAGATAAGACAGTGTATCAAACTATCGGTAGAGTCGAACGATAGTAGTTTACTGGATAACCTCGAAGGCGAGTTACCGGGGGAGGATGATAATGGTGTAGCGGAGGAATATAGCAAGTCGCGTGTAAGTCTTGAGAGCGGCGGAGAGAGGCTTTCTGCAAGGGTCACGTACGAGGACATAGACCAAGGGAAGACCGCTAAGGCGCAGGCTCAAAGTCTCTATGGCGCACTCAAGGGATACCCTCTACCCGATGACGCGACTTTAAGCCGATACAGGACTCCGGTTGGCGGGCATAGTCCCGGAGATGTAGAACAATACTACGAAAACAATCCGGGTGAGAAGCCAACAGATGAGGACGGTAACAAAATAACTCCGTCTTCGTGGCGTCCTTCAGACCATATGGAGGAGGAGTTCTAAATGGCGGATAAGATAGGGTCGTTCGACCATGATGCGAACTCCGGGAGTACGGAGAGTTACAAACTTTTCCCCGGAGAAAACGGTACGCTTCTGCGATATGAGAATGGGCTGGATGTTGATGTTGATGTCGAAATTGAGGCGACGATAGGGGAAGATAAAGCCAACTTCAACAAAAGCGAAGACCTCCGTGTTTCTGGTGGGAGTCCCGGAGCCAAGACAGTCAAATCAAATAAGTACGATAGCGACTATCTGACGGAGCCTTGGGACATCCTGAAGGTGAAAGTGACGCCGGCAAGCGACCCCACATCAGGAACGTTTACGCTCCGTAAAATGATAAGATAACCATGTCAAGTATAGATAAACACGCAATGCCGGGAAGCATCGACAAACATCGCCGCAACATCAACTTGGAAGACCTCGATCTGTCAGGAGAGGTCGTGTCAGCTCTCAAAGTGAAGGGGACATGAGAATCCTCTTTGCCGCCCTCCTCGTGATGAGTCAGCCGATGTTTGTAGACGGATACTGCCAAAAACAAGGCACTATTGGAGAGATCGATGTAATGATGTGTGACTCCGAATATGACTGGCGTGGATACGCCCGATACGGCGGAGAAGCTATCTGGCTCAATGAAGCCACCAACATATCCCCATATCTCGTCATCCATGAGATCGGGCATACGCAGGGGAAGCGCCATTGGCAGGGCGGCGCAATGTCCCTTGACGCCTTCAAACATCCCACCGAACTCCATCATATCACAAAGGAGATAGCGCGGAATAACGAAGACCTCCACCTCCTCGAAATGGATAACGTATCAGATGCTAAATGGCTCTTAGAGCGGCGTCAGCCGCTCTTATATCCGTCTCAAGAGGAGATGATATACATAGAGTCATCCCTGCCGACACGCCGCTTATACGGCGTCTCAGCGGCTTACAGCAAGGCAATCAATGACACAGCTCGGTAATCGTAAACTCGGGGAAGCACAGCTCGGCGGGACAGTGATAGCTGACGGCTCCGTGACTGATATGTCGGCAACTCCTGAACAATCCAGTCCAACTGCATCTGCTACAGATGGCAACATCCAGACGGCGACGGCATCAACAATCCAAGCAGGAGCAACTCCAACAACAACTGCCGATGCGGTAGTCCAGTCAGCTACAACATCTCCGTTGATACCAAACACCGAGATAACTATCGTCGCAAACATCCAGACGGCTACCGGCTCTCCAGTGCAGGCATCCCCTACAACATCGACTACCGCCGCCGCTACCATCACCTCTCTCACAGCATCCCCGATACAGGCAAAACGCATAACACTGAACTGGACGATAAGCAGTAAACAGATCGGTAGACTTCTCGAAGAGGTGCGGAAATGGGATCAGCTGGTATTAAAAGTCCGAGTGCGGAAGACCATCCTCGATAACGAGCTATCCGGCTTCAAAGCCAACGCCGAGAAAGCCGATATCGTCCAGAACGCTGATGGCACATTCGAGACGGTCGGCAGGGCAGACGGAGATAACAAGCACACGATCAAGCCACCGAGCATCCGCAATGATGTCCGCTATAAAGATACGTGGTACGTCGAGCGTTTTGAACAGGAGATCGTGGATCAGGACGGCGACAAATATGAGGCAACGATCACGTTGATGCCGGATGCGAGTAAGACCGCTCAAACATCCTACAGCGACCAAACGAAGGCATCTGATGAGTGGGCTTTCGATTTGGAGGAGGCGCAGATTACGACCAGCGATGTCTCTAAGAATGTCGGGCAACAGGGCAAAACCGGCAACGATGAATACGAAATCTCGATGATCCTAACGGCGAAGCAGACCCGGATATGGGAGGAGTCCCTTCGCGCTATCGGAGCCACCAATCTCCGGAAAGTCCCGGACGGCGACAACAAGGTCGAGGACAACAACTCCAGCGACATCAACACAATCTCAGTAACACAAGCCACAAACGGCGGAGATGCCCTGCCGACCGGGACATATGTCTGCGTCGGGTATGAAGTGGAGTGGCTTAACCGCGACTTCTATAACGTCACCGCGACCTTATGGAAGCAGTAGCTTCTCTCATAACCTCTCACCGGTCTGAGAGCCTGAGAGAGCCTGAAACTGCAGGCTCGATAAGGCAATCATCGGCATGTCTCAGTTTGCTCTGAGAGCCGCTGAGAGGCTTGTGAGGAGAGGCTACCCAAAGAACTCTTCTGCGGACTTCCACTGCGTTGCAGTCTCGGGTTTAACACTGATGTTTCCGGCTGATGTTCTCTCGACTTCTCGTGCGTCAGTTAGATAGTGTTCGGCGCCGGGACTCCATTCCAAATTGCTCGACCACCGGCAGGCAAGAACCGGTGTCGCTCCCATCGCTTCCGCAAACTCTATCATCGCGTCGAACTTCATGCCATCCTCCTGCAGATATCGGTTTGCGTCAGTCGATTTGTATTTCTCCTCTATCACCATCACCGAAGAGAGACCATCCACCGGTTTCGAGACTAAGAGGTCTCCCGCGTCGTGAGGGTTATGATACCCGGCTCCACCCCCAAAGTCCACGCGAATGCCGGTGTAATCTGTCTTCTCTTCGATGTCCTCTAAGAGAAGACGCTCTGTCCTACTCCCCATCCCCATCCTCCTCCTCTCGCGGGTCGAGGCAGTCACATTCTTTACATCGGCGGCGGTGCCCGGAGTTTGTATATCCACATAGCGGACAGTCCCATTTAGCGTCTTCTCGTGGTTTCAGGATGATGTATTCGCCCAGCCCATCCTCGATTTTGATGGGGTGTCCGGGTTTGATGCCGAGAGCCTGCATG
Organism: Halobacteria archaeon; assembly: GCA_042218125.1. Taxonomy (GTDB): domain Archaea; phylum Halobacteriota; class Halobacteria; order Halobacteriales; family Halorutilaceae; genus JBDGRN01. Next base: position 37,030 of record JBDGRN010000005.1, on the reverse strand, counting down.
GCATCCCGTGGCAATCCGACTTTATCCGTTTCTGCCGCAGGGATGGCTTCGCAGATGACCATATCGACATCCTCGCCGTACTTGTCGTTAGTCATTTCCGACCTCCTCCATCACTCTTGTCGAGACATCGGGTTTCAACTCCATGCGTCCTGAACACATCTCACATCTATCTCTTAGAATCTCCTGACTACGTTGACTGTCAACCTCACCGATATCTAACTCGTTCTCGTAGTCCATAGGAGATTCGTGTTCCATACCACGAGCAATCATCTCCTCCTTCAACTCATCGTGACGTTCCTGTATGAGACTTGTATCTATTTGCCCTTTATCTGCATGACCTTGAACTATTGCTTCGCCGTGCTGATGTTTTCGGATGGTTCCGACTATCATGTGCATCTCGTTATGTTCTCCAAGGAGGTGGTCATCGCATAGGAGAACGGGAGCAACTCCCCACATCCTCGTCATTGAACTCCCCCTCCTCCATTTGTTTGGAGACGTTTCTGCTGATTGCGTTGCTCCATCCGTGCCAACCGTACTTGATAGAGTTGGACGGAGAGTTGACTTATTGCTCCATCGTCGAACTGTACTCCTTCCTCCTCGCTAACGTCCTGTGCGACGTGCACAGCATCTTCAAGACTGCGTCGTAACATTTCGCGTGGCAGGTCTTTCATTCTTTTATCTCCAGTTTTCGCCGCTTCTTGGCTTGGCTCGGTACAACATCATGGCACTTTCGGCACCACATCTCCTCCTCGATTACTCGATATATCGGCGGGAAGCCGAATTGTGTTTTCCAAACGATTCTATTCCTTTGGTGCGTTACACCAGCAGTTTGTCCGCAGTTATCGCATTTCATTTCAAGTACTCCTCCGTTATCTGTTCCGCGGTTTTCTTCCCGATGCCTTCTACTTCCTGGAGCATGTCAACAGATTCCTGATTTCTTTTAGCGAACTGAACTGGGGAGCCGAACGCCTCATATAGTTTTCCAGCACGCTCTGGACCGACTCCAGGAAGACATCCCCACATCTGTTTCCCCGCAGGTGCCTCCTCCTCCACTGAGCCTTTCTGGAGATGGCTACTGCTGGGTTCCTCTATGTGTTTTCTGGCGAGTCTAACGCTCATATCGGCGAGTAGAGAGAGATTTGTGCAGGGAATGACGCTTATGCCCTCCCGCGCCATAACACTCGCCATAGAGCCTCTTAGAGCCTTAGACTTCATTCCGCTATGAGTCAAAGTATCGGGCATCGTTCCATCGATGAGGATGTATGCCGCGTCGAATTCCTCCGTCATCTTCCTGATCTGTCTACGAAGTCTTCCACTCTGCAACGATGATGCGTAGTCGGAGGGTGTTTTCCGTTCGAAGCCAATGTTCTCGATTACTATATCCCCTGCGTCGAGGCTTGTCAACATGTATTCCTCGACTTCATCATGCCTGTCTATCTGAGCCGTCAAGTTTTCAGGTTCGTGGATATCGATTTTTGCTTTGACTTTCTGCATAATTTAAATTGCGTTGCTCTCGCGTTCCCCTTTTGCGTTATTTCGAAACGTTTCTTCAATGCCTCATTTATGCGTATGAGATTGTGGTGCGATGCCTCAACATCATACGCGTTCGCTACATCTTCAGATCGAACTCTCGACCTTCGGTCGCTATACTCCAGTGCATATCGCTCGACCAACGTATCAGCGTAGTCGTACGTGATCTTATCCGGGTCGTCGTAATACATCATGGTTTCTCTATGTCGTGCGTCCGGAGGAATCCATATATCTCATCGCCAGCGTTATCTACGGCATCAGCAAAACGTCCTACAGATATTAGCCCTCCCTTAGAGATTTTTCGTTTAACCGAGTCCGTCGTCATCCACTCGCTGAGAGGCAAGAATATCTGTATGTTATCCCTGCCACTCCATATCGTCGACACCAGATGTGTTCCGACAGCCTGCAGAAATGCAGTTCTTGCGTCTCTCGTCAGGTGCCTCTCTCTTATACGAAGCGGAATACTTATTCGCGGTGCTGTACTGTACTCAAGATAGCCGAATTTCTCGTGGTAGTCGAAGTTAATCTCTCATCTCCTCCATTAGAGCGTGCTGGAACTTAACATCTTTCTCCTCCCTGCTCAATCGGTCGATATTCGAGAACGGTGTATACTCCTGCTTAACCGAACTATAACTCAAGACCTCAACCTCCCGAATTTCGTCAGGCAGGAGTTTGTACATATATCCCCAGATAGCCGGGACCTGGTACGGGATTAAGTACTTATCTCTCTCGAACATCTCTCTACTCTCCTCGATAGCGTTGACATCGAGAACATGATTGTTGAATGAGTATATGGTCAGTCCAGCGACTTGTCGAGGGTTGGTTGCTCGTTTATAGACGAATTGCCTGACATCCTTCGGTTTCAGGTCCGGAGTCAGATACAGTGCATCATCTCTGTATTCTGTCATTGAGTCCTCCATGCTCCCTCGCCGGCAGGGTCATCGGGAGCAGTCAGTTCAGAACATCACTCCTTTAGCCATCTGCTTAACGGCTTGTGCGGCGTTATCTTTATGCTCCATCGTCAGTTTGTGGAAGTATGATGAATCGTTTATATGATGCTCTCCGAAGTTGCCCGCCTCATCCAGGTAGACGCCGAGTACAGGGAAGTTGCACTCCTCAAGTATATCCCGATACCGCTCCTGGTGGTCGGGATGGCCGTCGTGGACAATTATGACGAAGGGGTTGCCTCCGAGGTCTTCAAGCCTTTCTTTTGCGAGTATTAGCCCGTCAGTCATCGGCGTGCCTCCTCCCGCTTTTCCGCAAAACATCGCGTCACTCGCATCCTCGACATCCTGATTAACAGTCTTTTCGAGAACAGTCCCCGAGGCACTTGAAATGGATAGTTGTAGAGCGTCAATGCCGACATCATCAAGAGCATAGATTAATGCTCCCGCCGCCACCTCCGCGTCAGACATCATGTCCCGCATCGAGCCTGAGCGGTCGAGGATGACGCATGCAGAGTAGTCTTTCTCGTCAGGGTCGGTTGACTGTTCGAATATCTTGGTGTCCCCCTGCCTCGTCTTATGGAGACTTCCCGTATTGAGTTTTCCAGACCTTTTTCCTTTCTGCCTCCGACTTCTCTGCTCCTGTTTAAGCCGTTGCTCGAACTCCGTGGCAATCGGTCGAGACACCTGCTCCGCCTCCATCTTCGTCTTTTTATCGGCACTTCTGCCGGACTGAGGGACCTCTATGCCGTATAATGTATTGAGGTCGTAATCTGTATCAGTGACCCTCACCCATTCCTCGATATCAGTTGCTTTGCTCTCCCCGTCCTCATCCGTGAACCGCTCCATGTTCTTCTGATACTCGCGTTGAAGGCTCAGTTCAAACTTCTCGTAATCGTCGACCACTGCTTCCTCTTCATCGCTATCGTTATCGTCTTCCTCTACATCAGCAGGTTTCCCTTCAGTACCATCGTTTTCATCGGCATCGTCCGGCATTATATCGGGAACCTCATGCATTTGAACGTTAACATCAGTATCGTCTTCGTAGATGTCAGCAATTTCATCGAAAAACTGGTCGTAGAGTCTATTCCGTTCTGTGGGGGCATCTGTCTGCATGATTGCGTCGGCATAGTCGTCGATGATTGGTTCCGCGCAGTCAACCATCAGATGATCATCATCAGGACTATTAAATGAGTAGCCCTTTCTACCTGCCTTCAAATCCTCGTACACGTCAGACTGGTCATGTACGTATCCACGAAGGCACCAGTCTATCGCTCTTAAGTATGTGAACCCCGCACCGTTTTTAGGGGTCGCGTTTTCGATGAGATTTCGATTCAGGGCTTCGAGGTCATCTTCGATGTCAAATCTCTGTTTGAGGAGGCGTTCGATAGCGCCGTCTTCCAGGATATTCCACATATATTTGTAGGGTTCCGTTAGAGGGTGTTGCCGTTGCACCAGATTCGCCTCGAAGGATGGCCAGTCAGTGTAGAGTACATGCCCTAATTCGTGATATAGAAGCATCTTCTGGTACAGCATGTCCCACACCTCATCGTCAAGGTCAGTCACTGGTTGGTCTGCGATATCGGTCGGAATGGTAATTACCAGTCTATCGGTGTGCCCAAGTTTCGAGTTTCTCGACGTTACGTCTGCCTTCGCGCTATCACCGAACTCCACATGGATGTTTTTACCTGTTTGTATCGCCGCTAACTGCTCCAAGTACTCCCTCCTCTGCCTCGACTCCTTTAGTTTCTGCTTCTCCTCGGTGGAGAACATTTCTCGAACTCTTTTCGTTTTTAGTCCAGGATGTATTCTTTTCATTGTTATTGCCTCCAGTTTTGGTCTTCTATCGCCGACCTGATTGTGTCCTCGTCGTTAGGGTCAGCGATTCCGGTCAGAACCAGTTCCGTGGCTGTCTTTGTTTTGCCGAGTTTTTCTGTCATCTTCGCTATCTTCATTACATCTCGCGTCGAAACCCACGTCGAGAGTTGCCCTGCCTCGTACATCACCCTGATACCTGAGACGATGCCACCTGACTCTTTCAGGAGTCTATCAAGGTTTTCATCTGTTGAGTCCCATTGCGTTGCCTGCGCGACGACTCTTTTCTCGGCTGACTCATCGAGTCCAGGGAACGGTATCTCAATGAACCGGCTCTCGAATGCTTTGTTCAGTTTCTCGGTGCCGCCGTACCCTATCTTCTGCGGATTCATCGTTCCGACGATGTTGAACTCTTTATGCGGCTTTATCGTTTCGTTCGTCTCGGGTATTGTCAGGTGCCTCTTGTCGCTGTCCTCAAGGACTCCATTCAGCTGACTCTGAACTTTGCCTGATAGCATGTTTATCTCGTCGATGACCAGCGTGTAGCCGTTCCTCATCGCGATTGGGAGAAGACCATGCTTGTACTCGAACCCTCCATCTCCGTTCCCTGCTGGAGCATAATGCCCTATCAGGAGGTCGACGAAGTCCTCATCTCCCGATGCCGTAACGCGAAGCATCGCCCTATTGGTCTTGGCACAGATGTGCTCAACGCACTTATCTTTGCCTACTCCAGCCTCTCCGACCAAGAGAGTCCCGAAGTCATCATCAGCCATAGCCGACGTAACAACCGTTACGTCAGTTTGCTTGCCTATACATTTCCTCCTGATGTAGTTATCGCTATCTGGAACGTGAGGATGTCCAACGTCCTCCAGTTTCTCGAGTTCGGAGAATTTCTTTGAGGTAGCGTCTCCGACCTCCATCTCCAGAACTTCGTCATCGTCCAGTTCTACCGCGTCTTGGGAGTCGAAGGGGTCGACTAACTCCGTATCCCCGAACTCATTGATGACTTTCTTCACTTCGTCACTCCGTCTGATGTATGTCTCAGCCGTATTTCTTTGCACGCCACATATCTCCTCGACCTCCCAAACCGCTTTCTCGTAGTCTATCGAGTCATCCTCTCTCCCCTCCAGTAGATTGGAGAGTAGTCTGTCTGCTTGTTTGCTCATTTTTATCAGAACTCCTGTACGTCTGCCTGACTGACAGCACGTTCAATAATATCTTTTTTATCCTCGTCATCGATACTGTGTTTAAACTCCTCCAACATCTCCTCAATATCCAACTGTGCCTCAAGGAGTTCATTGTACCGTTCAGCAGTTTCGGCGTCGACCGATAGGTTCTCCTTGATTATGCGCACCGTCTTTTCGGCGGTCTCCCCCTCATCGAATTCGCTGAACGCTTCGTCAAGGGCATCGTCGACTGCATCCTCAAGAGATTGTTGAACTCTCTCCTCTATCCAGTCGCTATCGCTCTCGAAGATAGGGAACGACCTGATAGCCATTGCCTGCCCTCCCACCTTCCACTTCTCATCTATCATATCGTAGAGTTCGCTCATTTTATCGATGAAGTCGATTAGCCCGGAGGGGAAGAAGTAGACCGCACCGCCATCCCGAAGTTTAATGACCGATTCGGTGTAGTCACGCGTCGAGTAGTACATCATCTTGCGGATATCATGTCCGATGTGAGTTGTTTTCATCTCCTCAAACATATCGTCTACTCCGTCAGCCACCCTCCTCCACTGCTCATATAGTAAGTCCTCTTCGGATAGGCCGTTGTCCTTGTAGGTAACTGGACTTTGCGAGTCAGCGTCGTAGTCGAAGTATCCGAGATGATGCTGAATCCATTTTCCTTCATCTTCTTTGCACTCATCCTCATCGAAGAACACCTCAGCGTAAAGATGTTTAACTTTGTGACTATCGCCGTCATTCAGGTGGAATCTGACCGGATGTGGTGCTTTGACCTGATTATCGAGTCGTGGTGCCGTGATGGATATTTCGTTTAATCCCTCCTCACGGAGCCGTTTAAGTGCTCGTTTATATGCACTCGACGGGCGGGGAGCACTTGGTGCCACCCAGCGTGGTATGTTCAACTCCTCAACTTTTCTCATCAGCCAGTCACGCGGAACCATTAGTTTCCAATCGCCACCGGCTGTGTACATTACCCCGTATCCGAGGATTTCCGCCTCCTCGGGGTCCTCAACTACTGCCTTCAGTTTCTCTCCGTGCAGGCTAATGCCTGAGTCAAGTTTCTTGTCACTCATGCTTTTTTCGGAGCATCGGTGTCGATGTCGGCGTCAAACTGTTCGTTGACCGACCGCACTACATCCGTCAGCGTAGGCGGCGACGGGTTTTTCGGCAACCTCCTCATCGCCCTCATTGTGTAAATTATCACGTACCCGAGGATTTCTGCCTCCTCAGGGTCCTCAACCACTGCTTCAATGTCGTCGTCAAACTGTTCGTTGACCGACCGCACTACATCCGTCAGCGTAGGCGGCGACGGGTATCTCGACATCCTCCTCATCGCCCTCATTGTGTACATTACCCCGTACCCGAGGATTTCTGCCTCCTCAGGGTCCTCAACTACTGCCTTCAGTTTCTCTCCGTGCAGGCTAATGCCTGAGTCAAGTTTCTTGTCACTCATGTTTATGCCATGCTGATGAACGTTTCGATATCAGTTTCAAACGCCTCTTTCATCTCCTCGAATGAGTCGTTGCCATCAACGAAGTAGTCGTCGAAATACTCTCCATTCATATGTAGACCTTCTTGAGCATACGCAACGCCATGTGGCCCGTACTCCGTCATGGACTTATGGAATAACTTCTCTGCCTCTTCCGACGGATTGCGGGGTAGTAGAACACTTCCAAGGAATCCCGCTCTATGTTCATCTGCCCAGTCGATCCACTGTTGATAGTACTCCTCTTTTTTATCTATCTCTGATATATCTTTTTTCTCTGGTTTCATTGCATATCTCCCGTGTTTATCATCACGTCACTTCTGATCCATTCCCCGACCCTATCTCCGACGAGTTCCAACTCAAAGTCTTCGTCGTCGCTCTTTCGTAACCTTATCATTGGCATCACCTTATGTTTCTTTCGTAAACTGTTTCGACGCCAACCACGGCGTCTCGTCAGGGGACTTCTGCATGGCTGTCCCGACAGCGAAAGTGAGCAGGATTTTCTCTACGCTGTCTTAGGATGTTCCTCGGCAACTGCACTGATTAGTTCTCCCTTCGTCATGTCCGACCTACCATCAATGCCGAGTTTTTTAGCCTGCTCGTAGATCTCCTTTTTCGACTTTTCAGCAAGTTGGTCTTCTAAGACAGCGTAGAGAAAATCCTGCTCATCGCCCTCAGAATCGCTCTCAGCCGGCTCAGAATTGCTCTCAGAGTCGCCGTCGTTTTGGTCAGCCTCCTGTTTTTCCTCGCTCTCAGCCTCGCTCTCGCCCTTCTCCTCGCTCTCCTCGCCTTCTGCTTCCTCATCTTCGAAGAGATGTGCTTGGTCAGGGTTGTTTTCAGCGGGGAGGACAATGCTGTATTTATCTCCCCCTGCGGCTTCCTGGACCTCGTACTTTGGTTCGAGGGCGTCCGCTATCTCCTCGATTCTCTGCTCGGTCGTAGCGGCTCTCGTCAGCCCGTACAGAATCGTTTTGTCCTGTGGCTTCTCCTCACTCGACCCTGACCTCTGTTCAGGGTCGTACTGAGACTCCAGCCTGTTGACCTCCTCTCCCTCTTTCATGAACTCTTCGCCGTCGACCTCGACTCCTACCTCGGCTAACTCTTTAGCGACCTCATCTTTTTTCGGGGCGTCGGTATCGATGTCGGCATCGAACTGTTCGTTGACCGACCTCGCGACATTCATCAGCGTTCCATATTTTTTGTCAGACAGTTCCTCAGCGTCGGCAGTTTCTTGCTTCGCAGACATTGTTCGTACCTCTTATTTCGCCTGCCGCCACGCAGGCTCATCAGGGGACTTCGCCGTGGCTGTCCCGACAAGAGGAGGAGAGATGTTTTTCTCTATCCCGATATTATGCGTGGAGCGACCACTTTACCGCACGTCTGACACTCATACTGAGTGTCTTTTTGCGGCTGAACTAACTCTCCCCCGCATCTGTCGCAAGGTGTTTCCGCCGTGTTATACGGCATGTGGCTGAACCTCCTCGCAGTTATCGCATCTGAGTTTTTCATCATCGTCGAAGTGTGCCCACGACTCGTTATCACACTCATCACATCCCCCTGCGGCAATGAACACGAATAACGCATAATCGTCCTTCACTCGACCGAGGTCATTGTGCTCTCTGAAATAGCCCGTCCCTTCGGCATGGACGGCTTCCTCGATATACTCCAGTGCTTTCTCATCGCCGCCATCATGTCTTTCTCCGAACCACGCAATGGCTTCTTGCGTCAGTTCATCTTTCTCTCGACGTAATGCCTCGACGGCTGGCGTGGACTCGAAGTCTGTTTCAGTCATCTTTGCACCCTGTATGCCTCGCACTCTTCCATTGTGTGCTGTTCGCCACGTTGACATTTCCGGCACACCGATGTTAGTTTTACTGCCGACATGGGTTAGTTCTCCAGTTCGACGCCGAATTCTTTCTCCACTATCTCACGCACCTTCTTGCTACTGGATGGATTCAAATCGTTTATTTTGTCATGTCCTCGTGTTGGACTGGTTCTTACCTTGATGACTCTTTTCGCTTCGAGGTCAACGCAGTACGACTTGCTTTTGCTATTGATAAGATTCTTAATATCAATCCGAACGTCCGCATCCCGGTTAGGATTCAACCCGCGGATGTTTACCCTACTGCCTTTCGTGCTATACCTCGCACCGTTGCGTGTGTGTTTTTCTACGCTCATAGTTTATCCTGCAACCAATTAGCGTTACCCGGCTACGCCACGGGGAGGCTGGTTGCCTGTAGCCATATGTTATTTATATACTATTCATCCCGGAGCCTCACATTTCCCTGATGCCCTACACGTTGAGTGGCTGGTTACTCAGTAGTCGACCGAATGCCGGAGAAAACAACGTTGACCGTCGACCGAAGAATAGTTGAACTTGGCTCAGAACCTCCAACGACCTGTCGGCTCTCACCGGGAGGGACTTCAGGCACCTGCCACTTCACGGCTCCGCCGTGGCTTATTAGACGAGACACCACGGAATTATATTCGCACCGTCAGCAAGTCTGCCGTTTTTGGTTTTCTTGCCGTCGGCACGTCCCGCGGGGACCACCAAAAGTTCCACTGAGGAACTTCGCCCACCATAGGCACGTCCGGGACCCGGACGCAGTTCAGTCCCCTACTTTCGCCTTCATACTTTGAGCCTTCCCGGCTCAGGAGTCAGGTCCGCTTGGCGAGGACCGGACCCCTTTTGTTTTACCGTCCTACGTCCCTTGTCCTACGTCCCTTCGACGACATTATACAATACGGGTGCATGCATAATAAAGTTACTGGTGTAAAATAAGACGGTAGTATATCCTTACCAATCGGCAGACGACGAAGCGGGGAGAACTGTTCGACCCGACGAAGAGTCCCATAGTATACGGTACTGTCTGTTCGCCTCATCGATACCCTCCTCCTTCGTCAGCCGGATATAATCCATTGCTCTGTACAGGTCCTCGACCCTCTTCTCAGGCGTCAGCGTCTTGATGAAACGCCAGAACTCGGAGCCGGTAGGTTCTCCGCCGGTCTCGGCAATTTGCGTATCCTCCTCTCGCAGAAGTGCGTCGAGTGTCCGTTCTATACTCAGTGCCTGATGGAGGTTATGCAGATTCATGGTAGCATTGCGTGCCGAGTCCGTACCCTCGGTGATAAACTCGAAGCCGGCTGTTCGCTCAACAGTTGAACAGACTTGACAGCGGCAGGGATATCGGTCAAGGCGAGTTGCGTCCATAGCCGAGTCTTCGCGTTCTTCATCGTCTCTGTTCGAGATTATGACACATCGCCGTCTTGCTGTTTTAGGCAGGTCGAACTGTCGTCGTTTTCCTCCGGCGGCATACGTCGACGCATCACTCGTAACCATCGCATCGACATCACGAGCGAAGTACATTATCAGACATTTCTGCAGTAGACCTCCAACCATCAAGACATGGAGATAGTCTGTGTTCGGCTCATCCTCTCCATTATTAAGCAAACACTCTTCGGCGTATGCGAGATGCAGTGCTATCTGTCCGAACGAACTTGACGGCTCGGGTTTTAGTGTCCATCCCCTCGGCCAGAAGTCGAGTGCTTTAACGATTGCGCCATGCCATCTGGACAGATATGAGTGCGTTCTCTTCGGATGAGGTTTCCCGTGAATGACCGGTGCGTAGATGTAATCTAACGCATCTCTGTCCCCCTCTGAACGCATCTCCTGCAGGCGAATACCCATGCGGAGAGCCATTTTTGCGCTCCTCTTTCTACGCCTGTCATAGAACTTTCGCCACTCCTCTGTATGTTTGACAGCGTCAGGGAAGTTGGAGTCTCCAGAGATGTTGTACGGCGGAAAGTCGATGGAGGCTCCCGCGTCAGCGTTACTCACCTGCCACTCAAGAAGCCGTTCAGGATAGACATTATACTCCTGGAACTCATGTTCTTCCCGACTCTCGACGATTTCAGCCTCATCCATCGACATGATTTGATATCCGCCGGAATCAGAGAACGTGAACTGTTCTCCCTTCTGAAGTCGGAAGAGGTCGCGGAAGTCCTTAGCATCAGCATCAGCAGTCGTAAAGCCAACAGGATTTATGAGGATGAAGGGGTGCTTAGGCATAATAGAGTCGCCCTCCCACCACGAGAGTTCTTTGCCGTCCAATCGCGTCGGCTCCCCCTCATACTTCTCCTCAGCGAACATACGACCTTTCGAAAACGCCTCCTCATCGAATAGTTCAGCATCATCCATCTCCAGCCGTTCTGCATAGCGGCGGACGGCTACATGTCCTTCATTAAAACCGAAGACTGGAAGGAACGCATACTCTCCTTTTCTTAGCACATCGTCGACGGTGCCATCCCTCCAGTCAGTCTCGGGTGAGGCTAATTCGTCTAAGGTACTCTGAGCCTCCTCAACAGCCTCCTCATCTTCTTTATTCTCCTCTATGGCATTATCATCGGCCACCTCAGATTTGCTCTCTAAGCCGCTCAACTCGCCGTCAGGAGAGCCGGGTCCCCACTTCATTCTGACACCTCCTGACGAATCTGATAAATGGCGTCTTCGAGAAACATCGAGCAATGCCCTGCCTGCCGAAGCCATGGAGATGGCTGATGGAGTTTATCGAGATTACCTGCGTTTAGCGGGTCCAGCAATATGACAACCGGAATCTCACAGATCGAAAGCGCGTACTCGACCTCCCGCCATGTCCCCGGAGACCTTTCTCCAGTATCGCCGACGAGAACAGCGTCAGCGTCTCTCAGCATACCTCTATCGAGTTCGACTATCGTCTCAGGTTCGAGGTCTTCTTCATCCTCCTTTGCCTCAGCAACTGGGTCAAGCCAGTCTACGGTTGTCGACGAATGCTTGACCTGCCTTCTCCATTTCTTGCCATCTGGATTATGTGTCATCGGTCCGGCTAAATATACTCTCATATTTCCCTCTGTATTAGGTCGAAGAATTCTTGTTTGATGTGCTCCTCATTCCGTGCCTGTCCTCGCAGGGCTGATGTTGTCGTCTTCGAGTTAGGCTCTTGAACGCCGCGGAAAGACATGCACATATGCTCTGCCTTAATAAGCACGATGACCGAGTGCGCATCAAGTTCTTCGTAGATAGCGTTAGCAATCTGATTCGTCAACCGCTCCTGAACTTGAGGTCGACGTGAGTATCCCTGAACGACGCGGGAGAGTTTCGAAAGTCCGACTACTTCATCTCTCGGTATGTAGCCGACGAACGCTTCTCCTCTGATTGGGAGAAAGTGGTGCGCACACATCGACTGAACTTGTAGGCTGTCTTCGACAACCCATCCCGCATCTCCCCTGTACTGCCCAGCGTCCTCAAATGTGGTTTTGAGGTGTTTTCGAGGGTCTTCGTTGAGTCCCGAAAATATCTCATTCAGCCGGCTTCGGGCAACTCGTTCAGGCGTCTCCTTCATATGCTCATCGTCGAGGTCGAGGTCCAACGCCTCCATGAAGTCTTCAAACGCCTCCTCTGCCTCATTCATATCGCATTCACCTCCCACGGGAACACGACCCACCCATCGATTTCGGTAGCCCAGAAGTCCGGGTCGTAATCCCTCTCAGGGTCGACGAATATCGCAACGGTATAAACGTCTACTCCGTGCGGCTCAATCTTATCGAGGATTGCCTTCATCGTTTCTCCGGAGTCGACGATATCGTCAACAAGGAGTGCGCAATTGTTCTTCGTAAACGCCTCCTGAATTTCATCGCTATTAACCTTAACCTCATCCATCTGGTCGTCTCCATCGTAGTGCGTCGCATGGATTGTCTCGATAGAGTCCATGCCAAGATAATGGCTCAGTTGAACTGCCGGGAGTAGCCCTCCTCGGCTTACGCCAACTATCTCTGTTATATCCTCCCGCAACTCATGCTCCGCCAACTCCTCTTTTATCTGGTGAGCGATGTTCTCGACTCTCGACTCGATTCCGCTCCATCTGACATGTGCTTTATCTACGTCCCAACGCATGTTATCACGAATCATACTCCAGTTGTTTCTCCCCATGTATCTACCTGGAGCCGGGGAGTGAATCTCCAGTTCCTTTTCTTGCATATCTCCGCAACTTTCGGATAGGTCTCCCTCATATCTTCGCGTGTCTGCCCTGCCGGCATCAGTGTTAGCATCTCGCGTGGAATTGAGTAGGCATTGACTATATCCTCAATCTCCTCCACATCTTCATCCCTGCCATCGGTTACAAATTTGAAGACTGCTCCATTCCCCATCTGTGAGTTGAACGAGATGAAGAACTTTATCGCGTCCTCATTTATTCTCGTTCCGGTGTCCATGCCTGAGTTGGATAGTTTCAGACTGACGTTAAAATGATTGATGAGGCGGCTGAACGTAGCCGTAGGAACTTTTGTCCCGTTTGTCTCGCACTCGACAAGGGGCATATCTCCCGTGTAAACCGTCCCTTCTTCCAACTCTCTCATGAAAGCAGTGAAGCCTTTCTGGTGTCTTTTCAGCGTCGGCTCTCCACCTGTCAGGACTATATGCGATTCCGGGAGTTTATTCAGCCATCCTCGGGCATTCCAGTCCTTTATCAACTCTTCTGCTGGCATGGTGTACGCCGCTTGCCTCCAGACCGCAATGGTGTCGCATACCCACGTTGCGTCATCTTCCGGCTTCATTTCCGACTCGGGGCGTTTGATGTTCTCCCTTCCTCCGCAACAGAGATTACAGCCTGTCAAACGCAGGAAGATGGAGGGAATACCTGCGTACGGACCTTCTCCCTGAACGCTATAAAACATCTCAGATATCGCAAGGCTTGGTTTCTGCTCCGTCATGTTATGCATCTTCGGACGGGTACGACGTTTCCATCCCGTACTTCGCCGTTTCCTTGATTTCCACGGACGCACGCTCGACGTTCTCGAACGTATCGACCAGTTGCTGCGCGACGACGCGACTCACGAGTTCTGTCGTTGGGTCACCGTCGAAGGTGTAGACCTCGCCCAAGACCTCGGTGGCGAGCGACGTACCGCCTGCGTCCTCCAGTGCACGCAGGAGTGGGTCGTCGTTGTTGAGGAGGATAGCGTGGTCGTACTGGTCGAACGTGTCGGAGATGTCCTTGAAGTCCTCCGCCATCTGGTGGTCCTCGTTGGGAACGCGCACCTTCAGTTTCGCGTTCCACTCCATGTCGTGTCCGTGGATGTTGTTACACGCCCCGTCGTAGTGCATGAGGCGGTGTGCGGTGCTCGTAGTGTGACCTTCGACTCGTAGTGTGCGGATGTTCTTGCTCATCGGTGACTGACCTCCTCCAGGATGTTCTCCCACGCTTCGGGACTGTTGTTCTTCACCGCGTCAGGCGTTCCGAACGGGTCGGTGACGCGAGCGAGATGGAACGCTTCCCCTCGCTCGATACACGCGGGACACTCACCGCACGGTTCGGGGTCATCGTCCTCGATTGCTTCGTAGCAGGAGTACGTATGGTTGAGGTAGACTCCCAGTTCGTCAGCCCTCTTAATGACTTCATGCTTCTCCATATCGATTAGTGGAGTTCTGAGTTCTATATGCTCCTTATCCGCCAACGAGCAGTTCACGGCATTCTCTGCCGCAGTCATGAACTCAGGGCGGCAGTCAGGGTAGTCAGCCTCATCTCCACCCTGCGCACCATGATATATCGCAGATGCGTCATTATGATCAGCGATGCCTGCCGCAGTAGCAATCAGATGGAGGTTTCGCATAGGCTGGTAGCCGACCGACCGACCATCCTGCTGTGTTTGTTTATCTGCCTCGAAATCTCTACTCGATGCTACTCCCTCGGCGAAATTCTGCATTACGCTCCTGTAGTCTATCGTCATAGGATAGACATCAGCAGGTTTGTCGTTCTCCAAGAGGGCAGTCTGTTTCGCCGCCATACTCCCCTCCAGGTCTGCGGTCTGCTGTCCATAGTTGATGTGCACAGCGATAACCTCCTCGAACTCCACACAAGCCATCGCAAGGCATGTTGCGCTATCTATGCCGCCGGAAAGCAGTACAACTGCTCTGTCAGTTTTTTCGTTATCCATGTATTCCCTGAACGTCTTTGAGGTATACGTTTTTCGTGGTCGATGCGTTCTGCAACTTCACGTCTACCCATATTTCGCTGGTATCCAACGCCTCATCGATATTGGAGAAGATTTTGGCAGATAACTCCTCCTGCGACTGAACCGAATCAATGTCCTCAAGGTACTCGTTGAACGAGGTTGGGTGGATAGCGAAGTTTTCTGGAATGTACTCAACTTCGATGTGCGTCTCCACCTTTCCGGAGAACCCGTCGATGGATATCGGCTTCTCTGCTTCGATGACTGTAGTGCTATCTATTCCCGTCTGTATCTCGTATATTGCCAGTAGGTCTTTCTTCATCTCCTCACGCTCTCATTTTATTGTGGAATCCATATATTGATTCGTTTTAATATATCCCGGCTCAGATTAAAACGGTCTCTACCAATCGGCTGAATTCTGAATGTTATTCTGGCATGAGGAGCACAGTTTCTCCTCCCCTTTGCGAAGATACGTCATCTCGGTATCGGAAGAACCTCCATGCCCCCAGTAACATTTATCTTCTTCATCCCCCAACTCTTCTTGAACTTCTTCCTCTACCGACATAAGCCACTCGTAATGCTCAGGATAATGTGCCTGAAGTTCAACCAATTCCTCATCCCTCGTAGCGAATGCTCCACAGAAGCAGTCCCCTGACCTATGAATTTTTTCTGTGACCGAATTTGTGGGAAGGTCATGTTCATCCCTATATTTCTCCACATCAGAATCAGACCAATCCATAATAGGCGAATGCCACCACCATCTGCCTCCTCCTCCTTCCTCGACCTCCTCCTCGCCAACAGTCCTCATCCTCCTCTCACTTTCTGCTCGTCGAACACCGCCGTAAAAATGAGGCTTCTTCTCAGCATTTGTAGCGATTTGTTGCAGAACCCTCTCCTTCAAGTACCGGTACACCCATGAATGCGCCGCAGGTCCGGGAAAGCCATACTTCAAAGCAAACTCCTTCAGCGATGTAGAAGACCCTTTAACCATCAAATCCCAATCGTATTCATCGCAGACTTTACGGATAAAGTCTTCATTTTCCTTAAGTCCAGTCCCCGTGTCAATATACAGCACTTTATCTGTCTCCTCTTCAGTCATGCAGTAGTGTGTTGATACTAACGAGTCATTACCGCCGCTGAATAGTGCAATATGTTCTGTCATTGTCACCAATCGGCTGAATTGATATCCGGTTGCCATCCATCCCCCGCTTCTGGCTCCTCCATATCCCGCCAATCCTCGAAATCGTCAACATCGAGTTCTAACGCCTCAACCGCGTCTTTTGACAGGCTATAATTGAGAGCCAGGCTTTTGCGCTCCTCCTCATTCAGACTGCAAAGGACCGGGAGAATTGACTGTCGAAACTCGTAGTACGACCCTGCCATCCGATATCCCCGTTCTTTCTTGAGTGCCCTGAATAGTTCAGCCTCTCCCGACGAATCGTCGTAGCTCTCCTCCCTCGACTGAAACCATTGCGGGAAATCCACATTGATATATCCGTCGTATGGCTCTGTCAGCCGCGTCTCAGGCAATCTCTCGCATAGGGCTGACGCATACTTCCAGTAGCGATAGTTTCGCCGCTGAGCGCGCCCTAACCATCTGTCAGCCCGGCTCAAGCAATCATACGCGATACCAGCCTCAAGCCCTCGCCATTCAGTGCTTAGGTTCTCGTCAGCCCACAGAACCATCTCCGGAGGTCGGAACGCATCAGTCCACTCGCCGTCGCACTTCATCAGGTCGGTGATAGCCTCGAAAGGAGACCTCTCCCATTCACGTTGGTCCTGGCCGGGAGGTAAGTCTGTCTCCGCCCAGTTCTGTAAGTCGTTGATTGCCGAACGCAGGTCAGGTCTTTCGGATAACGTCTCCAGGTCTTGATCGTCGAGGTCGAGGTCTTCCCGCTCAGCTATTTCTCGTATCTTTGCACGCCGTGAGCGTTTCTGTAGTCTGAACTTCTCTATATTGCATTTGTTCTTTATCCCGTCAGGGATGTTGTGCTTCTCGTTTGCAGTCAGGATTATCGGGTTCTTCGGGTTATCCAACTCCTGATAGAGTGGTTGTTTGTTGACTGCGTGATGCCAACTGTCTACCTCATCGAGTAGAACGAGTTGATGTTCTGCGTCAGCCGGAGAGGTTGACATCGATTTTGCCATCCGTTCAATATCATCGCCTGTCCTCGCGTCACTTACGTTAGTTTGGTTCAGCGGATATCCCAACTCGTCGCTGGCTATCCACGCTGTCGAAGTTTTGCCTGTCCCGGGGTCGCCAACCAAGAGTTGAGGTTCATCACCCATCGACCAGTTCTCTGCCCATTCCTTTATCCGCTCTATCGCCGCATTATTTCCCTGAACATCATCCCATGTGTCAGGTCTGTGCTTCTCTGTCCATGATTCTTTTATAGCCATTTGTTATTGCTCTCCTTTTCTTCATTGTCCTCT
This sequence comes from Halobacteria archaeon, assembly GCA_042218125.1. Classification (GTDB taxonomy): domain Archaea; phylum Halobacteriota; class Halobacteria; order Halobacteriales; family Halorutilaceae; genus JBDGRN01. Next base: position 19,658 of record JBDGRN010000005.1, on the reverse strand, counting down.
GTCTCCCAATCTCCGTCTGCCCACGAATCGTCATCGGCACTGCCGGTCTGCGCACCGTTTCGAAGTTCGGTGAAGTTCCAGCCGACCTCTTGCAGAATAGGTTCGAGAGGTCCTTCGAGTGCTCTTTCCAACGTTCTGTCGAGGTCGAGTTCGTACCCATCAGGCATGTCCTCTCCCCAGCCGCATGCTATAACATCGGTACTGGGGGTCATCGGAGGCGTCTTCCGCACGAAGTAGACCCACGGGTCGTCTCCAGAGTTCCACGTCTGCTCAAGATTTTTCTCCCCGAACCGGCATGCTCTCGACGTTAGCGTATTCCCGTACTCAGATAGAGGCTTATTCAGCGTCGATGGTAACGCTACCCGATAGAGGGGTATATCCCGGCTTTCAATTCGCGCGATGATGTCACGCAAGAAGTCAGATACTTCCTGAAACTCTTGCCCTGCCAGTATCCGGTTGATTATCTCTGGTTGAATCTCCTCGGTCAGTTCAGGAGAGTCCGAGCGTTGGCTCTCGAAACCAACGGTATCTATCTTCCCGTCGACCTCTTTCCCCTCCTTCCAAACTATCCGGCCGGCATATCTCTTTTTGCTCCCTGCCTGAAAGAAACGTTTATACAGTTTCTCGAACTCATACACGAGACAATGCCGATGAGTTCCGTGGAGGTCATCGCTTAGGTGCGGATGAGCACCTTTCAGCCCAGCATCCTGGACACATTCATCCATTCGTTCGTTGAGTCTATCTTCAAGGGCATGTCCGGCTTGGAGAATATCATCTTTATCTCCTGCCTCCTTTAACGATACCATGATACTGTCGGTATCCCCGTATGAAATGTCGTATCCCTCATCTTTTGCTATCTCCTTCCCTTTCCATAGCGCGAAGCGTGCGGCAGACGTAACCGCATCGCCTAACCCGTATTTTCCGAGCCTCCAGTAGTCGTTCGACATAACTCCATAGAACGAGTTCATCACGACTTTGATGGCAAACTGTTTGCGGTCCCAGACATCGTACATATCGTCATCGGTATCGTACTCATCCCGTGCCGCTTTATACTCATCTCTTTCAGCGAAGAGTGGTTTGATGTATTTCGGAATCAGTCCTTCTTCCATCATATCAGTGAACATGATATCGAAGTCTATTTCATCGTGTCCAAAATCTCCGCCTTCAGCGTGGTCCGCATCAGGAAGCCATGGGACGCTAATGACTCCTCCAGGTGTTTTCGGAGGTCCGTTTACGGTATCCTCGTCCCAGATGATTGTTTCAGGCGAAATGTTCCACGTCAGTATCACACTCGGATATAGGGATTTCAGGTCCTCGACTCCAACCCATTCCTGGACTCCATCGCTCGGTTCGAGGACAAGACCTCCCGCGTTCTCTGGTATATCCTTCTCCTCCTGTGGAGGCAGTTTCTCGTCTTCACCTGCCTGCGACATCAAGTAGCCGTCGACAAGTCGCATCTCGGAGAACGTGTCGTAGACCTGTATCTGGCTCAACTCTGCCAACGCATAGAAAAATCCATGGACATCCTCTTTTCTCTCCAGTGCGACGCAGAGCATAACGTCAATGATATTGTACGAGGTCAATAGGTCGTTATCGTTCTCGAAGCACCAGTCTATGTCTATGTCAGGAATCTTGCCGATGCCAAGCGTTTCTTTTGCCACGTAGTCGAGACTCTGCGAACGCCATTGCGTGAAACTCATCTTCTCGCAGTAGGCGTCCATCATGTCGAAGGCAGGCACGCAATCGACTTTTCTCTCAGTCTGATAGCCGTTGATGTATCCAATGTCTGATAGCCTATGCTCGTTAAGGGCGTCGAGATGTTCAAAGCGGGAGAGAATATAATCCCAGTCGAAGTCAACGAAGTTCCATCCCGAGACAAGATCAGGTCGCCTTTTCTCAAATAGGCTCAGAAAGCCGCTCAGAAGGCTCTCCTCGGTCTCATACTGCCGGATAATGATATCCTTCTCTATCTCCTCTTTCAGGCTCTCAGCCGCCGCATGCTCTCTCAGATGCGCGTCAACCTGCTCAGGGGTGATGGCATCTTCCGATGCCAGGGCAAGGCAAATGTATACGTCTTCGAGGGAGTCCCAGATGGTGATGTGAGTTATTTCGTTTGTTGCGCTCTCCGATAGGTCGTCGATGTCTGCCTCTCCCTGCAGAACTTCGATATCCGCGATAAAGATGCGTGGATTAATCTCGTCATCGCCATGGATGTCGAGGTCGGTCGTTATCTCATTGATGTGGCATCTGTCTTTATCTGGCACGTCGATATGCCCGGAGAGTCCGTAGTCTATGGTTGCCCTGCGGTAGTACGGTATATCGGATTCCCATGTCTGCTCAAATTCCGACGCAAGATTCCCTGACTGTTCAGGTGTTCTCGTTCGTATCTGTTTTATCGTTTTTCCGTCAAACGACTCATATCCTGCCTCAACTCCTGTTATGTCGTCATCGTACCCCTTCGGCATTTCAGCATCCTCAGGAGCGTAGAAGTATGGTGTCGTGCCGTCGACCAAGAGAGTTTTCCGTTCTCCATTCTCATCGCGTCCTGCCAACTGAATTAGGACGTTCTCCTCGTCCTCAGTCTCATAGTCAACAGCGGTGACTCTCATCTTCATGGGTCTCCCTCCTTCTTTGTGAGGTCTTGGTACAGGAGCATCGACCACATTCCTGATGATAGAGCAAAAACAACACCGCCGATGACGGACGTGTTAGCAATGCTGATTGCTATCCCAGTCATCTGCACAATGAGGTTGACTGTCGCAAACTGCCAAAACTTCCATGGCTTCATTAGTATTCCTCCCACGGTACATTTCCCATGCCAGTAGGCGTTTCATCGCACCAAAACTCGAAAGGGCAAAAATAACAATGGTCATCGGGATTAGCGGGGTACTCATCATTCATACGACCGTATACCAGTTCTTTTGCGTTTGATATCATGTAGTTCCAGATTTCGTCGGAAGGTTCGAGAGTTCGGACTTTGCCTCCCTCATCTGAGGCGTGGGGGCTGAGATAGACGAATCGTATAGCATCAGGCATTTCTCCATAATGCTCAAGATATGTCCCCATGTAGACGCTTCCCTGTATCTTCTCGTCATGCGATATATCGTCTCGGATTCTGCCGGTTTTCCAGTCCCAGATTTCGTTCTCGGTTGCTACGTCGATGATGGCAGATGCCTCGACGTTGAGGTCGGCTGACTCGATGGCGAATAAAGTCTTCCTCTCGACATCCCGAATGTTCGGCTGTCGCTGATAAAGATAGCCTGCCGCCGCTTCACAACACTTAATCCCCCGCTCGTAAAGCCTGTCGGGCAGTGTGTCTTCATCAAGTCCTTTATATCTCTCGATGATAGCATCCTGTAATATAGGTTTACTTTTCATCGGGACATCTTCCTGCGTCAGCACATCTTCAATTGCCTCATGGACTTGCGTCCCGAGTTCAGCAAACTCGCTGTCTTGTTTCGTGGGTTCCTTATCACTATTGTATGCGTAGCAGAACTGCTTCGGGCATCGGGAGTAGGTCTTAATCCTTGATGCCGAAACTCGGCTGGTCATTCGCTCGGTCATTTTTCTCCTCCATGTAAGGCATCGTATATCTGTTTTATCGGCTCCTCTTTATCCAGTTCATGCCCGCAGGGATGAAGTTTCGCCGTTTGAAATCCCATTCCTGTCGTAATGTCGTGGACTGTCTCACAGCAAACGGGACACGTTGGTTTCTCTGCCTCTTGCGACATGGCATCTTCAAGCGTTGCCGCATCTTCATCATCGGCTGGTGGTTTCGTCTCACGGTCCTCCGCTCGTGGGTCGAGCGTTGCCGATGCCATGAATGCCAACAGTGCCGAAATTCTCTTCTTGGAGACGCCCTTTTGATGCGCAAGGCGGGTGACGACATGAATATCCTCAAGTAGGGACTCCTCCTCCTCAGTTTGAGGCATCCATCCTCCCTCAAGTGTCATTTATATCCTGCCTCCATTCCTTATTGCATTTATCCGAACAGAATATCCGCTCATGTACTGCAACAGTTTTGTCCTCGGGGATAACCACATCTTCTCCACAGTTGCGACACTTCCGAATGTCAACTATGATTAGCGAGTCCGTTGAATGTTTTCGCCCACATTCAGCACACCGAACTACCGTATTAGGGTCGTCTTTCTCCCGGATTGGATGCGTAACTATCCCTCCTCGTCCTGCCTCGACGTTTTTCTCGCAGTTAACGCAGTCAAGGAACGTCATCATGCCCTCGTCGGGGTCTTGACTTTGCAGATCAATAATATCTTTTCGATCAGGGTCGTATTTCATGGTTCCTCCCACTCGACTTCGATGTGGAGTTTTTCTATATTTCGCCGATACACCGTGACGGGTTTCCGCTTCTCTTCTGAATCAACACGACCCTTTATTTCAAGGATGTCTTTGTCGAATTCATTCATCTGGATAAGGTATCTGTATATCGTTGCGTATGAATATCCCATCTCCGTTGCTAAATCGCTCACTGTCTTAAATGTGCCAAGGTTATCCAGCAGTTTGAATGCTAAGGAGGTGTCTGGAATTTGCTCCAGAAATTTTCGACTTTCCTCTGTATTCAGTACAACTGGCTCAGTCTCCCACGGAGCCACATCATCCCTCATAATTCCCTCCCATATCGAGATGAGCGCTGACATGGATATCTGCCAAAAGGGAATGGAACTGGACGTGGGCGTTCGCACCACTCATCACTCTCCATTCGCACTCTGCCAACTTGTCTATGCACTTCACTCTACCGGGTTCAGGCATATCGACCCTATGTTTTAGAACGCGAAGGAATGAATCGGCGAGTGATTGCGTGTTTGCTCCCTGTTTAAGCAGTTTCATGTCGAGGTCTTCCATAGCCGTTTCGAGGTCTCCGGAAATTGCCAACTGGACGATATTCTGAACGAGATTATCATCGACTACCCCCACAACTGTTTTGACGGTTTCAGTTGTGACTTCTTCGTTTACCGTCGCTGTCTGAAGGGCATTGATAGCCGAGCGGGCGTCTCCTCGGGACTCTTTGATGATTTTCTGTTTTGCCGTATCCTCAACTTCAATATCTTCCGCATCGGCAACTCGGTCAATGAGCGTTCCGACCTGCTCATCGGTCAGCCTTCCGAAACGGAACATTGAGCATCTGGATTGTAATGGCTCGATAATCTTATCCGGGTAGTTGCAGGATAGGAAGAATCGTGTGACATCTGAGTAGTCTTCCATTATTCTGCGGAGTGCCGGCTGAGCATCTCGGCTAAGTTGGTCTGCCTCGTCCAGGAAGATTATCTTGAACTGATGGTCTCCTGCTGGATTCGACCGAGCAATGCCTTTGACTTTATCCCTGATGGTATCGATTCCTCTTTCGTCGCTGGCGTTGAGTTCGGAGAGATTTGAACGGAAACCTCCCCCGAATACTGCTCTCGCGAAAGCAGTTATTGCCGCTGTCTTTCCGGTGCCTGCCGGCCCCGCGAAAATCATGTGCGGAACTTCATCATCATCGGCATACTCTTTCAGCCTCTCTGTCTCTTTCTCGTGCCCGATAATCTCATCTAACGTTTCCGGGCGATGCTTTTCGACCCATAGCGTTGATTGTATACTTGTCATGGTTTACCAGTCTGCTGAATTTGTTTCAACCTCGTCATCCTCGGTCACGGTCTTGATTCTCCGAGGTTTCGAGGCGATTACGATTCCATCCGACCCTTTTCCTTCTGCCCACGGCAGAACTCCTATCCATAGCGTCTTATGGTTCGCCGAAACCAACGAACGGTATAGTTGAGCGTAGTAGCGTCGGTGGTGGTCTTCCGAGACATCGGTCTTTTCGATTCGGCAGGCAACGTTCGCCCACCAGTGTAACGTATCCATTGGTCTGATTGTGTTAGTTTCAGAGTACTGATCGAAGTCGCTTAATCTGAGTGTGGCAGTCGCGTCATCTCTCTCCAATTCTTCAAGGAACTCTCTGTTACGCTCTTTAACTGCGATTATAGTATGAGCCGGTTGGCATAGCGCAACAGTAATGAAGTTCACTGCTCTCTTGGTTATGCGTTTCGATGTCTTGCCCTCCTCGATTTCGATTTCGTTTCCTGCCGCGGTACACCCAGTCAACTCATCGGCGTGTATCTCATCGTGAAAGACCGACTCTCCAACCTCATCCACGACCTCCTCCATCAACGCTGTTCGTACCATTACTTCCATGGCGTATTCCCTCCCTGATAGCCGTACATTGGACATTCTACCTTTTCATCGGCTCTCGTACATAGCCCTTTGAACTGCATCGACTGGCATGAGTAGTCCCCTTTTCCTCCCCGTTTGAGGGATTCGAGGTTTTTGCGTGTCTTTTCGGCGTCGAAGTCAACCCAGTTCAATTGCCTGATTATCTCAACTATCTCCGGAATGTCGTACCCAGCGTTGAGAAACATAATACCAACTTTGATGCGGACTGGATGTGAAGGGTTTCGTCCTAATGCACGCTCGTAGACGCATGGCATTTTGCAGACTTTCTCTACGAGCATCCCTGCCATGCCATCAGCCTCCTGAATATCAGGCATGTCCCGCATCTTCTCTTGACTCATATCCCGATTGGGGGCGACATAGTCTTCGTAAAGTTTCATCTTGCTCCTGTTATGCGTGCTCAGTTCGATATCTCTCGGTCCGAGGGAAAATTCAAGTAACTCGTCCGGAGTTATCTCCCTTAATTCTGCCTGCGTTATAGGGACTGTCCATAGTCCCGTATTTTGCCCCGCGCTTACACGTTCCATGTCAGGGACTCGCATAACTCTTTGCGAATCTCCGATTGGTTGCTCGTCAACTGTAGCCAGATTTAGTTCGGATACATACTTCCGGCACGTCGACCCCATCTTTGCTGATGGTCGACTCGCCGTTGGCTTGAACAGTTGATGAACATGTATCCCGAAGCCCGAGAAAACGCCGACGCAATGTACGCCATCAATGATAGTTTGCTCGGCTAACCGTCGAGCGTCATCGCAAACTTCTCCAAGAACGTACTCCCGAGCGTCACCATCGGAACGCAATCGGCTGATTATCTCCAGTTCCGTCCAGTCGTCAGGGAAGTAGTCATCCACTGCCTCGTGGGCGTCGAGGTCGTAACTGACTTTATCGGTTACAATCTTACAGCCCTCAAATACATCGGAGAGTTTTGGCACGAACTCGGAAAGTGAACTGTATAGACTCCGCTCTCCCTGGACAACGTCGATGACCGAACTCATTTCCTGCCGGCTATGTACCAGAAATTGGTACAGTCCTCCCTCAGGTTTGGATACCCCCGCACTTCGAGGGAAACCACCATAGAGCAGTTCCTGCGCAGAGTTCATTATCCCTGGTTGACTGAGCCGTTGTTATGTCTGATTATCTTGCCGTTCTGCTCCTGCGTTACGACAAGCGGAGCGTTATTCGGTGCTGTCTGTAGAGTAATCGGTCCCGAGAGAATGTTTAGTATCTCCTCGAAGCCATCGTAGTAGTAGTTCTCTACATCGGGTCCCTCAACGTTTTTAGCACCGAGGGTTCCGCGAACGCCTGAACGTTGCTCGTCGCCAACATCGATGATGAATTCGCCGTCACGGACTACGATAGGGTAGTAGTCTGCGTCCTGGTCGTCTTTGACGGCGTCGATTATGGTGTGCAGTTTCTCCGCTTTTGTGTTAATCTCGACGGGCATCGTACTTTCTCCATCGGATGATACGAACTTGTTGTCATCCGTCCATCGGTAAGCCAACCAGTGAGGGACTTCTGATAGTGCCTCCCTCGACCCCGGGAGTTTGACCCATGCTTCCAACGACCCTTCTGCTCGTGCGTATGTCGCCAGTCTCTTTTCATCGGAGCCGGTAAACGTCAACTCGACAGTACCGCCATCGCTCGCGAAGTCGAGGTAGGTTTGTGTTTGCTCGACATCGAGGATTGCTTCGGCTCCAGTCTCGTACTCATAGTCGTCTCCTTTATAATCTCCCGTCCGTGTCTGTACTTCGCGTTCGAGGCTTATATCGTCGAAAAACGACTCAGTGAAGACGCAGGATGTCAGAACTGAGTCTCCAGGGGTTCGTTGAAGCACTCTTATCTCATCCTCCAGTATGTTGAGATACAGGTCTCCGTGCTCTGTATCTCCAGCGAGAGACGACTGTTGAATCATCTGTTTTAAGTTCTCTGCTGTTCCACGTACCGTTGCGTATGTCTGTTCACTCATTGTTGTATTCTATGTCGTTTTCCTTTGCGAAATCTTTCGTGAATTTTTCCAAGACTCTATGCGCCGACACGTTCTCTCCAGCCAGTTCATGCGTCCGGTAGTAGGTTTCATCCAGATTGATGAAAACCATGTCCTCCTCCTTCCTCTCCATCCGCTTCTCGCCGACCTCGCTTTTGTCAGGGAGGACAACGTCTAAGACCTCCTCATACGATGGCTCATCGGTTCCTGCCTCCTCCTGGATTATGTCAACGTCTTTGAGGTCTTTGAGCCGTTGCCTGACTTCTCTCGAAACTCTTATTCGTTCAATCGTCATCTTCTGTCCTCATTTGTGGGTGTACTTTGACTATTTCAACGTCGAGGTCGTCCTCGACGGATTCTCTACTCTCGTCCTTCCTCTCTCCCTCCTCTATCCGCTCAATCGCACTGCGAAGTTTGGGGAACGTCGGTCGCTCCAGACCGAGGAATTTGTTATCCGTGAAGTTGCTCTTGGTCAGGTCACCGACCTTATTGCCGTTTTCGTCGTAGCGGGCACGTATGATTGAGTCAGCGCAATGAACGTTGTTCTTCTCCCCTTCAGCCTTCATCGGAGTATCGCCGCCACCTTCTCCGGAGATAGCGGCATTGAAGTCCTCAGTCTCGCCGCAAGTCCAGACGAAATGGAATGGAGCGTCTTCCATCCACTGCCTGAACTCATCGTTGTGCATGCCTTTGATATGTGCCCAGTCGGATTCCTTGCTACTGCCGATATTTGAGGAGAGTGTGACTTCTTCGTTGTCGGTCATCGGATACGCCTCGCGTTTGTATGCCGTCTTCGCCCATTCCCAGACTTCGCTCATCGAGTCAACCACTACAGTCCCACGTTTACCTTCGTTATCGAGATACCACTGTAGCCAGTCGAGGGCTTCCTGGAGAGCATCTTGAGCCTCGTGAAAGTTCTCAGGTTGCCATATCTGGATGTTCTTATCAGCGAATTTATGAGCGATGTCATCCGCTTTTCGTTCAGTATCGATGATGGCTACCGGCTCAGGAGACGTATACCCGAAATGGGTTTTGAAAAGTCCGGGGGGTCCCCAGACCAGCACCTTATATCTCCTGTCTCTCTCAGCCGCTACGTCAACCGGCACCGAATGGTCAGGCTGGGGAGGTCCCTCAGATGGCTCAGGAGCCGCTGAGCCGCTTTGAGAGCCATCTTCTGGCTCCTTGCCTTGGCTATCATCGGTCATGTCCTTAGCGCTCTTAATTTCCGGCTGAGCGCTCTCCTCCTCATCGTCAGGCAGGGCATCTCTACCCTCCAGTTCATTTTTGACGATGTTTTTCTTCTCTCCCTCCAACTCAAGCCAGACATCCCTAAGCAGTTCGTCGTCATCGACTTTTTTCACGTTCTCTACGAGGTCGAGTTCAGGGATGTCTGAGACACTGCCGTTGTCAAGATGCTCTTCGAGTTTGTCTTCGAACGATTCCCATGTCTTAGCCTGCCCTCCCTCAGTTTCCTCCTCATCTCCATCTGCCGAACTTACCTGATTAGTCCATGAATTACTCATATCGGTATGGCCCCTCCTTTGACAGCGATGGCATAAGCGAGTGTCAGTAGTATCGCTGAAAATATGCCATCGTAAACGTCGAGATTCTTTATAGCCGATACCAGGGATATTCCTCCTGTAATGAGGAAGATGGTAGTCCCCAAAAACGTAAACACTCCAACCGCCATCATAGCGTATCCTCCTTTGCCGGGTCATCGCCTGTCGAGCCGTTGCCTCCGCTATCAAGGTCGTACTCGACGATTGGGACGTACCCGAATCCATTCATTCGGTACTGCCCTGTATCTTCACGTTGCTCGACGTAACCGTAGACATCCACAAGGCTGTTGACTCCATGCTCAATTAGGTCAGGCTCCATGAACACCTGGAGTCCGGGCGTCCGCATCTCATCAGTTATGAGGTCTTCGGGAACGTCGTTTTCGGTAACTGAGTCATCGAGTATCGTCATCGTCCCGAACCCGCTTTCGTCGTTTGCGTAGACATCAGCAATCTGGCCACGTATGCGTTTTATGTCAACGCCAACGCCTATCTCGAATCCGTTTGCGTTTTGAACAGATTCATGCTCGGCGTAAGAGGCGACGGTTACGTAGTCTTCTTCGAGAACAAAATTCTCGTTAATCATCTCCCTTTTAGCCTCCTTAGTCTCAGGAAGTTCAGAAAGGGGAGGGTCAGCGTCTTGAGGTCGGGTGACCTCCAGTTTTGTCTGCCCTGTCGAGTTGCAGACGTATGTCGGCAGACCTGCTTTCTTGAGTCTTGGCTCATTGTCCATCGAACCGACCTGTCTGCGAGAGACGTAGGCGAGTGTTGTCTTCAGTGGTTCGAAAGCGTTCGCCGCATGGTCAAGGTCGACCCCGTGTTCTTCATCGAGAATGAACGTCGAGATGCCAGCAGGGTCATCGGCTGGATTGATTATCCCACAGCCGATTAGAGCGTCGCCATCCGTAAAGAAGTACTCAGACTCTCTTCGCGTGTAACCGAGTGCGAGAACTGGCAACTCTTCGACCTCGCCGCCACCAAACGAACTTCCTGTCATGTTGGTGACATCGTTTTTGACGACCTCGGCGGCATGTCGAGCCAGTTGTTCCTCGGTTATCTCAGCAGAAGTCCTCGACTTCATGTCCTCCAGTTCAGTCTCGTAGAGGTCTACCAACTCCTCCATCGTTTTGTTCGACTCAGACTCCGCGAATCGTAATGTTTGCTTCACTTTTTCCTTCATCGCACGTTTCTCAATTTGGGAGAAGGGCTTATATTGCTTCAGTTTAATATATGCCCGCTCAGATTAAAACGACCCCTAATATTGCTCCCGCTCCTAATCTAAAACCGGAGGACAATGGCAGAATTAACCGATATCCGAGGCATCGGGAACAGCATAGAGAGTAAACTCGAAGAAGCAGACATACGCTCCGTAAACGAACTTGCTAATGCCGAGGTTGACGACCTAACTGAAGTCGGTATTGGTAAGAAGACAGGAGAGAAGGTCCTGCGTCGTGCGAAGCAAAAAGGAGTAGTGATAAAGTCAGGGGGAGATAAAAGCCAGGAACAGAGTAACATCGACCATGTCAGTACAGGAGTTAAGCCCCTCGACGATATGACCGGTGGGGGATTCGAACCGGGTTTTCTCATAGGTATTTCAGGAGAGCATAAGGCAGGCAAAACGCAGACGATATTTCAGGCATTGGCATCAGCCGTAGAAGATACAGGAGATCCAGCGATATACATCGAAACAGAGCCGAATAGGTTTCAGGCAGAAAGGGTGAGGGATATGTGTCCAGATGAGGAGGTATTCGATAATATTCTGGTGATAGAGGCGTACGATTTAGACCAGCAAAAAATAGCCTACCAGGCTGTAAAGGACTCATTCGACTCTGTATCTCTCGTGGCAGTAGACTCATTCGTTGCAAACTTTCGGTTATCAGATAAGTTCGAGGGGAGGAGTGACTTCAAAGAACGGAGTAATGTTCTCTCCCGTCATCTAAGAGACTTACAGGACTTATCGACCGATATGGATTGTCCAGTCCTAATGTCGTTACAGGTATACGGTAATCCTACAGCCTATGATAGTTCTGTCCCAATATGGGGAGGAGCATTAATGCATCATACGATAACATATCTCGTTCATATGTCCCACTCTAAGGGACAGTTAAGGGAGGCTCAAGTTAGGGGACATCCTGGTAAAGGAGATGGAGAGGTAACAGTTAAGATAACAGACAATGGAGTTGAGGGTATAGAGTAAAGTATCTGAGTAAGGCATAAAGTATCTGAGTTATGTATAACGGTAACTACCAAACTTACGATAAGTATATCGGTATTAGGCATAGTGTAGTAAAGTATACATTTATGTTGATTTGTTGGACTAAAAAAGATGTATACCTAAGGTATACATGTAAAAAAGCCTACATTTTTCTAAAACGACTGTCTGAACATGCGGCGTCCATGACAAATTATTTAACCATCGTTGCCTTAGGTAAAATCAGGCGGGGTCTCCCCCCGTCGCCCACCATAGGCAGTCCCACCTGCCTGATACGGAAACATTCCGGTTGTAGACAACCTCTCTGTTCCCGTGGTAACTCTCGGGATATTTTCTCTTGTCACGCAAAATATTACATGGGGTTTATTAGCCATGCGACCTTTAGTAGAGACATGGGCGATGCGAACGAAGAAACGGAGAGTTACCTGAACAACCTGGTTAGTAAGACGCTGTCGGGTGAATATGACGAGGCTATTCGTAAAGGCAACTTTCCGGAAGAGGAGTTCGAGAAGGAGTACAGATACATCAGTGACCCATCCGAGGCACCCGAGGACGCCAACGTAGAGGAGGGTCCCCGGGGCGGACTTCGGTACCAGGTCGGAGGGTCAGGAGGTGGTGACGGCAGTGGAGGTTTCGACCCCGAAACCGACGGACCGTCGAATCTTGATGAGGCGGTCGAGCAACTGCTCCCGACGACGCGAGATGAGGAGATGAGGGAGCGGGTTACCGAAGCAGTTCGAGACCTTCCAAGAGGTGCTACCGAAGAGCAAGTGGGAACCGAGTTAATGGGTCAAGGACTATCACGCGAGGAGGCGCAAGCAGTCGCTCCGGGACTGACTGAGTTTGCAGGGGAATTCCGAGACGATAGGAATGAGGTGACACAGGCAACGGAGGATGCGTTAACTGCCGTAACCGATATAGACTCCACGGCGGCAGGTAGGGTAGTGGATAGACTTGAGTCCCTGGATAATCCTGATCAATATGATGTGCGATCTGCGTTGGATGAGGAGGGCATTGAAGGTGAGGAGAGGCAGATGGTCGAAGAGGAGTTATCTGATTCTCTTCGAGATGAGGGAGGGGATGGCGGCGGTGACGGCAGTGGAGGTTTCGTTTAGAACAGTTATCTTTCTCGTTATATTTTATTGCCATGTCAGTTATGTATTTAGCCCCTATAAAAGAAATAAAGGCAATTAAACGCACATGGGTAGAGGAAATCCGAAATTCGACACAAAGGCTGAACGTGTAAGGTTCGCTATACGCAAAAAGTACCTTTCTGAGGAGGAGTGGTCAAATTCGGAAATCGCCGACGAGTTAAACGTCCGTGAGGAGATGGTGTCACGTTATCTGAATAAAACGCCGCAGGCTGAGGAGGTGCAAAAAGCCCGCAATGCGTTGGAGAAGGAGAAATGGAAGGAGATGGTCGCAGACCTGACTCAACGCATAGACAAACTTGCTGAACTTGAGCGACAGTTATGGAATGTTGTCGAACCTGTCGTTTCGAGTTATGAGATTAAGGAGATGGACGCTGAGTTGACTGACTATCATCTGCAGTCGAGCGGCGGCAGTCTCCAACTCGACTTGACTGAAGAGGTCGACGATGAGACGCATGGTGAGGATGTGGAGGTCGAGATACCGATACCTGAGCAATGGAAGGAGATTCCTGAGTTTAGCCGGTTGAGGTCGGTCTGGGATGAGCGTCGCCGCACCGAGGAACAGTTGGCTAATCTACTGGGACTCGACGCTGACGATACTCTGCGGCTTGAGGGCGAGGTCACCGACAGAAAGGTATTCTCGATAGAGGACGATTCATACCCGGACGCGGAGCCGCATGCAGTTGATGAGGAGCCGCCGCAGGAGACATCTGAGGACTCTGAAGAGGAGGGTAATTCAGATGATTAGGATTACGCTCAGGATGCCTGAGGACATGGTATCGGGCATTGAGGAGTTAACCGAGGGGAGTTACCCTAACAGGTCGGAGGTTATCCGCGACGCGACGAGAAAGTTGCTGGAGCAGAAAGGAGTTCTGACAGATGATGATGCTCCTGAGGGGACTGGAGAAGCCCTTTCGACGCCGTTTGAGGTTAGAGAGGCACTGCGGGAGAAGGATGGCGATGCGTAAGGCAGGCTGGGAGTTCGTGCTGATATACGTCGGCGCATGGCTTATGGTGGTTCTGCTGATAACCATATTCGCCGTTATACTTGCCCACGCATGAGGGGTGGAAAAGAGGGTGGAAAAGTTATGTATAGGGGGTTATACGCATAGACTCAGTTCTGAAGTTCTGACATAAATACCATCCTATCTCCAACCTATCTCCAACCTATCTCCATCCTATCTCCATCCTAAAAGTTAACACTCAGACAGAGAGCCGGAGCCGATTCTCACTCCCTCCCCTCCCTCCATAGTCCTTGACGTATGGCTACAGGTCATTGGACTCAATTGACTGCTAAACTCTCTAAGGGTCTTAGAGGCAGTATATGCCGAGTTATCTCACCCATCTGACGCAATCATCGGCCACCCGGCAGAAAATCGCCTTATTTGCCGCTCAGCGGCTCTTAGCGGAAATGAGAGGGTCGGCACTCCCCGGAAATCGGGGGTTTGGCTCAATAACCCGGCTATTTGCCGCTCTAAGCCGGCTGAGGCTATTCTGGCTATTCTGGCTATTCAGGTCTGAGCAGAATAGAGCCGGGGAGTCTCGTTTATACTGCCGCAACGACTGCCTGTTCTCCCCGGCTACGGGTTGTTAATCTGGCGTGTTAACAATAGCCGCAGAAAGTCGTATTTTGCCGAGTCTCGGCCTTATGACGAATCTGCGGGTTTTCGTTGTCTGGCGATTTACGACATGGCGTACAGATGATTTATACACCCCCATGTACAATAGGCTATATAGCGGGTGTTATTGGGAGTATTAGGAGCATGTTTCATAGGGGTATTAACGGCATATACGGTAATGGTGTACATATAGCGTAATGCCTTATACGTATATGAGTCCAGCATGGCGTATACCTAATGCGTATATGAGTCCAGCATGGCGTATACCCCAACCGTATAACGCAGGACACACCATGCGTAACGTACATGAAAAACACGGGACGGCGTAAAGCAACTCCCCGGTTGTACAGGGGGAAGGATTAGGGTTACTACCCCCATAGAGTATTTACCCGATTTTCTACCCCCACCCATTGAACATCTATGCGTATAACCCCCCATACGACTATGTGTACAGATGTTTTGAAATTTTGAAATCTGTACGCGAAGTCGTGTCCTGCCGCAGTCTGGCAATCGATGTGCTGAAACCCCCTGAGGATTGTTCCTCCCACCACACGCCGAAAAAGTCGTGTGAAACGCCGTGGTGTACACCCAGATACGCCGCATTATGACACACGACAGCATCTGTACACTCATTTTTATGTGACAATAGTTCATATATCTATACATGATGGTGACGGACGACATGCTTACGAACGCACGCATCGAGGTCGACCAGAACGGCGACCACGTCATCCGCGGTCGTATAGGCAGTCGTCAAGCCACGATTCGGCTGTAAGCCGGAACGGGGTCGAATTTTTCGCCGAATAGAGTTTTCTCGCACCAGTTCGTATAACCGAACGTGCCACGTCGATGTCCGACGTGCGGGTCACTCCAGCATCAAGTCGTTCATAGACACGCTTCCCTCGGAACAGTTCTACTGCGATGCGACCGGGGGCATCTCTGGATGTTGCCGAATGGTTAAAGTCGGTCATTGACAACACAGTCGCCGCTGAGAGGATTTCCATATTTCTCTAAGGTTCGTTTACCTTAGAGAAATATGGACTGAATTGTAGAACTATCACAGCAATAAAACTCTACCACGATGTCTTAATACACGGGACGAGTTAAATTTATGCGACGTGACGTGGCTGACATATATCCCTTTCGAGTGGCTTAGGGCGGTAATCAGGTCGTTCAGGAAGACGTTCTTCACCAAACCTCGACCAAAAGGTGAATATCTGGTCATTGACCCAACCGGCAATACGTTGGAGTACAACGTTCGGTCGTTGGTTGCCTTACTCGGCAGTAGGTCATATTCACCGAACTGGGAACTGTCGTACAATAGGAAGGGAGAGAGTCTTAATCTTGCTCGCGTCGTTTACGCGAAAGATGAAGACCAGCCAGATATCGTGTGGTGGCAAATTCATGTCCGGGGATGGGTTCAGCCTGATGGGACGATTGAGTTAACGGCGCATTGGGAGCCGGAGCCGACCGAGTATAGCAAACCACATCTAAACGGCGTCGGGTTCGACCGAGAGAAAGGCATGGACTATTTGAAGGCGACGTTGACGCAATCGGATTTTGACTTCGAGGTAGTGTATAAGTTATGATTTCGGAGAAAAAGTTCGTTGACAAACTCCAGAAATACTATGAAAACGATGAACAGGCAGACGTTGGTCGAGAGGTGTATCAAGATGATACTCAATGGTTTGTTGACTTGGTTGTCAAGAAGCCCGAAGCGACGTTTTATATCGAGTGTGAGAACACCGAAGAGTCGATACGAGCTGGGATGGGGCAGGCACTCGGCTACTCAGCGGGAGAACTATACGGAATACCGATGGTGGTGGTGCCGAAGGGCGAGGCCAGTTCTGCTGATACTGCTCGCTTACGGGCTTCTGACGCTGTTATAATCAGGGAGTTCGACCATGAGGAGGGAAAATACATAGATGAGCGCGAGTAGCAAGACAGTTGAGCATCAGTTTAAGCCGAATCCCGGTGCGCAAAGCGAGTTTTTCTCCGCTACAAACCGGCAACTGCTCTATTCAGGGTCGTTTGCGGCGGGAAAATCACGGGCAGGATGCGAGAAAGGCTACATGCTCAACCTAAAATACCCGGGAAATCGTGGACTCATCGTCCGAAAAGCCCTTGCAGATGTTAAAACATCGACAATAAAGCAGTCTCTCCTTGAAGATGTCATCCCAGACAGCCATATCGTCGACCATAATAAAGGAGACTGCGAAATTAAGCACCTAACGGGGGAAGTCGACCCAACCGGAGAACCAGTCCTCGGCGAAATACACTATTATGGGCTGAATTCGGGGGAGAAAACATCGTCAGATGACCTTCCACGGAAGATTGGTAGCACGGAATTTGGCTGGATATTCGTAGATGAGGGGACAGAATTGTCTGAAGGCGAATGGAGCCAGTTAGTTGGCCGTCTCCGGTACAATAGGCATCAGCAAAACGGATATGTGTACCGCATCCCCATCCAGCAAATCTTCACTGCGACAAATCCGGACTCTCCAAACCACTGGATGCACGATTATTTCGGTCTCGACGGGAGTCACCATCCGAATAGGGAGTTCTGGAAGGCAAACCTCGACGATAACAAGCAGAATATCCCTGATGAATACATCAAAGACCTCAAATCGTCGCTATCGGGGCGGTACTACGAGCGATATATCGAAGGTGAGTGGGTCGGTGCCGAGGGCATGGTATACGACAACTTCGACCCGGACAAACACCTCGTCGACCCCCACGAATTGAACAACCTATTCGACATTTCAGACCAGGCAGACCGTCGGTGGGAGCATCATGGCAGGGAGGAGTACGAAAGAGATGCCGCAGATGCGTCACATTACGTCACTCCCCCTGATAACTGGCGCATATATCGCGCAATCGACTTCGGATACCGCAATCCCTTTGTTTGCCAGTACTGGGCGCGCTCTCCGGATGATGAACTTGTATTATTCCGCGAAATATACAAGACTGAGAAGACTGTCCCCGACCTCGCACCTCAAATTCAGCGGATGACGCCTACTGGCGCGAATTTAGCGATGACGGTAGCGGACCATGACGCGGAAAGCCATGAAAATCTCCAGAGTGAGGGGATAAGCACGATCAATGCCGATAAAGACGTTGAGCCGGGCATACAGAGCGTTAAACAGCGGTTATCGCTCGATGATAGGGCGAGACCAAGCCTCTATATAATGCGCGGAGCGCGCTGTCACGCGCCCTCAAACAAACTTATTCTTGACAAGAAACCACTTAAGACGGTAGACGAAATATACGATTATAAGTGGAAAGAGGACGAGGAAGAACCGGTTAAAGAGGATGATCATGGCATGGATGCGATGCGATATCTCGTTTACAAAATCGATGGCGGACAGCAAGTCTCTCTCGATGAAATGAGAGAGTGGGAGGACCTATTCAATGGATAGCCCCGGACAATGGCTACGGAAGAAAGTGAACTCGATGGTTGCGTCGGCACTGCAGAAGTATACGCCGTATAGTACAGGCTCTTATCAGATGTATGCCGAGGCTCCAGAGCCTCCGTATCAGCGCATATACGACCCGAGATGGATATATCAGATACGCAACAACCATTCGCTGATAAACAATGCCATCGAGGAGAAGGTTTCGCAGACTTTTCGCCGCGGATTCGATGAGTGGGAGAAGCAGTGGGAGGCGAAATGTCCAAACTGCAAGGAGGAGTTCGAGGAGTTAACTCGTTTCGAGGAACAGTACGAGTTTACAGATGCAGATGACATAGATTTCGAGTCGGAGCGTGTATGCCCAGAGTGCGAGGAGAAAGTTGACTTTCTGACGCCTGACCCGGCTACGAGGGATAAAGCAGAGCAGTTTTTCAAGAAGGCTAATGCTAAAAATCTGAATGCTGACCATCTCCAACCTACTCCTGAATCCGGAGTAGGGCAAACTCTTCTCGATGTCTTTAAGGAGCTTGCGTGGGATATCCAATCGTTTGACGACGGTTGGCTTATTTTTGAGCGTTCGTACAAGGTTGACGAGGATGGCAGGGTGCTGGACTTCGGCCTGCATGGTATTAAACGTGCGGCACCGGATAGAATGTCGTATGTTGTTGATGAGGAAACAGGGGAATTCGGTGGACGTTGGTGGGTTTGTATTGAGTGCCGTGACTCCGACCCCCACTACTCTCCCGAAAAGAAGCCTCAACCCTGCCAACAGTGCGGCTCTAAGACATACGAGGCATACGCTTACGCCTCCGAAGATTCGAGAGGTAATGAACCGCTATACTGGTACATTCGCGGAGAGTTCGTTCATGCCAGCGAGTACGAACCGTCGAGATACTACGGATACTCGCCTATCGTGACGTTACTCGATGAGGCGCGGACAAGTGAGCAGATGGACGAATGGTACCGGGAGGCTTACGAGCAACGCAGGGCGCCGAGGGGAGCGCTTATCATCCGGTCGTCGAATGCCGAGGCGACGCGGAAATGGAACCGAGGTCAACTTGAGAAACTGAACGACGACCCTAACCATATTCCGACGTTAATGGATGATACTGAGGGGACTGGGAGCAGTGAGCCGATAAAATTCCAGCAGTTGCTCGACAGTCCTG
Organism: Halobacteria archaeon; assembly: GCA_042218125.1. Taxonomy (GTDB): domain Archaea; phylum Halobacteriota; class Halobacteria; order Halobacteriales; family Halorutilaceae; genus JBDGRN01. The sequence continues at coordinate 332 of JBDGRN010000005.1, read as the reverse complement.
CCGATATGCAACACATGGAAATGCGGGATTGGATAAAGAACCGCATCAGCGCTAAGTACGGCGTCACTGAGATTATGATGTCAGGTTCGCCTGATAATTCCGGGCTGTCGCAATCCATGGAAGTCCAGGTCTCCAACCGAGCCGCGGACCGACTCCGACGAATATTCAACAACATCATCCTCCCTGCCGTTCTTGGCCAGATAGGCATGGAGGGTTGGACTCGGCAAGTGGCTGAGGTCGAGGAAGAAGACGAGATGGCGGAAGCAGAAAGAGAACAGAGGCAACTTCAGATAGCCCAGCAGGCATCCCAACTCGGTCTTGAAGTTGAGTGT
>JBDGRN010000030.1:20356-43182 GCA_042218125.1 Halobacteria archaeon | reverse complement strand
TGTTGTTATCGCTGTCTTGTATATGGATACCATAGATCTTGTTACCGCTGACGTTTGAACTAGATACGGTGTTGTTGAAGGATGGTGACTGTATCCAGATTCCTTTACCAGCCGTACCCGCATTCTGATTCGTCCGGTTAAGGTTGACTGCGTCGACATCCGTGATGGTCGACTGGTTAGTGTTGTTGAAATGTATGCCGGTAAGCCATTTACCTGTCGTTGTGAGGTTCTTTACTGTAACGTTGGTCTGACCTCCCGTAACGTTGATTGCTGAACCCGTCGCCGTATGCGTCGCCTTCACTGTATGTCCGTTGCCATAGAGTGTCAGGTTGCTGGCTTTAACTGTGATACAGTCTTCGCCACTAGTTTTGGTGATGTCGCTAGTAATGGTGACGTTTCCGTCACTAGGTCGGCTTCCAGAGTTAATCTCAGTACAGGAACTAACAGTTTCAGTTATAGTAGTGATCGACACCGTACTGCTCTCGCCGCTTGAACCGTTGTTTCCGGAACTGTCGTTGGCGTCGATCAGTTTGGCGGTGTAACTACCGTCGCTGCTTCCGGTGTATGTGGCGTTGACGGTGCCGCTGGTGGAGTTGAAGTCTGCTGTATTCAGGGTGCCTGTTTCCGCCCCCGAAATATTTACTTTGATAGTAGAGAGTGATTCGTTCGTCTCGAACTCGACTTTGATGTCCTGGCTCGAGGGGTTTGTGGCGGTGTAGTTTGTGATGTTTGGTGCTGCGGTGTCCGAGTTTGATTCTATCGCGTAAGTGGTGTCGTTATTGGTACCTATGTATACCGTGCCGTCGACTACGGCGGGTGATGAAAACCTGTCGCCGTCCGGACCTTTAGTGAAGTTCCACCTGAATTCGCCTGTTGAAGCATCAAGGGCACTGGTTTTTGGAACTGTACTGGATATATATACTGTACCGTTAACTACTGTAGGAGAATTTTGAATTTGAACATTTGAGCCCATTGATGTTTTCCAGACTTTCGTTCCGGTGGATTCGTCGACTGCATAGATGTTGTCGTCGTAGCTACCGGCGTATACTGTTCCATTGTAGACTGCTGGAGAAGATGGTACAGTGTTACTAGGTTCTGTGAAGTTCCAGCGGAACTCTCCGGTGGAGGCATTAACTGCTGTTAACTTCTCAGATCCAGAACCAAATTTAAGCTTAGTGCCTACAAATACTGTACCGTTGTAGACAGCAGGTGAAGAAATAACTTCACCTCCCTCGGATGCGTTTGCCTTCCATTTTTGAGATCCGTTATTTGCGTGCACGGCGTAGAGGTAGCCATCATCGCTACCTACGTATACAGTGTTATCGACGACTGCCGGTGAAGTTGCGACGTCGTTCCCTGGTTTCGTGAAGTTCCAGATGAATTCGCCGTTTGTGACATTGACTGCGTGGAGTCTATTATTATTGCTTCCGAAATAAACTGTATCGTTGGCGACGACTGGGTCCGAACTGATATAATCCCCAACTCCAGGTGTACTCCATTGTTTGTTTCCTTTTTTGTTTATTGAATACAGTTTTTTGTCGCCTCCGGACAAGATGATCTGGTTATTGTATACGGCGGGGGATGAGTCGGTACCAGCTACCCCGGTATAGTTCCAGCGGAACTCTCCGGTGGATATGTTTACGGCAGACATCTTTCCGGTCATACTAGGGACATACATGGTGTCATTTACTACGGCGGGTGAAGAATAAACCGGCCAGGTACCGCCTAAATCTACCTTCCATTTTGTAACCGGTTTCGACCTGACTCCGGTGGTTTCGTCGTTGGAACTGACGCCGGTGTTGTTGTATCCGAACTTAGACCAGGCGTACTTAACCGTTACAGATTGGGACGCCGACTTTGATCCACCTTCGATTTTGATGGTGTGGTCGCCTGGACTGTAGAGTGTGGCGTTAAGAGAAACTGTTTTAGTGTTTCCGGCGGCTATGGTTCCGTTTCTCCAGTGCTGTACCGTCCCGTTGTCGCTTATCGAGACGTTGTAGGTTCCTTCTGCGCCTCCACTGTTGTCAACAGTAATCTTTCCTTCTGCGGACGAACCGGCGTAAAGGGATGAAGGTGAAACCGAGGGGCTGGAGTAGGACACCGAAGATTCCGGCCCTTCAACTACATATACGTTGTTGTCCGCGCTGCTGACGTATACCTGTCCGTTATGTAACGCCGGACTGTACAGTGTCTCAGTCCCAAGATTTTTTGTCCAGTTTAATGTGCCATCGGAGTCTACAGCATGGAGGTTGCCGTTGTCGTCGCCGACGTATACGGTTCCGCCGTCGGATACTGCGGGACTGCTGACAGAGACAGGGTTATTTAAAGATATACTCCATTTCTGGGCACCGTTGCCCATATCCCTTTTTTCAAGATTACCGTTCGAATCCACCAGGTACATCATGTTATTTTTTCCGATCGCCGTTGACGTAGGAACTGAGACTCCGTTTCGACCCGGGTTATATTCCAGAGTATCTGAACTGAATTTATAGAACTCGCCCCCGTCGTCCGCGGCGTAAACATCGCCATTTGAGTCGATAGTCGGGGAGAACCTTCCATTGTTGTTTAAGGCTAAACCGGTTTCTTTAGAAAAACCAGAAGGTGATTGTGAGTATTTATAGATTTTTGTGTCAAAGTAGTCGCTAGCATAAACCTCACCGGTGGACGTTATTACTGCAGGCGGGGAATTAATTGACCATGCAGCGAAAACGTTTGCCACCTCTCGACCCTGACTGTCGTATTTATACATAGTTCCAACTGTATTACCAAAATAAATATTACTATCATCTGATGTTAATGTCGGTGAAGCAAGGGTTCCTCCTACATCATTAAGCCATGCTTTTGTTCCGGCCGGACCGTATTTTGCAAATTGACCCCCTCGTGTTGTTATGTAGATGTTCCCATTCGAATCGATGGCTGGAACGTTTACGGTACCGCTTAACTGTGTGGATTTGGTCCATTGCCGGTTACCCGCGGAGTCATATTTATAGAGTTTCCCGTTACTGTCGCCGACGTAGACGTTTCCATTTGAATCGACCACTGCACCGGCACCGGCACTACTATCTAGATTCGCAGTAAAGTTTACTACGGGGTTAGACGTCTGGGGGCCATAGACGTTGCTTTTTGAACCTGTGTTTTGTTCATCGCTCTGGAACTGGGTCCAACCCGGAGACGCCAACGCGACACCTGATGCCATCAGCAGGGCTAGGATGACAGCGGAGACCAAGAGAACGGTTCTATATCCGTCAAACCGTAAACTATCTCTGTCCGTACCGGAGTAAAAATCCGGAGTTACCGTATCCAGAAAGTTTTGATTACTCGAAAAGTCTACAATACTGTATCTACACTGTCTTAAGTATTTACTGAGTTTCATTTTTATTTTGTGACCCCTTATCTATAGTTAGTCGTGTAAGTGGTTCGGTTACTACCTGCATCATCGACATCCTCCGAAACAGAGTTTATGGTGACCGTATCCGTACCGATAAAAACCTTATTCGTAACGGTGACGACTATATCCTTACTGATAAAATCCAGGGAGTAATCAGGATACGGTACCCTCGTTGACTGAATTAAATTTCCCATAACTGAACCCATTTTTTATCTCCACTAACTCGATGTTCCCCAAATCCGCTTTCTTTAAACAATAATCAGCGCATTGATATATAGGGTTTACCCTGCTATTATTAAATTAGATAAACATAAAGTCGTCGGGTATAACTGTTTCTGCAGATTATTTATCAGAAAATGGCCACCAATCCCTATCTGTATACCCCACTCCCGAATCAAGATCTATGGATTCTTACAGTGGCACTGGCTGTATACCATTAAAAAGGTTGACGAGTTTGTCCATGTCAAAATGAAGTCTTGCGGGACAGGGTTCGCTTGGTGGATAAACCCCGGTTGCTGGACAAATATCGATCTCCTTGAACTGGATAGAAGACTGACGTGTCGGTATTATGTAGGTTTTTCCGAAGTTATCTAGTGAGGTTTTCAGCCGGAAAGGACATAAACTAAACAAACCGATAATAATTATGAACCTTGGTAGATTCATTCCCGCCGAAGGAACGATGTCTATATCGATTCCACTCATAACCGTGAGGTCGGTTCAAAATAGGTTATTTGATAAAAACCCAGCGGGACCCAAAACCGGTTTCCGGTTGCAGGTAAGAATGCTTCTCCTTACCCTCCTAACGATCGTACTCTCCGTAGGGACCGTCGCCGGCCATACGGGTGATGGTGGTGGGCACCACCACAATGGATGGATGGGTCAAGGGGTTATGGATGGCTGGATGGCCGGAGGATTTGGATTCCTTTGGATGATCCTCTGGACGTTGATACTGATAGGTATCCCCGTCGCCGCTGTTTACCTTCTATTCACACGTAAGGATGAAGTCGGTGACTCAGATCAACCGGACGAGGCTATGGCAGTACTGCGACGTAGATACGCCGAAGGTGAGTTAGATGATGAGGAGTACGAAAGGAGAAGAGAAAAGCTGGTGAGAGGGAGTTAACTGACATAGGATTAATTAAATGCCGTAGGTTTTAAGCTGTGGTAACCTCGAAACCCCCTCATCCCTAACCATCACCATCTATCGTGACGTTTATCTGTCTCTTTCTGCTGTCTATCTAGGTTTCGTGAGCTATTTTTCCTATCTGTCTTTGAGCTATCTGTCTTTGAGCTATCTATCCCGTTTCTTTCTTTGTCGTCTCGCTACCGCAAACCTGGCACCTGACTTCCTCGTCATAGGTCCTCCCGCAACCCATGCATTCGTAACTCCAGTCGACGGTTTCCTCCTGACTTTCTTTCATTAACTCAACCTCGACCCCCATATCTGTAGCTACTGTCTCTATACCCGTGTCGTCCGTCACAAGCCTGGCGTCGAGCTCGGTGGCTACGCCGATGAGGTACAGGTCCTTCCTTCCCAGACCGTCGAACTCGCCAGATTTTCTAGCCGCCCTTTCCACCTTTTCACGGGTTTCACTATCGGGTATTTCGACGCGCATACCGCTCCCCTCCATGGCGTCGTACCGGTACTGGCTCGCTCCTTCGAGTTCTTCGCGCACACCTGGTACTGTAGCTACATCGCCGTCGACGTCGTACTCCTCTATAAACACGCTGGCATCAAGTACGTACATCCATCCCCCTTTATGGTGTTCCCACACGGAGATATACCGGAGTGGAATAAAGATATACCGGTAACAGATGAAGAAAACACCGTACCCTTGATCTGTGATCCTCCTGGATCTTAGATTCTCCTTCCGTGACCCTGTTGAATATGTGATCCCTTTGACCGGTGCCGACCGGTGCGGCTCTCGAATTTTACTTTGTCGGTTTTTACTGGTCTTCTTCGGTTTTTACTGGGTTTCCTCCAGCCTTTTCACCTGTTCCCTCTCGACAGGTATATTAATCAGGTAGAGTATCGATCCCAGGGGTGCTCCAATTAGTATAAAATATAGATATATATTGAAGTCGTGACCGTCTGGTAGTGCTTTGTGACTGTAGGCGGTCACGCTATGTTGATGTGCAGTTGCATGTTCAAGTAGACCCCATATACTGTCGAACTGGTATCCAAGAACGAAATTTTCTAAAGATGGAGAGCTAGCAGCCAGAACTGAAACAAGTATTACACCGACGGCAGATACAATTTTTAACCATAGACCTCTGTCGAAGTAATCGTTTATCCACCTGTTTACATAGAAAGAAAAAGTGGAACCCGTGATTATGCCTGCGAGTATGACGAGATCAGTACCGGATGTCCGGAACTCCAGGAGGCGAATAATTACTGAGACACCTATAGCGATCAATGCGTACAGGAGGATCCATATCTTGATCTCTTCCTTCAGACTGAGCCGTGTCAGGTGGGCGTCCCGCATCACGTTTTCGACGATCTGGAAGTTCAGTAGTAAAAACACTGCGAAACTCGCTATCAGACCCATAACACTGACGAGTTCCGCCTTCAAAACGGTGTCACCACCCAACTTGATGATGTTAGCGAGATATATGCTGAGTGCACCGAAAACACCCATGATGGCGAATATAGCGTAGTTTTTATCTACGAAGATATCGAGTCTGAAATCATCTTGTCCCTCTTCACTACTCATTTCATTATACGACCTACTTTATACAATTAGCTTAATTACGAGAGGTTATATCGTTTTGGAAGTAATCGGCGTAAGAATATTTTGCTCCGTTCTATAACAAAAACTTACTTCACGTTTATATAACCTATACGTACTTCTGTTTTACAAGGTAGATTACGATCCCTATAGGCAGACCGAGGAGAGCAAAAAACAGGAAGACGTTTATGTCGTTATGGAAAAAGAGGTGGCTGTTCGAACCCACGACTGTTTTATCAATCTGGACGGTTCTCTGTAATGTTACCCCCAGGTCTCTATGGGTTTTACCCAACAGTATTCTTTGCGTGAACTCCATGGAAACCAAAACCAGAACCATAACCGAGACCAAGAATCCGGAAACAAGCATAGATAGATAGCCGAAATTCATCCGTGTAGATGCTTTCGAGTTCAGGTAAAACGAAACCGTAGATCCCGTGATAACACCACCAACAATAACGATATTAGTGTCGCTCGAATTGAACTCGTAAAGCTGAAGAAGTATCGAGGCAGCGATCGTGAGTAAGGCATAGATAAGTATCCAAACCTTCACTTTCTCCCAGGTCCGCGTCTCCTTCGTATGTATCTCATCGAAAATACTTTCAATCACTTGAAAATTAAGCATCAGGAAGACGGATAGAGCAGCTATCAGTCCAAAAACCGAAACCATGTTTATCTCGACTGACTCCTGGCTCAGTCGGATTGACTTGATCAGGAAGACGGTGATTCCTACGAAAACCACCATGATACCAAAGGTCGAGTAGTTCGTGTCGAGGAATAGATCTAGGTGGAACTCCTGTTCCCTCCTGGATATATCGTCACTGACGTGACTTTCGGCGGTGGGTCGTTCCTCCGTCATCCGTTCGGATACAGTATCCTCCTCCATACGTTCCTTGGCGGTTTTCTCTTTACCGGTCTGGATCCTGAGTAACTCTTTTTTCTGCTGATCGATCCAGGAATAGAGGTTCTGGGAAGCGGAGGTTTCCATAGTTACTGCGGTATAAACCAGTAATAAAAAACTCCCTAGAGGTGCCCCCACGAAAATGAAGAAAATGAATATCTTGAGGTCTTGTATACCTAAAAAGATGCTGTGGTAGGTTTCTCCAAGGGATTGTTTATCGACTGCGGTATGAAGAAGTAGATCTTTTAAGGAAGTAAAATGTTCCCCAAGAAGTATATCTGCCGTCGTAGGGATGGAAACCACGATGAGTGAAACTACGGTAACGGCTAACGCCCCTACGGCCCGGGGACCGAAACGTGAACCGTACGGTTCTGTAGCCCTTCGAATTAGATAAAACGCGATCGTGGAACCGACAAAAACAGCAGACAGGATAACTAGGTCCGTATCCGTCGAATGGAAATCTATGAGTCTAGTCAGAATAGATCCGCCAATAGCTATCAAAGAGTAAAGTAGTATCCAGACCTTTAGCTTCTCACGGATACTCAGTCCCCGGAGATTTTTCTGGAAGAACAGGTTCTCCAGTAACTGGATATTCAACAACAGAAAGACGGTCAAGCTGGCTATCAAACCCATAACGCTTGCCATCTCCACCCCCAGGACATCGTCGGTAGTTCTCTTGAACCTGATAATACTAGCTATATATAGACTCAGGCCTCCGAACAGTCCCATAATGCTGAACGTAGCATAGTTTTTATCGACAAAGATATCGAACCTGAAACGTTCACTGTATTCCTTAGACATTCAAGACAGTATAGATGTAGTTCAGGTGCAGACAGTATATCCTTTCCGACTAAGAATCTTCACAATCAACCTGTTTTATATGGTTTTGTGGAATTGGTAGGGATTGTGGATCTGTTTGGGTTTTGTGGAATTGGTAGGGATTGTGGATCTGTTTGGGTTTTGTGGAATTGGTAGGGATTGTCCAACTGGTTTACGGGTCTTAACTAACGGTTGACTACACGAAACTGCTTACCTATGGAAAAAACGGCTTCCTGATGCAAAAACAGTTACCTGGTAATAAAAAAATACGAATTAGCTTTGCATAAGAAATGGCTTATCGCTAATAAACAGCTAGACAGTACACCGGCCTATCTATAAACTTAAAAGGGGACGCCGTTCTTTTCGGAGTAATAGATGACTGACCGCAAGTTGGCGACGGTGGGAATGATGCTCGGCATCTTTCTCGCAGGAATCGACGGAACCATAGTCAGCACCGCGATGCCCACGGTGGTCTCCTCCATAGGGGGACTGGAGCTTTACAGCTGGGTTTTCGCGATCTACATGCTTTTCGCAGCTATCACAATGCCGCTGTTCGGACGTCTCGCCGACATCTACGGAAGAAAGAAGCTGTTCTATGCAGGAGTGGCTATATTTGTCGCGGGAAGCGCCCTTTCGGGTGCATCAAGGACGATGCCCCAGCTAATAGCATTCAGGGGTTTACAGGGTATAGGGGCGGGAGCGATGTTCTCGATACCATACACGGTACTCGCGGTGATATATCCGCCGGACGAGAGGGGTAAGGCGATAGGTTTCGGGAGTGCCGTATGGGGTGTATCTAGCGTCGTAGGACCCCTTCTCGGCTACGCGATAGTGACTTACAGTTCCTGGAGATGGATCTTCTACCTCAGCGTTCCAGTAGGGGTTGCGGCAGCAGCCGTTACGGCACGTTCGCTAGACGAATCCACGGGAGACGTGGAGTCAGACGTGGACTACCTGGGTGCCGTTCTTCTATCCCTGGGTGTCGGTATGGGTCTGACGGCGCTTGAACTACTCGAAAACCGTCCGAACCTGGCCCTAACCCTGTTCGGAGGTGCGGCGGTATCTACACTGGGTTTCTATCTCGTCGAGAAACGGGCCCGGGTACCCATACTTCCCACCTCCCTTTTCGGAGACAGGGTGTTTGTAGTTACGAACGTCGCCGGGTTTCTCTCGAGCTTCGCGGTATTTGCTGCACTTACCTACGACCCACTTTTCGTACAGAGCGTCAAGGGGTCGGCGTCCGGTGCCGCTTCGGTGGTCTTTCCGCTCTCGATCGGTTGGTCAGGAACCAGCTTCGTTTCGGGGAGGTTGGTCGATCGGTTCGGAGAGAGGGTTCTCGCGGTTGCGGGACCACTCCTCATGGCGGCTAGCTTCGTCGCGGCGACGTTCTGGACACCCCAGACGTCCCTACGGGTGATGATCGTCACAGTCTTCGTGACCGGTGTGGGGATGGGGGCCCTCACGCCACCTCTCCTGGTCGCGATCCAGAACCATATGGGGACGGAAAACATGGGTCTGGCGACGTCGTCACAGCAGTTCTTCAGGAACCTGGGGGGAACGATAGGCGTTGCGGTCCTGGGTTTCCAACTTAACTCCTCGATGCGTGGCGGTCTCGTAAATGTACCAGGGGTCGACGACTTGGGCGACCTCCAGCGGATACTACTTGGAGGAGGTGAACCGCCAAAGGGTGTTGCCGAGGTAATGGCTGGTGGACTGACGGACGTTTTCGTGGTAACCGCCGTAGTATGTACACTGGCGGCTGGTGTGGCAGCCTACATACCCGGACGACGAGGTTAAACCGGTTGACGAAAAATAACTAAAAAGGAAAGTTCCGGACCTGGATTAGTTTTTAATCGTAAACCCGTCTTGATTGCTTTCTGTCAGAATATCTAAGCTTTAACTCCTACTTCGTTAATCTACCCTCTTTTATATCTACCATACCAACCTTCTCCGTGAAATGTCCGGTCTCCTCGTCGACGCTGCGTTCCTCTTCTAGTCTCACGGAGTTTCCACCCCTCATCCTCAGGGCTACCGGGTCGTTACCCCTGAACGTCTGAACGTCCGCGAAGGCCACGCCTCCGCCACCCTCTATAGACCTCCAGCTGTGATCCGTCTCGAGTCTCGACACACCGGATCCGTTGACGGCGACGTAACCAACCGATTCCTTGGTATGTACGCCGTTGTTACCCTCCTCCTCCTGTAGTCTGAGGTCGAATCCGTTGGAGTCGACGTTTCTGGACCTCGTAACCACTGCGTCTGCTCCGTTGAAAGACATAACTTGCGACAGTACCACCGGATCGTTGGAGCCTGACAACGCCACGGGGACCGAACTCCATCCATGGTCTGCGGTTATCTTTCCAGCCTCGAGCGTCAGTCCGTTATCCAGTTCGTGGCTTCCCGACTCGACCACCATGTAGTTCACCGTCTCCCGCGTGTGTTTTTCGTTGAGGTAGTCCCACTCCTCTATCTGCATCTCGAAACTGTCTTCTTTTACGTTACGTACACGGACGTGGGAAGGGTCGTGTCCGCTGTATGTTAACGGTGATGTAACCACGACGGGATCGGTGTACTTACCGTCGAGCTCTACCTTCTGCCAATCACCGGCGGCATCGACGTTCGTGGAACCGACCTCTCCGAAGTTCGAGACCTGTTGCGGCTGGCTGTAAACTGATCCGGGGTCGAACTCGGCGTAACCGATTTTCTCCCGTACGTGGCTCATCTCGTTGTCGACGCTGCGTTCCTCCTCGTAGGCAACGGAACCGTTCTTCAGCCTGAGGTTTCCTGGATCATTACCCCGGTAGGTCTGGCTCTCGGCGAACTTCAGCCCCGTGGAACCGTCATCGAAGCCCAGCCCGGTCCATCTGTGGCTAGTTTCTCCCGTTCCCACGTTTTTACCCTCCATGGCTATGTAGTCCACTTTTTCCGTCAGGTGGACTCCGTTGTTACCCTCCTCTTCCTGTAGACGTACTTCGAAACCCTTGGATGCCACGTTCCTGTGACGGGTTACGACTGACTGCCGACCAAGGTAGGTGGTGGTCTGGCTCATAACTACGGGATCGGTGAACCTGGTTCCGAGGTCCACTCCACTCCATTCGTGATCCACGGATTTGCTTCCCGCCTCCACGGTAACGCCGTTTTCCAGCTTGTGGCTACCAGCCTCGAAGACCATGTAGTTGACGGTTTCTGTCGTGTGTTTTTCGTTGAGGTAGTCCCACTCCTCGATCTTGATCTCGAAGCTGTCTGAACGGACGGTTCTAACACGTACGTGTGCAGGGTCGGCGCCACTGTAGGAGACAGGTGAGGTTACCACTACCGGGTCGTCGTAGCTATTTTTGAGCTCGACGACCTGCCATTCGTCTCCGGCAGCCGAAACCTGTATAGAACCTGCTTCACCTACCTGTTCCCGGGAACCTTCCTTCTGGATCGCTGCTTTCTCGAGTCCCTCGTTAGTACTGAAGTACACTGAGTCCAGTCCGACCGATACCGCCGAAAGTATCGATTTACCTCCTCTGGTGTCTGTCTTCTTCACCTGTTCTCCCGTTTCTGCGTTGACTGCGCTGAGAACGCCGTCCAGTCCTCCAACGAAAAGCTTTCCGTCCGTGAGCCCCGGAGAGTAGAGTATGGGCTTTTCGGAGTGGTTGAAGCTCCATAGCTTCTCGCCGTCGTCAGACGAGAAAGCAAGAACGTTGCCGTCCAGAGTAGCGGCGAATACCTTTCCGTCGTTAACTGCTGGTGAGGCGTAGACCTTCTGGTTCAGGTTCTTCTTCCATGCCAATGCGCCGTTCTGCTTGTCTAACGCATATAAGGGATAGGATCCGCTGGAACCCCATCCGCTTCCGACGTATACGTGGCCACCTTCTACCGTTACGGAGGAGTAGAACGAATCGGAAACGCTTTTCTCCCAGATCATGTTACCCGATCGGGCGTCGAAAGCCATGACCTCCTCGGAATAGAAGTCCACGTCGTAAACCACGCCGTCGTTAACTGCTGGAGTGGTTCTGCGGAAACCCCATCCTCGGTTGTTGCTCCATAACTTGTTGCCGGTTTCAAGGTCGTACGCACGTACCTGGTCACCCGAAACGTAAACTACTCCGTTCTTGATGTTGGGTGACCCCCAGTACCTCGAATCCGTGTTGAGATCCTTATTCCAGGAAACCTCACCGGTGCCTCTGTCGAGTGCGAACAGGTTTCCGGAGTAGTCGAGCACCATCACCGTTCCGTTCTGGACTGCCGGGGTGGAGACAACCGGGTCCGGCGTTCCGAAACTCCAGATTACGTCTCCGCTCGACCTGTTCACGGCCTTCACCAGTTTTTCAGAGGTGAATCCCTGGAATACCGTGTTTTGTGTTACGGCGGTAGAACCGTAACTGAATCCGTCGTCGAGAACCGTGGATATGTTCATTTCCCCGACACCGACGGATCCCGAGAGGTATGCAGTGTTCTTGCTGTCCTTTAGGAACGAGTTCCAGACTCCGCCGTTACCCACGAATACGTAGGCGGTGTCTGTGTCGGTGTGCTGTCCATCGCTGACCGTTAGACTAAGTTTAACCCTTCCGTCGGGATCCGATTCTGGGGCTGTGTAGACCGGTGTCGCTGTATTTCCGTCCTTCAGACTTCCGGATCCGTTGAGCCTCCATCTGTAGCTCGATATCTCGCCGTCCCTGTGGAACGACCCTGTCCCGTTGAGTTCTATGGTTTCTCCGGGTTCTATGGATTTACTCGAACCCGCGTCTGCAACGACCGGTTTCAGAACTTCCACAGTCTTCGTCGTTTCTCCTGATTCTCCCTCTGAAGTTGTTATGTTAAGCTCGACCTCGTAGTTTCCAGTCGATTCGAAGGAATGTGTAACTTTTTCGCCGGTTTTGGTTTCACCATCAACGGTCCAGCGGTAACCCGTGATCGTTGAGTTTGCGGTGGAGTTGGATCCGTCGAAAGTCACGGTCTGTTGGGCGATAGGCGTTGACGGAGAGTAACCGATCATCGGTATGGGTATGTCGCCGAGAACCCTGGTAGCATCTATCCTTCCGTGGCCCGAATGCCTGTCAAACCCTTCCGACTCTATATCCACCGCCGTCGTGGTCATTATATTCCTGACTTCCTGGGTACCGAGGTCAGGATCCTGGTCCGAACCGGTAACGCTGTCGGCGAGAAGTAAAGCCGCGGTTCCCGAGACGTGTGGTGTCGCCATAGAGGTTCCAGACCATGTCCTGTAGCCGTCGTTGGGATAGGTGGATTTGACGTCGACGCCGGGGGCCGCCACGTCTAGCTGTTCTCCCTCGGAACTGAATGTCGGTGTTCCGTCGTTGGTATTCGTTGCAGCAATAGCCATCGAGGCGTTGTACTTCGCTGGATATCCTATCTCGTTTGTGGAGCCGTCGCCGTCACCCGAGTTTCCGGCGGCGGAGATAACTGCGATGTTCTTCGAGGCGTTTTCCACCGCTCTTTTCATGGCGGGTACACTGCTGGATCCTCCTAGACTCATAGATATAACGTCGGCGTCGTCGTCGGTTCCCTTGACTCCGTCCGGTCCTTTGTGGGCTTCTTCTATACCCTGGGTCACGTCGCTGAATGTTCCTCTGCCGTTCGAGTTCAGAACCTGAACGGCGTATATACTAACATTGGGTGCCACTCCTACGACGCCGTTACCGTCGTCGTTCGCAGTAACCGTTCCCGAGACGTGGGTTCCGTGACCGTGTCCGTCCATCGCAGCTTCCTTCCCGTACCTGACCTCTGATCCTGTAGTATCTACCCCCCACTTGACCGATCCCTCAAGGTCCTGGTGACTGTAGTCGACTCCAGTGTCGACTACTGCGACGTTTATCTCGGATTCGTCCTCGTCTGATATACCGGCTTCGGCGGTCCTGGCTTTCACCTTTTCGATACCCCAGGGTGTACTCTGTCCCGAGGAGGAACTTCCGTAGGTGCCGAGTGCCTTCACCGCGTGATCCTCTACTACGTACTCGACAGCCGGGTCCTCTCTCAGACTCTGTATCTTGTTGGGTGACAGCTTGGCGGTTTCAAAGTTGACCACGTCGGAACGGTACTTCTCGATGCTGTTGTAACCGTACTTTGAGGAGATATCTAAAGAACTACTGCTGTCCTTGTATCCTATAACTACTTTTTTTCTGGCTTCTGATTTTTTGCCCAGACCGTTACTGGTTAGACCTGTTCCAGCGGCTTTACCTTTTTTTACATCTGGGGATTCTGAAACAGCCTTTTCTTTTTTGTTGGGTGTCGGGTTTTCCGTCCCGGTGGGTTCCTCACGGGACACAGTTCCCACGGTATCTTCCCGTGTTACGGTTCCATTGAAGCCTTCGGACCTTCTCTTTTGATGGTAACTGATATTATAAACGTCTGAGAATGAACCGATTCTTCCGTCCATGGTGTCGGAAAGCGATTCTATATGTGGTGAGACGGGGTATTCGGTACCGTTCAAGTGTCTTTCCTGTCCTGCGTTTTCCGGAGTTACTACACCTTCGACGGCTCCGGTTTCCTGGGACGTTGCAGTACCGGCGGATGCCAGGGCTATTAGTAGAGTGAAGCAGACCAGAAAGGAAATACGCCTCGAAAATTTCATTTTATATAAATCTAAATAAGTGTTAGGATATAAAAACCTTTTATATTTTCGCGGTTGTTTCCGGGGGAATTATCTTTAAATATACACCTATTCTTCATTGTTTAATAAAGTAAACGTCAGAAAACCATTTAGGACGGGCTAATGATCAGTAAATACAGATGATACAAAAGAAACACGTTATTATCACGGTTTTCATTGTGGTGTTGATGCTGTCGGGCTGCGTTAGCGACGGCGGACCCGAAGCCGATAACGGTTCTGATACGGAGGCCAGTGAACCTCTGAAAAACGATACTGCAGATTCTGATAAAAACACCACGGGTTCTTCCGGGAACGTTTCCGGGGAGAACGCCAGTTACGACGGTAAGCAACATATGGGGTGTCAGCCGGGGGCTATAAGTAAGAACGGAACCTGTCAGGTGGCGGTATCCGAGGCCAACGCCGATATCTTCAGTGCGAAAGACCTCATGCCGATAGTTTCCACGAATACTACTCTCGGTGGAACTCCGGGTTACCTCGCTGAACCTGCCGCTAACGGTATCTATCCTGGAGTTTTGATGATTCACGAATGGTGGGGTCTTAACGGAAACATCCGCCATATGGCGGACGTTCTGGCAGGCCACGGATATACGGTGTTTGCCATCGATCTGTATGGCGGAGAGGTTGCAAGTAATTCGAGCGAGGCGAGACGTCTTTCGGGGCGAGTAAGGGAAAACCAGTCCGAGGCTGTGGAAAAGATGGAGAACGCCACCAGGGACCTGAGGGGTCTTTCGGAGACAACAGGCCAGGTAGCGAGCCTCGGATGGTGTTTCGGCGGTGGTGAAAGCCTCCAGTTAAGCCTGAGTGACGCGGAACTGAACGCCACCGTCATCTACTACGGTACAGTTACAACGAACAGGTCTAAGCTTCGACATATCGATCCCCCTGTCTTGGGTATCTTCGGTGAGAAAGACCAGGTCGTTCCACTGAAGACCGTAAGGAAGTTCAACAGGACTCTCACCGAACTAGGTATAAAACACCAGATAGAGATCTATCCCGATGCAGGTCACGCCTTCGCCAACCCGAGTGGTGAAAGCTTCCATCCAAACGCCACCAAAGACGCCTGGAACAAGACCCTGGATTTCCTGGACCGTAACCTAAAGGGCTAAAGAGACGGATTTTAATAAAGAGACGGATTTTTAAACTTGAAAGGTAACTATGGTGGGATTTTAACCTTACCCGTTACCCCTTAGACGTGTGTGAATGTTTCTATTCCGGGGGTTTCCTACACCACGCCGTCTATCCCTCGCCCTTGGCTTTCATTCTAACGACTCCTGTTACCTCGTATTCGGGTGTGTATCGGTCCACACTGAAGACACCAACCTATTTTTCGCTATACAGTACCTGTTTATTATTACCCTTGGTCTGGATATTACAGTAAATGGCTGCTATCAAAGCCCGACATCTTACCAAAAAATATGGGGATACTGTTGCGGTCGAAGGTGTTTCCATGTCTATTCCTGAAGGCAAGGTTTACGGCTTTCTTGGACCGAACGGGGCGGGGAAAACTACGACGATGCGTCTTCTGACGAGCTTGATAGAAGCCACGAGTGGAACGGCTTCAGTGGCGGGTGTGGACGTGCAAAACAGGGACGAACTCAGGAAGAAGATCGGTTTTCTACCCGAGAAACCGCCGCTTTACGAGGAGGCGACGGCATACGAACAGCTCGACTACGTCGCCGGACTCAGGGATCTTCCGGACCGGGAGGCTAGAGAAAGAGTGGAGGAAATGTTCGACGCACTGGATCTACCGCCCGAGGACGCTTCAAAGAGGATATCGGAGTACTCCAAGGGTATGAAACAGAAGGTCGCTTTTGTACAGGCAGTGCTCCACCGTCCCGAAGTGGTTTTTCTCGACGAACCCACTTCGGGTCTCGACCCCAGGAGCGCGAGAACACTGAGGGAGATGATACGTGGACTTGCTGGCGACGACTCGACGGTTTTCCTGTCCACACATATACTTCCGGTGGTGGAGGAGGTGGCGGACGTTGTGGGTATACTTTACGAGGGAAGGATTGTAGCCGAGGACAGTCCCGGGAATCTCACCGAGAAACGTGAATCCGGCGGCGAGAGAACCCTGGAGGACGCGTTCCTGGACGTCACCGATACCGATCCAGCAGAAACCTCGGAATCCGGTGGTTAAAGATGGCTGAACCAGGCTGGATCCTGCACTCCTTCGAGATAGGTGTTTTCGAGTTCCGAAGATCGCTACGGAACCTGGTACAGAACAGGATACAGTTTTTCACCCTCGCCTTCATGGTCCTGCTGGCATCGCTGATGGCGGGTTCAGTAGGTGTAGTTCTGTTGGATACTTTCGGTGGTTCCAGCCGTCTTCCGGATATGGCGCGAACTGGGGCAGCTACACTCTGGATCAGTACAGTGTTCGTCGTGACTCAACGTGTCGCTTCCATGAGGCCCAATATAGACGCAGAAAACATGGTTCTCACAACTGTTTCGGTGAGAACTGCGGTAACGGGTCTATACATAGCCGAATGGCTCCGTATTTTATCGTTTTTCGCTCTCCCCACCATAGTCGGCGCTGCGGTGTTCGTCCATGTCCTGGGGGATCTGTTCGCTGTCGTCTCGATCCCGGTTACGGTCATAGCTTTCACGTTGACGGCCGTCGTGGTCGGGTCGGTGCTGGGATACTTCATAGCGCGTCTGATCGCCACCAAAAAGTTCTTCGCCAAGTACAGACTTTGGCTCAGGATCCTGGTGGTCGCCGTTGTAGTCGGTGTTTTCGCTATCCCGGAGTACACGGGCTTCAGCTTTCTCGACCTTGAGCTAATGGGGTACCTGCCGTTCGGCTGGTTCGCGGACCTTGCCCTCGCGGGTTCCACTCTTTCCGGGTCCATGGTATTAGCCCTGGCCGTGTTAGCCGGATCTGTGGCTGCAGTCGTACTGGGGATCGCAGTCCTTGAACGTCAAGCCGGTATTCTGTGGTACTCGGACCCCATTTCTTTCGGCGATGATACTCCCGTGGAGGACCAAGGCGGTGATGGTATTAGATCTCCCGAGGAAAGTAACCCCCTCGAGGAAGCGGTACGTCCGTTGAAGATGCTGGGGAGTCGGTCAAAACCGTCCAAACGAACCGCCGAGTGGGCGGTACTACGGACGAGACGGGATCCACGCAGGCTTAGCTATCTCTTCATTCCGCTGATCGTTTTCGGAAACTTCCTTTTACAGCCGAGTAACAGTCACGTATCTCCCTCGGGAGTCCTGGTGCCGGTGGCTGTTGTTGGACTGCCCTGGCTCGCTGGTTCTCTTTTCGGCCTCAACCCTTACGGAGACGAGGGATCGACGTTACCGGTAACCGCGCTCGCGGTCTCCGGGGTCAAGTACGTGAGGGGGCTGGTACTGCCTTCGCTTAACGTGGGAATACCCCTGGTTCTCGTGGGAACCTTCGTCACGGCCATAGTCTCTGATCTTTCAATAGTTCAGGACTTCCTGCTTTTCTGCGTGGGTATACTACTCGTCGCGGTTTCCGCAACGGTAGCACCTGCCGTAGGTATGGTGTTTCCCCGGTACGACTCCATGAGTTTGGGTAGGAGTACGGAGGTTCTGCCACCACGTATGCTGGCGGTCGGTATTCACGCGTTAGCCCTCGGGGTTCCCGGTTTATTACTCGCTGCCCTGGTGGCGAAACCCGGTCTGGGGGTTTTCGCAGTAGCAGGTATACTGGGTTACATACCGTCGTTTTTTCTAAACCTCGTCTCCAGGTACGTGGGTTTCGGCAGTGGTATCGCCGGTTGGTTCCAGGAAATTGGTGGGTTTATTGAGTCCCTCGATACCGTCGTGGTCCAGTTAGGATTCGGGGTGCCTCTGTACCTTGGCGGAATAGCGATAGGTTACCTCGGATACCGTTACGCGGTCAGGAACTTCGACGATGTGAGGATGTCATAGATTGTTTGAGGATTTCGTAGAATAAGATCTCTTTATACATCTGCGGGAGAGAGAGAGGTTGTCTACTTTGTCTGTGACTATGTCTACTTTGTCTGTGACTACAGTCTTTTTGTATACCTTTCTTCCTAAAATATACTCCTGTGTACTGTATGTAATCTTTCAGTATGTTTATCTACGTCAGTTATTTAGTTAAAACGGTAATGGAGTCGAGGGATCTCTCTGTTCTCTTCGTTCTTCTTTTCGTTATAGCGGTTACTCCCATTGGCGCAAGCCTTATCGACTTTTCTCCTCAGGGGAATCCGGCCGTCGGTGAGAAACCGGATGAGGGGGCTTCCGACAGAAAGCTGGAAACCACCGGGAAGGGTGGTGTTAGAGCGGCTCCGAACTTCAGGAAAGATACGGGTAATGGATCCGGCTCAACCTCCGGGGGTGGTGGTTCGACGGACGGCGTAGGTACTGTAGGCTCTGGTCTGAAAGGTGGTGGATCCGGCGGAGACAACGGAGCTGTGCCTGACGGTGACGGATTAAACCGGGATGGAGCCAGTAGTTCCCAGGAGGCTGGGGGTCCTAAGAGCGGGAGGTCAGGAGATAGCGGCAGCAAGGGTCAGGATGGTAGTGGTTTTGACGGCGACTCCGGGGTCGGTATGGATACCGTTAGCGACCTGGGTCCGGTTGACAGGGTTTACTTTCGGGAACGTAGCTACTCGAGGTATACCGGTATGGGATGGAGGTCGAGCACAGAACTGGTGGACGTCCCCGAAAAGGATACCTCTAACCTGGGGTTCGTGCTGACATCGGGGACGTCTCTAAGTAAGGGTGGCTACGTACCCGCCCCGTGGCGCCCCACCAAGACCAATGGTGTACCGGCGGGAAAGAGGAACGGCGGTATTGTTTTAAATGGAGGTATAGATAGAGGGAGGTCTTTCTCGGTGGAAAGCAAGGTGCCGGACTGGACGGAGGCCAAACTAGAGAAAAAGGGTTACAACTATCGGTCGGAGATAGAACGGGAGTACACCGCCCTTCCCGACTCGGTCCCCGAACGTGTCTATGGACTCTCCGACGACGTAACCCACGATAAGGATACGCCCTACGAGGAAGCTATTGCTATCGAGCGGTTGCTTCAGTCGACCAAGGAGTACAGCCTGAATATAGAAAAACCCGGTGGTGACTACGTAGATAGCTTTCTTTTCGAGATGGATAGGGGTTACTGTCAGTGGTTCGCGTCGGCTATGACGGTTATGTTACGTACACAGGATATACCGGCGCGGTACACGATAGGTTACGCACCTTCGAGTGGCGACAGGGGTAAACTCTATGGCGGAAACTCACACGCCTGGGTAGAGGTTTACTTCAAAGATGTTGGATGGGTAAAGTTCGACCCGACGCCAGCGGATCGGCGTATCGATCGAAGACTGGGGAACGAAGGGGAGATATCTAACGGTGGCGAGGAAGGAGGCCTGGTTTTGCTGGCGACTTCGGACGACAGGGAAGACGGTAATGATGGTTATAGTTCGGTGTCTTCTGAAGTCGGTTTCGAAGGTGAACTGATTCCAGGCAGCCGGGTGACACTGAAGGCGTCCAGAAACGGAGAACCTGTAAAAAACGCGGCGGTGTTTCTGAACGGTGAGAAAAAAGGCGTTACCGACACGGACGGAGAACTAGAGGTGAAGGTACCTTATGTCGATAAACTGGAGGTGGATATAGCCAGGAGAAACGGAGGATCTGACGGATCCCAGGACGGATCGACCAGCGGAAAGGGCCCGGACGACGGTTCAGATGGTGACGGTTCGGGTAGTGGTGGTTCGGGGGATTCCGGTTCTGGTGATTCCGGTGGTTACGGTTCGGGTAGTGGTGGTTCGGGGGATTCCGGTTCTGATGGTTCCGGTATGGGTGGTTCCGATGGTAACTCCGACAGTTCAGGTAACAGGTCCGGGGATACCGGATCTGGCTTGAGTGGTTCCGGTGCAAGAGGTAACTCCGGCGGCGACTCCGTAAATAAAGGGGAATCCGGTTCAGGCATATCCGGAGGTATCTCCGGGCAAAGTGGAAGTTCTAGCTCAAGTGGAGATACTGGTGGTGATGTTGGGGGCGTTAGCAGCGCCAAACCAAGGTTCTCGGGCTCCGGTACACCTTACGCGCCGGATAGGTTACGGCTAAGCGGAAAACTACCTTCGACGGCAAAAGGGGAGACTCCCGTAGAGAACTACGTCTACAGTTACGAGTTAGTACGTGGTTCGACGGTGTCCAGGGAGAGTTGGAACGCACCGGGTCGGAAGAACCTTGAAGTTTCCGGGAGGGCCGATGGCTATTCGGGTAACACCCGCGGAGAAAGCCGGTTAAAGCTTCTCACGTACAATGGAAACCAAGGTGGTGACGGCAACCAGTACGCACCTACCAACGTTAAAGGTGTAGACGAATACGACCTCCCCACCGATATAAATATAGACGTCAACGACAGATCCACGGAAAAAATCCAGCTAGAGGCCGATATACGTGGAGTACCGGTCCGGAACGCCGACGTATATCTCGGAGGAAGACGGGTAACTAAGACGGGCGACAACGGTAATGCTACGGTATCCATTTCCAACGTCTCGGGTCCGACAGCCAAACTCCGTGTCGATAGGGGTGCTGCCTCGGGTTCGAAAGAGGTGCCAGTTCCGGACCGCAACAGTGGACCTTCGTCCCTGATGGCTGTATTCGGTATCTTTCTTGCGTGTGCCGTGGGTTTCCTGGGATACCGTCGTAACCTTCACGGGAAAATCCTGGGGTATATCGAAGAACTCCGGGATCAGGGGGTTTTAGATTACATAAAAACGTTGCCGGAAAGGATTAAATCCAGGCTTTCGGGGTTGGCTGACTGGGTTTCTGCACCGTTTTCGGCCGTAAAACAATGGATTCTCGGACTGTACAGTTTCTTGTTCGACGTCTTTACAGACAGCCTGACCCGGTTTATGGGGTGGTTAAACTCGATAACTATGAACGGGAAAAATAGGGATGGGGGTCCCGAGGTATTCGAGAACGGGGTAGGAGGGAAACCCGGTTCAGTAGACGAAGAACGACCGGATCCGGATTCGGTGTATGAGGCCTGGGTAGGTATGGTGGAAAGGCTGTCCAGGTACGACGATTCTTGGACGACTGCGGATATAGAGAGGCAGGCGTTGAAGGACGGGTTCCCGGAGGAAGACGTATCTGAACTTACCAGGGAGTTCCGGAAGATCAAGTACGGTGGCTTCACGGAGGTTAAACCGGGTTCTGCGAAGCAGATAGAGGAGTACGTCGAATCGGAGAAACCACGGGAAAGGAGAGATATTTCGAGGTTCAAAGGATGAATCCGGAAGGTCAGGTAACCATCCTCTCGATAACCGAGTACGTCTCCCTTAACCCCCTCACCGTCGTTACCTCAGGTCTGATGGTGCTGGCTGTCATCATCGTGCTGTTCTACCTTCGTTCTACTTTGGGTGGCCTGAACACAGGCTCGACCAGTATACAGATGGATGCCGGTAGTTTCAGTTCGGTGGACGGTGTAACTGACCTCAATGATGAAGACGGTAACAGCGGGAAGGTTGAACCAACTGATGGAGACCAATCTACCGGTACCGATGAAAACCAAGCCACCGACTCTAATGGTGACCAAGCCACCGGCTCTGATGGTGACGGAGGATGGTACTACTGGCTCGTTCCCGGTGCTGTCTTAATTGTCTTTTCGTTGGTGTTCTCTCTAGACGTCGGCCCGGTGGGGATTCCTGGTGAAAGAATCTGGGAGACGGCGGTTTCGGAAAAGTACAGCCTTCTGAAGTACGTATTGACGGTATACCTTGCAATGGGGATACTTAGCCTTATCCTCAGGAACCACTCCAGGAAGTTCGGGTTGAGGAAGCAGCCCGAGGAACGGTACGTCGAGAAAAACGAAATTGTGGGCGAGGAGCTAGACCGGGAGATAATGGTGTTATGTGGGGAAAACGGTGTGGATCTCGCTGATACCCCCGTCTTAGACAGGCTGCGTGAAACGGTTGTGAAGATACTGGTTGCGGAGTACGGAGTTCCAGACTCATCAGCTGAGCGGATGGTTAAGGAGGGGAACTGGACCGTAGACGAAAGGGCGGAGGCAGTTCTTGCAGGTGAGAGTTACGTTCCTCCTTTTCCAGAGAGGGTAAGGGAGTTCTTCACCGACAAAACCAAGAAAGAACTGGATATCGAGGTGGTGGTTTCCGAGATCAGAACGCTAAGGGACGTCGGTTCAACAGGGATACCGAACCTACAGGATGACGGAGATAGCGACGGCTCTAAGATACCGGATAGAAAGGAAGTCCACGATACCATACGTAGATATCAGGGGCAGGAGGTTACTGATGAAAATGGAGGTTACAGATGAAGAGGTTTGAACTCCGTCGCTGGGGTAAGATGCCGGCTGTCGCGTTGCTGTGTATAGCTCTCGGTGTCCTGTTCGGAAACCCGGTTATGTACGTCACGGCGGTG
>JBDGRN010000030.1:0-20346 GCA_042218125.1 Halobacteria archaeon | reverse complement strand
TTGAGTTACGGAATCTACTCTAGACTGGACTCTCTACCGCAAACCAACCTCGAGATCGAGCGGGAGTACAATAAGACTCCGTATCCCGGTGAGGAGGTCCAGGTAACGGTAAAGGTAACCAACGTCGGCAGGGAGGTAGCGAAGGACCTGAGGATAATAGATGGCGTACCCGAAGAACTGGCGGTGGTTGAAGGCAACCCCCGAGCCGTCATGTATCTTCCCCCCGGTGTGGAAGATGAGTTCAGTTACAGTATCGAGGCAAACCGCGGTGAGTTCACGTTCGACGAACTGAAGATACTCAACCGTAACGTCAGCGGTTCGGAGTTGGGTCTGGAGAAACACGATCTCTCAGACAGTATCCGGTGTGGCGTCGAGGTGGACTCTCTCCCGGTCCGGTCATCATTCAGCCGAAGAGCCGGCAGGAATCCCTCAAAGGGATCAGGGGAGGGGATCGAGTTTCACTCCGCGAGGAGGTACCAGCCCGGTGACTCGGTAACCAGTATCGACTGGAGGAGGTATTCGAGGACCCGGGAGTTAACCACAATCAGCTACCAGGAGGACCGATCAGGTACTATACAGATACTGATAGACGCGAGACCCGAAAACCGGTTGGCTGAAACGCAGGACAGCCCGAACGCGCTGGAATACATGGCCTACGCCGCGGAAAGGATATATCTTACCCTGGTCGAGAGGGGAAACCAGGTGGGTCTGTCTCTTTATCCATACGAATCGATCTCCGTGGAATGGGGTAATGGTCCAAGCCACCAGGTAGAGGTACGGGAGGAACTCCGGGAAACCCAAAAATGGGGGGAGGAGGTACGAAGGACCGACACTGATCTGTCCAGTTTACTCTCCATGAACGTAAGGAAGACAATGGAACTACTTCCGGACACCGCCCAGGTCGTCCTTGTATCACCGTTGCTTGACTCCAGGGTCCTACAACTAACCAGGTATATCGACTCCTGTGGATCCGACACGGTCGTGGTTTCACCCGACATCACCGGAGACGGAACGGTAGGCGGACTGGTCGAGGATGTTGACAGGAACGAGCGGCTACTAAAACTGAGGTCTTCGGGTATCGAGGTAGTTGACTGGGACGTGTCGGATCCCCTCTCTGTAGAGATCGAGAAAGCCGTAAAAACCAGGGAGGTTACGGGGGTGGAGCTATGAACACCGGCTGGCTCCTGAGATGGACTCCGTTCCTCGCTGCTGCAGCGGTGTTTACGGCTGCCAGCCAGGTGGTCGATCCCTATACTTTAGTCGGTCTACCGGGTGGTTTCGTACTGGTGGCGGCGGTCTACTTCGTAGATAGAGATACACCGGCTGGATACGTATTATCGGCAATCTTTGCTGTCGCCGCCGCGGCATTTTTCACCCTGCCGTACAGGTTTCTTCTTTCGAACGGATACATCGCCATAGCGGCTTTCGGATTCAGCGAGACTGGCCTCTACCTGGCGGCGTTCTCAGTAACGGGCGTTAGTTACCACGGCCGTGCCGTGGTGGTATCCCGACTCGCGGACAGGAATCTCCTGTACATCTCGGTGGCTACCGGCTTCGTGTTGACCACCTCAGTTGTCGCCGGGAACATAGACTACGGAGTACTTGACATCGGTATAAAAAAACGGAAGGTACTCGGCTTTATTCTGACGCCGGTTCTGGTTCTCGTGAACTTCTACATTCTCGGCTTTATACTCGACTGGATACACCGTGAGAGAATATATCCCGAACCAGGGATAAGAAAACTGTCGAACTATCTGAAGCACAGCCTGCTACTCGGGATTGTATGGGTTACAGGATCGGTTTTCTACGTGTTTCTCCAGGGCGGAAGGGTCCCTCTAACCGGTTTCAGCTACGGTCCATATATCTATTTTTTACTGGTTACCGCGCTGTTTCTTTTCACCTTACGTATACTGCTTGGGGTGTTGTCGGTACTGGCAAAACTCGACGCTGCCGTCATGGTGAGATGGCTGTCGAAGATATCAGGGGCGTTACTTCTCTTCTTTACAGCGATTGCACTTTCATTGACCGTCGAGATGTCGGAACTCCTTCCCGTCGGTTTCGTTTACGTATCCGGTTTGACTAACTTCGACCTGTCCATCTTGGCGGCCACGGCGGTATTTGCACCTCTACCGATCGTACTGTACGCCGGACGTACCGTATCCAGGGTGTTCGCGGAGGGCGACAGGGGCTTGACAGGTCTAACCTCCACTTGTTTCCTGTTTTCGGGACTTCTTCTCGCGGAACTCGGAGAAACCACACTAGTCTTCGTTACGGTAGCGGTATCGATCTATTTATGGGATGTTGTAGAAAGAAAAACCGGATACGTCGAGGAGATCAGGTCGACGGAGGTTCCGGGGATGGCGCAGTTACGTATACTGGGTATACCTGCCATGGTGGCTGGTCTATCGGTCGCCGTTGCTTCTGTTTCTCTCTACCTTTCAAGAGGCTTCACGGTCGTGGGAGCAACGGATCCCGGAGTGGTGCCCATCCTTCTGTTCGTCATCGGCGTATCCTTCCTGCTGATTCGTGTAGCCAGCAAAACCGTGTAGTCCGGCTGAGTTTTTCGATCAAACCGTTGGTGTAGCGACGGTGTTCACGACCTGCGAGATAACCCGCTGTTTCGTGAGGTTCTTGACTCTGGCGTCGGGGGTCAGTATCAGTCTGTGCTCCAAAACAGGATGTACGAGTTTTTTGACGTCCTCCGGGATCACGAACTCCCTCCCTTCCGTTAAAGCACGAGCCCTTGACACCTCTAGAAGTCGCTGCATCCCCCGGGGAGATACGCCTAACTCAACCACGTTCTGTCGGCGGGTTGTTCTCGCCAGGTCCCTGATGTACTCGAGAACAACGGTGTCGACTTCAACTCTCTCAACTGAGTTCTTCATGTCGACCACATCGTCCAGGCTTAGAACAGAGGAGACGTTGGGGGTAGATTCGGTTCTCCCAAGACGTCTTTCAAGCAGCTCGAGATCCTCCTCACTGGACGGGTAACCAATCTCGGTCTTTAGCCAGAACCTGTCTTTCTGTGCCTCGGGTAAAGGAAAGGTGCCCGTCTGTTCAACCGGGTTCTGTGTGGCTATGACGTAGAAGGGCTTCGGGAGTTCGTGACTGTTGCCGTCGACAGTAACCTGACCTTCCTCCATAGATTCTAGTAGTGCTGCCTGTGTCTTTGGGGGTGCCCTGTTTATCTCGTCAGCCAGTACCACGTTACCGAAGATCGGTCCCTCGTTGAACTCGAACTCGCGTTCGCTTTCGTTGTAGATGTAGTTTCCGACGACGTCCTTGGGAAGAAGGTCGGGGGTAAACTGTATTCTTGTGAACTCCAGATCTACCGAGTTCGCGAAAGATCGAGACGTCAGGGTTTTTCCCGTTCCCGGAACGTCCTCGATAAGGACGTGGCCGCCGGAAAGAAGGCCTATAAATATATTTCGGAAAAACTCCCTGTCCCCCACGACGGCGTCCATCACGTGATCAAGTACGGTATCGACGTTTTTCTGGATCTCGCTGGTTTCCATGAGTGTTTGATGGATTTGAGTTACGTGAATTTAGAATAATGTCGGTCGAGTTTAAATTTGGTGGCTTCTTCCTGGACTGTTTCTGTCCGGTAAACCAAACTTCAATTTAATAGAGGTGATCTTTTTTGTATAGATTTTTATTGATTCTAATATAGTAGAACTGTGGGTTTTTATATTAATTCCTCCGGTAATTAAGAAGAGATGGCTATGGAACGGTTCGACTTTGAGGACTTCGTCGTGGCTATCTTCGGCCTGACTCTCCTGATACTGATAGCCTGGAGTCTCCTGAACTTTATAGCCTCCATTGTATTTGGGATCTTCATTTACTACGCGACCCGACCCATCTACCGCCGTCTCGAGTTCCTTAGTACACATCGAATGCTCAGGGGTGGCTTAACCATTCTACTGTTCGCGTTGCCGTTTATTGTGTTCTTTATCTATACATTCGCCTTGATCTTCAACGAGGGCGTCCATCTAGTACATGAGTACAACATATCGGTAAGTAATGTGTCGGCAAACGCAAACGTGGCTGGTTATCCGACTGCTGTACAGGACATCTCCACAAGGAGTATTGAGAAAACCGGGGAGAACCATGGTATCTTCGCGCTTGTTAAGCTGGTGGCGGATCACGCCGCCGAACTGCTTTCGGTGGTTACCGACTTCCTGCCGAGGTTCATCGTTATGGTGGCGGTTACATACTACATGCTGACAGACAGCTACAGACTGAAGGAGTGGTTCCTGGTCAAGTACGACGACACAGGGGTCTACAGGGAGTATCTCGAGAACACCGACGAGGAACTCTCGACAGTGCTTTTCGCCAACATCCTCAGTGCAGGTATAATAGCGGTGATAGCTATTACCGTCTACATAATCTACAACATCTTCGCACCCCCCATCGTCGAGGTACCGTTTCCGGCACTTGTGGGTGCATTGACGGGGTTGACAAGTCTCATACCCGTGATAGGTATGAAGATAGTCTGGATTCCCGTTGGTCTGGGGCTTGGACTTGATGCAGTTCTCCATGGACAGCACGGAAAACTCACATACATACTGGTCTTTTTCCTGGTGAACGCCGTCGTGGTAGACTTCATACCGGACTTCATTTTACGCCCCTACATTAGCGGAAGAAACGTACATATCGGTTTGCTGATGTTTGCATACGTCCTGGGTCCGTTGACATTCGGTCTTTACGGGCTTATACTGGGTCCCATAATACTCGTTATGTTCATAACGTTTGTGGACGTACTGCTGCCACATCTGGTTTCGAAGGATACTGAACCACCACCTGATAACGGTTAGGCAAACAGGTGACATAGAAAACGAATCTATATCCGGTTACCGGAAGCTATGTAGTCCTTTGTAATCTGTGAACTCATCGATTCTGGGTAGGTCGTTCCAGGGTTTAGATATCCTGGTGTGAAAGCTGGAGTTTCGAACTCAAGATTCATCTACACCGTCTTCAACTACCTCGATCTCCTCATCTGACAACCCATAGAGGTCGTAGACTATACCGTCTATAAGTCTATCCGTTCTCTCTATCTTATCCTCGAGTTCCTCGGCACGGTTTTTGACTTCGGTGTACCTGTCGAGTCCATCATCTACCTCGTTTACATCGGGTAACGTGAGTTTTTCGAGTCTGTTGAGGAGCGTAATAGTCTTACCTGCATCTCTTCGGAAGTTCGCGAAGCCACCGGCCTCTTCTATCGCGGTCGGTACGAAGCTACGTACGAGTGTCTCTTTTTCCTCCGACAGATCCGTGAACCTCATGGCTACGTAGCTTTCGAACTCTTCTTCGGCAAGCCGTCCCCATCCGTCGGTTTCACGTGGGTCTTTCTCGTCGATCATGTAACTGACCTCGACGGACATAACCAGCTCTTCGCCGTCTTTCTCGAAACCGACGTTTTCGATACGCAGACCCTCAAAAAGCTTCGCGGTCTTCGAAACCGGACTGCCCGAGACGTCATCGGCCGGTATGTATAGTTGTCCGAGCGTATCGCCTTCTTTCACCCCATGAAGACCGTCTGTCGTCAGATCGAGATAGTTGAATAGCGAGAGGTCAAGCGAGTTCCGTTTGGATTTAAGGCAGGTCATTTGTTCGGCAAGTTCAGAGAGGAATCTATATGCAACACCATCCGAACCCGGATCTGGTGGCGCTCCATCCCCGGAAAGATAGCTACGGTAGTCGTCCATCAACGACGTAACCCTCCCGATGTCCACCGAATCTGTATCGGGATGTGGGATGGGGATGTTACAGGAGAACATAGGTTTGAACCTGAGATAGTTACCGCTAACGTGTGTTCCTCCGTATACCTCTCTGAAGTAACAGTTTATGAGGCTCGAGTTAAAGACCGCCAGTATATACCGAAGATCCAGATCCGACGACTCCCTCCGGGTGACGGAGTAAACTGTATTTAATGCGAACAGGCCTTCGTCGTCGTATGCGGCGACGGGACGGTAACTGATATCCCGTATAAACAGTTTCTCGCCACGGTCGAAAAGTTCGCGGTCACGTAGACTACCGTACTCACCCTCGTCGTCTTTTATAAGTTCTTCATCGTACTGGATCCATCTCCCGCTCCAGTCAACCCCGTACCTGTCTACCGATCTGCCATCCGCGAGTTTTTCACAGTTACTACCGGTTTTCTGGTCGACGACCAGTTTGTCACGCACGTTACCCGTATGGATGGCTTCCGTCATCTCTATATGGTCGCCGAGTACATCCTCCCGGTCAAGCACGGTTTCGAGAACAGGCTCAAACTCCGGACTGATGTTAACCGGGACAACCCTTCCTCCTAACTGATCGACCGTATCTACGGACAACGATACTCCTGGCGAAGTATCTATTTCTGTTTCCTCCGAAACGTGCCTGATCGTTACGTCGTCGTAACCATCTTTCTTGCTGGAAGAGTAAGTTATAATTAGAGGATAAATGTCGGCGTCCGGAAAGACAGATAGATTGGATACGTCTACCACCTCTTCCAGGCTGTATTCTTCAAGCAGTAGTTTTCGTATCTTCTCTCCGTAATCCGTCGTCGTCCATTTGTTTGGTAGAATGAATGAGTTTCTATCACCAAGGTTCGCCGCCTTCTCCACGAAGGGAATGTATATGTCGTAGATGCCTTCTGCCGAGGTATAGCTGTCCCTGTAGTACTCTTTTCGAGAATCGGGGAGGTTTCTACTCCTGATATACGGCGGGTTTCCGATGACGGCGTCGAACCCCGCATCCTCTTTTTGGGTTCCTTCCCGATCGTAGAACACATCCGGGTACTCTAGACGCCAGTGGAAGAAGCTCTCTTTTTGGGCGAGTTCACGGCACCTCTCAAACCATTCTTTTTTCTCTATTTCTTTCCAGTTTTTCTCTATTCCTTCCCAGTCATCTTTGACGATGGTCTCTGCCATCTGTCTATATGCGTCGGGTGGTACGTCCACTCCGAAATCCTGGGCAGTCCGGACATCCGCCATCGCTTTTAATCTACTTCTGAGTTCGTTTTCTCCGAACTCGCCGTAAGGTTCCACCCTCTCACTGATACAGCCCCGGTCATCGATCCCATTGTTCCGTTCATCCGCATTCTCGAAACAGCCTCGATATTGGTTTTGGATAGCGACGGTATCACGGTGTATCGAACTCAGAGCCTCCAGACTGTCCTCGAAATCCGACCCTGGATCCATGGTACAAGGGTTAGATTCTTCCTTGCCATCGCGAGAGATACCCATCTCTAACTCCTCTATCTCCTCGATACCCCTGCCGATCAACGCGTTACCCGTTTTCAGGTGTTGATCCGGGAAAGTGAGAGGTTGCTCCCCCCTCATTGTGCGAAGCCAGAGCGACACCTTCGTCAGCTCCACCGCCATACCGTTTAAATCTACACCGTAGATACATTCCTGGGCTACATGTCTGCGTGCCCAGTGTATACCAAGGTATGTATCCACCGTATTTTCGCCCGAGACGTTGGCCTGTACATGTTGGGCGTTGACTACTTCCCGAGCGAGATAATCCACCGCGCTAGCCAGGAAATGACCGCTACCCATCGCGGGATCCAGGATCTTCAGGTCGAAAACAGCTTCAGCGAACCTAATGGCATATCCGGGTTCATCTTCGGATCCGGGTTCATCTTCGGATCCGGGGTCATCTTCGGATCCGGGGTCATCTTCGAATCCAGGTTCATCTTTGCACCCAGATTCATCTTCCCCCCACTGGTCCATCGACAGAAGACTCTCCTTAACTTCGTCAACGATGGGTTCCAGAGTATTTTCTACTATATAATCGACCACGTATTCCGGGGTATAGTAGGAACCCGTAGATTTGCGGTCCCCCGATTCGGTGCTGAGGTAGATCTCATCCTCCTCGACCACCACATCATCATTTTCACCTGCCGCCATGTACTCGCCACCATCTACTGTTAGGGGACGTGTAGCTATACCGGGCCGGTACTCGAGCAGATATTCGTAGATACTACCCAGACGACGTACTTCTATCCACGAATAGTCTATATATATCTCCTCTCCGTCCCCGTCTTCAGTACGTGTCAGAAGTTCGATAACTTCCGCGAGACAGGAGTCACCCAGCTTATTTTCAGTTAGGAACCGGGACTCCGGTCTACCGTCCCTGTCCGGATCGGTTCTGAATAGTTCGCCCTTGTAAGCCGGTATAAACCGATCCTCATCGGGAATACCCTTCGATCTACTTCCACGGTCGATCAAGCCGAACAGGTCCTCCAGCCTCGACCAGATGTTATCCTGACTGCTCCGGTGGCCTTCACCGTTACTTTCCACGGACTCGGCGACTTTTCGTTTCAGAGAGTTAATACTGTAGCAATCTTTGTAGATCTCGTTGTCGGCATCCAGCAGATCCCTTCGCTCACTTTCGGCATACAGCACAGAAATCAGTCTGTAGAGATAAAACATGGAGCTACCGTATACCAGATCCAGGTCTTCTTCGGTTAGATCGTTGTGGGGATACTCGTAGAAACCTTCAGTTAGTACCTTTACCGCTTCGTAGCTCCTGCCCTGGAGGTCTTCACCAAACCCCTGAGAACATATGGTACTTTCCTCGTAAACATCGTCCAGGAAACA
This sequence comes from Halobacteria archaeon, assembly GCA_042218125.1. GTDB lineage: Archaea > Halobacteriota > Halobacteria > Halobacteriales > Halorutilaceae > JBDGRN01. The sequence goes on along the minus strand of JBDGRN010000030.1, from coordinate 11,758 downwards.
GTTGCCGGCCGGATCCCGGACGAACGCCTCCCGTCTGAAGAACAGGTAGAAGTATCTGAACTCTTCGAGATCCCCTTTTTCAAGAATGGCGGGTAGGTCGACTTCGTAGTAGGTGTCTAGCCTGTGGCTCGATGGCCCGTAGTACAGTCTCCATTTTCTGCCGTTGGTCAGAACCGCCCAGTCCACCGGAGTTTCCCGGAGATAGACGTTTATCAGGAAGCTCGGATTCCCGAAACCTCGATCCCGTTCCCCCTGGGATTCAGAACTACAGGTGTCCAGCGGTCTTTCCCATCTTTTAACGTCGGCAACACCAACTGCGTTCCAGTAAAACTCTTTTCCCTCGTCCCGCCTCCGGAACGCGGTCCTTGCTTCCTCTTCTGTTTCGAAAAAACAGTAGCCCGGCCATTTACTGGTCGGGTTGCTTGATCCTTCTACGAAAGGGATTCCGAGTTTCCGGAACGTCGGGCGAATGAAACATTCTTCCATCCGGTTTTCACTGTGCAGAGAGACGGTGTCTTTTTCCCTGTTCCATAACTCCGTGATCTCGTCTTTCGTTTCCTCGATCTCTTTACTGGAGAGTTCTATCCATTCATCGGTTTCGATGAGATGTTCTTCGAGGTAGTAGTTCGAGAACAGGTCACGGTTTTTAATGCGGTTGTGCGATGTCCTCATTTTTTTACCCAAGTGTCCGTCGGGTACTTTCCGGTCGTTGGGTACTTTCCGGTCGTTGGGTACTTTCCGGTCGTTGGGTACTTTCCGGTCGTCGGGTACTTTCCAGTGTCAGTATAACATTCTGTGGCGGGTATGGGTAGTTTCGATTCAGCAGAAACGGCTTTAACTACTGTTACGATTTTAACTGCTGTAACGACTATAAATGCTATAACGACTTTAAATGCTGTAAAGGTTTTTGATGCTGCATCGGCTTTTAATATAGAATTAATCTCGACATCGAACTTCCGTACTCCGGAACTCGTGGTCACACCTCTTCCCGGTTTATCCGAGCTCCTGTGGGTTGTCTCCCGACCCATCGTATAATGCGTTAACAGTAAGACTCCAGAAACATAGAATTTACCCGGATACATAGTGAGTCCCGGGTACTACCCGGGGTTGGTACTCAGGCTTCGGCGGCGTTATCCGAGGTTTTGAGACGCATAAGGTATAGTAATGGAATAATCCCCACTGCTGGAAGGGCGAGAACCGCAGTCGAGGCTAACAGCCCGGTTTCCTTTAGTGTAACCGAGGCGATGAACGGTCCTGCCGCACCTCCCACCATTCCGAGTGAACGCATTATGCCGGCCATCGCACCTATCCTGTCCCTCCCAACATCCGGGATGCTTCCCGGCAGCGTGTATATCAGTGGTGCCAGTCCGAGGTTGACCACACCTATTATGGCGAGATCCAGGATTAGCTCCGAGAACCCCGTGGTGAGGCTGTAGAAGATGGTGGAGCAGACTGCTACTACGGCTCCCAAGTACAACGTTTTCTTTAAACCTATCTTTGAGGCGATGGCTGGCATTACGAGTGAACCAGCGGCTCCGATAAAGAGCGGTAGTCCGGATACGTAGGCAGGAACGTGGAACGCGAGATGTTGGTTCCAGGACGGAAGAACTCCCATGAGTCCCTGTCCACCGTAGAAACCGAGGAACGCCACACCCACCAGTAGATAAGTGTCTTTCATCTTGAACAACGACTTCCTCTCCTTCTTCTCGACGGTACTGTCGGTGGAGTCGTCGTTATCCTCACCGGGTTCGTCGACCGACCGAACGTCGGTATCGGGGGTTTTGGCCAGCCAGAACCAGCCCAAAGCAATCACGGTAGCCAGAACTGCATAAGAGATGTAAGCAGTTTGCCACCCTCCCAGACTCCCCACGATTGCGGGTGAAAAGGAAAGAGCGATACCTCCGCCGAGGTAGAATCCGACCAGGTTGGCTCCCTGTGCCAGCGACTCCTGGTTCTTTGGGAACCAGAGGCTGGGGAGTTTGATCAGTATGGGGTACAGCAGCCCGTTTCCGGCACCCACCAGTAGGCTGGAAGCTAGTTGAATCTCGTAGTTCGTCGTGAAACCCCTGACTGCGGTCGCGAATGCCATCAAAAGTATTCCGACTCCACCAACTATCTTAAGACTGAACTTATCACCCAGCCAACCCCCCGGTATCTGTGCAACCACCGTTGCACCCAGTATCATGGAGTAGAGGAAAACCGCTTGAGGATTGGTGACTCCGAGATCACCGTGCATTATCGGAGCCAGGGATGATACGGACAGCTGAAGCATAGCCACCACCAGGCCATTCGCGAGTACACCTATGGCAAGTATCTTCCATTTATATGAATTATCGTTCTTACCCATCGTTAAAAACCAAGTAATGTTATATTAAAAGATATGGGGTTGATTATTCTGTCTGGGAAACTCTGGAGTGTCGATGTAACGTAAAAATTAGTTAAGAGTAACGTAAAAATTAGAAAAGATAATGTAGAATAGATTAGACATGATGGTACATCGCACATTTGGGTTAAACTGTACATTTTTCTAGTACTGATGCTTTTTTTCATTTATAATATTCATCGTGGGTATTTAACTGTCGTAAGATGGATGGTTCGGCTATGTCGAGGTTGTCCGACAAAACCGCGATAATTACTGGAGCTTCGTCAGGGATAGGTAGAGGTATAGCTAAACGTTTCGATGAGGAGGGTGCGAACATCGTCGTTGCCGATATTAGACGGGGACCTCGTCTGGACGGCGAACCTACCGATGAAATAGTCGATAACGGGATCTACGTCGAAACCGACGTAACGGACGTATCCGCGATAGAGGACCTGGTTGAAAAAACGGTTGACGAGTTCGGGTCGCTCGACGTAATTGTTAACAACGCCGGAGCAGCACCTGAGGGTGGAACTATAGAGGATGTGACGGAGGAAGATTACGACAAGACACTCGATATCGATCTAAAGAGCGTTTATTTCTGCTGTAAAGAAGCAGTGAAACAGATGAAGGAGCAGAGTGACGGAGGCTCCATCATCAACATGTCGTCGATAGGTGGACTGGTTGCCCTACCGGGAGGGACCACGACTTACACGACTTCGAAGGGTGGGGTGACACAGCTAACCCGTGATCTCGCCGTCGAGGTAGGTGATGAGGGTATTAGAGTGAATGCAATCAATCCTGGAGTGATAGAAACAGCCATGACGACGGAGGATTCGAAGCTAATTAAGGTAGTTGAGGAGTTGGTACCTCTCGGAAGGCCGGGTCAGCCAGAGGATATTGCGAACGCCGCAGTTTTTCTCGCAAGCGACGAGAGTAGTTACGTTACAGGTGACAACTTCGTCGTGGACGGCGGATACACGGCGCGGTAGTAAACAACCACGGGTGAGACCCGTGGTACTCTCGCTTCTCCTTCTATAGATAAACTGGAATGGCGGCTGAACAACGGAGAGTCGGTCAAGGTCCGCCAACAAAATCTCAAGCACCAAGGATTTACCCTCCGTTTAGAAGCCGGAGACGATCTGGATGACTTCGATGGAAGACGTAGCTTCATGAAGTACCTGTCAGACCTGTATCTGTCAGGGGCCGGTGGTGAACATATTTTAAAAAGCCAACTACCGGAATCTGTCTACCTCCTGCCGGAATCTGTCAACCTCCTACCTAATTTCTGTCTAACCTGATAACGCCCATTCCGGTACATCGGAGACACCGAAGTTACGGAGGTAGTCTACGAAGTTTTGATACACCTGGTTGCATTTCCCTTCGTCGTCGTATCTGAGTGTATGTAGATCGCCGATTACTACGAGCAGGCGTTTCGCTCTCGTGATGGCGACGTTCAGTCGTCTTGGGCCGTCCTCGGGTCTACCCAGGAATCCCAGTTTTCCGTCCTCGTTTGACCGGACGAAGGAAACCACGATAACTTCTCTTTCGCTGCCCTGGAAACTGTCGATGGTGTCTACTATAGGATTTAGGTCGGTTTCATCGAGCCGTTTCCGTATCTTGTTGACCTGTGAGGTGTAGGGCGATATAACCCCCACGTCGGACATCTTTACCCCGGCCTCTTCGAGGTCGTTCAAGACTCTTTTTACCATCTCTATCTCTTCGAGGTTGTAGGGGGAGTTGCCTTCGAGTTCTACCCGGCCGCCTATGTTGTAGCCCTTGACGGCGTGTTCACGGCCTTCGATACGGTTCACCTTTCTACCTGCTCTCAGTTCGTAGCTGTAGAACTCGCCGTTGGGGAACTGCATTATCTCGGGATGCATCCTGTACTGTGTTCTTAGCTTGATACCGACCCCGGAGTATACGCCTTGATCGCCGTAGATATGTTCAAAAAGAGAGACTCCGTATCTGTCGTCGAACGGATCCTCGAATGGACTGTACGGAGGAAGTTGCCGGTGGTCGCCCGCCAGCACGAACCTGTCTCCCTTCGTGACGGGTATCAAGGTCGAGGTTATGGTGCTCTGTGTGGCTTCGTCGACGAGTACGAGGTCGAACCTGCTTTCGAGGTTAGCGCTGGAGCTGTTGGTGGCACATACTACGTCCGCCCTACCGGTGACGCCCGAGTCGATGTAGTGCTCCTTCACAAGTTCGTTTTTGGAGTTGACGGCTTTCTGTCTCTCGACAGTCATTTCGTTTTCGCCGTACTGCCCGTACCTGTGTAGACTGGACCTGTCGCCCTCCCCCGAACCCACGACGATATTGTCGACGGCCTGGTTGGAGTCGGCTGCCACCAGAACCCGTTCGCCGGAGTCGACTGCCCTTCTGATTATCTCCACGAGTGTTCTCGTCTTACCGGTGCCTGGCGGTCCGTGGAGAACGAAGCAGTCGCTGGCGAGCAGCGAGTACCTGACGGCTTCCTCCTGCTCCTGGTTCAACTCGTCATCCAGGGGATCACCCCCCGCGGTCTCGGTAAAACGGAGTTTTTTCTTTCCCGTCAGAAGCTTTCTCAAGCTCTCGGAGTTTTCTGCTTTGTCTATTGCAGTTTCCTCCCTGTCGTACGGAATGGGGTTGAGTGTGGAAACCAGTCCGAAACCGGATCCGGAGTTCGTAAGCAGGTTCTCCATCCGGTTTACGTCCCCTATAACGCTCCATTCAACCGATAGATCGATATATAGGCCGTTCACATCCTCTACCGTTCCTTCAACTGGAAACCCGTCCATCTCCAACCTGTCCGGCGGGAGTAGGACGTATCTGTTGCCGGGATGTACGCCATACGTCTTGGGAATATACCACTCTGTATCCGCAGGGCGACCCTCAACCTTAAACCGGAATATCCGGCCGTCTCTCTCGACGGTCTGTAGATAGGGTATCGCGTCACCCCCCGATCTACTGATATCTTCGACGGTTTTTCTGTTCGCAAGCTCTTTTTTCTCGTCGACGGATTTCTCCTTTCTTTCTTGGATATGTTCTCTCAGTCCATCGAAGAACTCCTCCGTATCTTCGATTGGATTGACGGGTTGTTCGGCGTCGTCGAGTTCACTGGTGTAGTAACCGGGTTTTTCAGGTGGCACGTAGTCGCTGTGCCAGAACCTAACTCTTCTTGCCAGAGAGGTGGTGGCGAACTCGGAGGCGTCGAGAGCCGTGGTTCTTCCGGACTCCCCCGTGTAAAGAACCGATTCGGTGTAGATCTCGTCGTCCCGGTAACCGAGAAACTCTCCGGTAAGTTCGGCCGAATCCTCTTCATGTAGCGGGATCGCGACCCATCTGTCCCTGGGGTGATCTAGATCCGGGTTGTTCCTGCAGTAACTTCCGATCGTCGCTACCGGGATTTCCTGGAACTGTCCGGACTGAACTTCATCTTTTTCGGGTTTGTATGGCTCTCCCCCGATTTCAGGTATTGCGGAGGCCGCGTTTTCCAGTAATAAACCCATTTCATCAGATTACATACCATGTTTCTATAAGTCTGATTAATCAAATATGCCGGACTTCATGTTTGAATCTGTCTTTCTTTTCAGCTTCTGGAATAGATTAGGAGTAATAAGTGAATAAGTGGCTGCTACATATACTCCCGTTATGGAACCGAATCCTCCGGTAACCGATCCCCCGTATCTTTCCTCGAGCTATAGACTCGAAGGACCCGGTAAAGACAGTCAGAAATACCTCTACAGACGGTATGGGAATCCGACTCGCGAAAAACTCGAGGAAAGTATAGCTGATTTAGAGGCCGGAAACCATGGCTTCTGTTACAGCAGCGGAACAGCCGCTATATCGTCGGTTCTCTTCGCATCAACAGACCCAGGAGATAGAGTCGTGGCTGCCGATAATCTCTACGCCGGCACCCACAGCATGCTCGAAAACTTTTTCTCACCTCGGTACGGGACGGATCTCCGGTACGTCGATCCCACGGATCTCGACGAGATAGAGGATGCTGTCGACGACGGTACCTCTCTGGTGTTCATGGAGTCGATGTCGAACCCCCTCCTGAAGATACCGGAGGTTTGGGAGGTAGCAAAGATAACTCGGGAACAGGACGCTGTACTGGCTATCGACAACACCTTCGTCACACCCGTAAACTTCAAGCCGCTACGATACGGTGCCGACGTAGCTATCGAGAGCACGAGTAAGTATATCAACGGACATACAGATGTCGTCGGCGGCTCCGTAGTCACCGACGACGGGGATCTATCCGAAGTCCTAGGGTTTCAACAAACCACTGCTTTCGGTAACATCCAGTCACCCTCCGACTGTTACCGTACTCTCTGTGGAATGAAGACTCTTCGGGAGAGAATGAGGAAACACCAGAAAAACGCCGGAACCGTCGTAGAAACGCTGGAAGACCATCCGGGGACAGAATCGGTACTGTATCCCGGAGACGAAAACCATCCCCAGCATAGACTGGCTTCCGAGCTTTTCGAGGGATACAGCGGAATTGTTTCCTTCGAACTTTCGGATAAAGATAGCTGCGTTCGGTTCCTGGAAAACTTGGAGGTAATCATCCACGCAACGAGTCTGGGGGGTGTCGAATCGCTCGCCGAGCATCCCGGTTCATTGGCGGGTGAAACTGAGGGCGAGTCGGTACCCGGTACACTCGTCCGGATATCCGTCGGGATCGAGAATACGGATGAGTTAACGGAGGATGTAGAACAGGCCCTGGATAAGGCAACGGATTGCTAAGAATCTAAAATCCATGGATGACGGAGAGTTTTCGGAGCCGGAACCCCGGAAGAGATATTTAGAGAAAGACTGGATTCTGTTTCTTTTTCCATTGATTGTTATACTACTTTTGAGGTTTCTGAGGCATTACTGTTAAATTAAGTCTTATTTCGGTTTTTTCATATACGATGATTTCGTTGAATGTCTCAATGGAGAAATGGTCGTCTAATATCGGCTTTCTTTTTGCTGCTATTGGTTCAGCGGTAGGGCTCGGCAACATATGGCGGTTCCCTATCTCAGTTTACGAGAACGGCGGCGGTGCCTACCTCATTCCGTATCTATTAATCACGTTCCTGTTCGGACTCCCCGTGATGATCGTTTCAATTTCAGGTGGGGAACTAACCGAGTCCGACGTAGTAACGACGTTTAAAGAAATAGGTACCGGCCAGCTAGGTTGGGTTATAGTGGCGGCAGGTGCGGCTATACTTAGCTTCTATCTCGTAGTTACGGGATGGATACTTGCATTTATGGCGTATTTCGCTTTCGACCTGAGCTTTACCTTCCAGAGGTTAACGGATGGATATATCCCTGTTGGTCTGTTTTTACTGTCTGCGGTAATAGTGGGGGGTATAGTACTGTTTGGGATAGAGAGAGGGATAGAGAGAGTATCGTCGATACTGGTTCCCGTCCTGTTCGTGGTTCTCGTCGGGCTTTTGATCTACGTTTCGATGCAACCGGGGTTCATGAGGGGAGTGAGGTACTTCCTGAATCCGGATTTCTCTGTTCTATCCGATACGGAACTCTGGATCGCTGCTTTCGGTCAAGCTTTTTTCTCACTATCGCTCGGTGCAGGTACCTACATAACTTACGGAAGCTACCTCGAGGGTAAGTCATCTATTTCCAAGATGAGTATCATAATTACGGTGGCTAACATTGTCTCGGCCATAATCGTCGGGCTAGCTATCTTTCCACTCGTTTTCAAATATCTGGGAAACCCTTCAAACCTTCCATCGGGTCAGGAACTCGCATTCACAACCTTACCCCACGTGTTTGCAGAAATGCCGTTCGGCAACCTATTCGGATTCGTGTTTTTCGGACTTCTGCTAATCGCGGCCCTGAGTTCCGGAATTTCGATACTCGAGGTTTCTGTCGCATCCGGGATGGGTAGGGGACTTTCACGCAAAAAATCCGCCTTGATATTCGGGTCCCTGGTAACAGCGATAGGTCTGCCTTCCGCGTTAAGCTACTCAGGTGCCAACCTGACGCTTGGAGGCAAACGGATTATGGATATAGTAAACCAAGATATAGGCAACCTTCTACTGCCATTATCCGCTTTAATTATCGGTATAGGTCTGACTTGGGTAATAGACGAAAAAGTAACTGATTTCTCTTTCGCCTACCTGGTCACCAAGTACCTGTTTCCGGTGATACTGATATCTACGATAATAGCTAAGTATATATAAGTAAAACTGTTTAACTCGTTGTTGGAATACAACGAGGACAATAAAAGTGCATACAAACTAAGCCATTCCAGGTAAGCCATTGAATCAATACAAATAAGTACGTAGGATTCGAGGCTAAAGCCCCACCCTTCAGGGCGGGAAGGATGTCAAAAAAGCATATGTTATTCTCGAGGAAACATAATTAGGATAATCAGCATACCTTAGGATAATCAGCATACCTTAGGATAATCAGTATACTTCTAAGTTTACCGGCTGGTTTACTTAGGAGAAGTCCTAATCTATGGCATCATCTTGTATTTCCTTATCTCCTGATCTGTCTGGTCGTCGGATTCCGTTCCGTAGTTCATCTTCGTCATCTTTCTGCTGTACTTTTCTATCTTATTGAGGTATTTTTTGTGAGTCATCAATACCTGGTATTTGGGGCCGGTATTTAAACACGGTGTTTTTTACCTGTTTTAACACCGATGCAGGCATGCATTTTTCCTGTGGTATACAGGTGTGGTTTACAGGAGAGGAAGTTTGTTTGAATCCTTAGTTTTGTTTGAATCCCACCGTTTTAGATTCGGTAACTCAGGTCGGGTGTCTTCTCTGTATAATGAAGGCGACGATACTCGTAGGAGTAGATGTTAATGGAGCATACTTCGAGGGATCAGGGCTTGATACAGTTATCCCTACAGGTGCTTCTGTTATACGACGGCGATGGAAACATTCAGAGTGCACCCACGATATATAGGGGGGTAGCTTATATAGGGATAAAAGACAGCGTGAAAGCTATAGATCTCGGAAACGGCGAGGAGGTATGGACTAAAGCTGGTGATAAATGGTCGGCGCAGCCGCCGAAGCTCGATAACGGCACCGTATATGCTGGTCAACAGGATGGATCCTTTTTCGCTATCAATAGCTCCAGCGGGGACGAAGTATGGACCAAGAACCTCAGTGGTGGTGTAGGTGCACCCGCTGCAGTTAGCGACGACCAGATATATGTTTACGACAAAAGCAGGACTTTGTCAGCTATAGATAAAGATACCGGGGATGTTAACTGGAAGAAGGAAATGACCGGTAATTCGACGTCCGCTCCAGTAGTTAATCCGAAAGTTGACAAAAACGATGTTTACGTCATGGATGTTACTGGCCTCCATGCATTCGATGAATCAGATGGGGACAGGAAATGGTTATATAAAAGAAACGTAACCGAACCCACTTCCCCTGCCTTGAAAGGTAGGGATACGTTGTTTATCGGTGATAACGACGGTACTGTGATCTCGGTTGATGCGGACACCGGCGAGGAGAAATGGTCGACTTCGGTCGTGAGTTACGACGAAGACTACAGTTCACAGTCGGCACCATCTGTTGCCGGGGACAACCTATATGTTTCGTATAACCAGGAGGGAGTTGTTTTACTTAACGCAACAACGGGTGAGAAACTGGAGAGTTACGGACAGGTGCCACCAGTACCAAGGAATGTAGTGGTTGGTGGTATGGTTTACACTGTACTGTCTGACGGTGAAATGGGGAGAAACCAGAGGTTCGTAGCTATCGGTTCAGCACCTAAAACCGAGAAGCAAAATGAGACGAAAACTAAAGAAGATGAAGAAAAGACGGGGGATGAAGATGGTTCAGAGGATAAAGGAAAAACCGAGGGTGAAGTGATGTCTGGTGATAATGAGACGTCTGGTGATGAGGAAATGTCTGGTGATGAAGTGACGTCTGGTGATAATGAGACGTCTGGTGATGAGGAAATGTCTGGAGATGAAGGGGCGGCTGGAGATAACGAGTCGACTGGTGATGAAGAAAAAACAGAGAATACCTCAAGCCAGAGCGGTGAACAAAGTAACGGACAGGGTCAGTCCGGTTACGGATTCCTGGTGGCAATAGCAGCAATAGGTGCAGCGGTAATAGCTAGGGACTGGGTCGAAGATAGAGTACAGTAACTACTAGTTTTCTTTCATTTCTTCAAGTTTAGGTCATACGACATTACTTATCTAGCGGTCGGCGACCGTCTCAGGTTCGACGTCGCTTTCTTCGACGAGGGCGTAGATCTGGCGGACGGAGATGCGCCTTCCCTCTATATGCGGTTCGCTCACTAGGTCGTGAGATATCCGCCGCGAGTCATGTTCGGACATTTGAAGTATATGGTTATCGGTCTGGAAAAGTATATTCATCAAATGGATCAATCAAAATTTCTCATTACTGTATAATCAAAACTGGTGGGGAGATAGATATTTAATTAGCCGGTAGAGTGTATTTTTGGGGTTGTCGGTGAAAATGATGAGATCTCGGAGTTAAATAACAGGGTAGCAGACAGTTTTGCTGTATCAGATTGAGGTTATGCGGATACAGCGGTCTCCGAAAGATCCTTCCTGAGTTCGTCTATATGATCGTAGTAATAAGTAAGAGCGGTATGGACGTCGCTCAAAGAGAGGGCGGGATACAGTTGTCTGATTTCGTCGGGGTCGTAGCCGCTGTGTTCGTAGGCCTTGGCGATATCTATAACCCTGATGCCCGTTCCTTCTATGGTGGGTGATCCGTCACTGTGTTCATCGTCATGGACTATCTTCATAAATATAGATTTGGCAGGAATTATTATCAAGACTAGGGTTGAATGAATCGATGTTTCTTATGTTGTATCTGGGTTCACGTGGTCGGGGCGTTCGATGTTTTTTTCGAACTTTAATGGTTGCCTCGGCTCGTTTTTTCTCGACTTCATTCATTTCACGTGGATTGTCGTGATAGTATGCGAGTGCGTGATAGACGTTGGCTACGTCCAGGTCGTAACGGTCGACGACCGTCTCGGGTTGGATGTCTCGTTCTTCGACGAGGGAGTGGATCTGGCGGACGGAGATTCGACGCCCCTTAATATGAGGCTCCCTCATTAGATTGTGAGATATTCGTCGCGAGTCATGTTCGGACATATGACATATATTGGTTATCGGTCTGGAAAAATATATTCTTCAATTGATTCAATTTAAATTTCTTGAGGTAATTTCATCAAAGTTCGAGAGGACAATCTTGTTGAAAATGGTCGGCTTAGATCAGTCTACTAGTTCAAAAACTCAGATAAAACTGATTCGGTTGAGGATGGTTACCAGCAACTTTCATAAGTATATATCTGGGGTTTTTTTACCATGGCTCTAATAGTTATGGATTGGTATATGTTCTATTAGTTTTCGGTCAAATAATCTCCAAGTTAAAGGTAATGCGTTAGTGATGTTGAGGGTTCACA
>JBDGRN010000006.1:41825-46850 GCA_042218125.1 Halobacteria archaeon | reverse complement strand
TCGAAAGGTAAAGGTACTCACTGTACAGTTCCGCGTTAATCTGATCGTTAAGTGCTTCAAGTACTTTCTTATCCATCGTTATTACCTCGCAGATAAACGTACGGAGGATCCCCTCTTATACTTTAATATTTTACTTTAAACCAGCCTAAACTTCCAGTATCATTAGATTTTTTTTCTAAATAGTTGTAATCTTCCCTAAAATCACCATATTTACAGAACGGGATTGAATACATAAATCTATAAGTTATACTTCTTCAAGTAATTGAACTATTTTAGTTGCTCCGTGTTAGATTTTCACACGCAACCCCATTTCAGAACCAGATTCAACAGTTACGATAACATGGATATAAACGGTATACTAAGAATACTAAAAAATAGCCGGTACTAAGAATACTAAGGAGCCAGAAATTAACACAACAAAAGAAAGAAAAACTATAAACACTGTTTACTTTGTTTCTAGGAATCAAATAGTCACAAGATGACAGACCTTCAAGATCTCGGGTTATCCGAATACGAATCTAGAGTATACAAAACATTACTACGAAGCGGAACAGCAACCGCGAAAGAACTCTCCAAGGGTGCGGAAGTTCCGATGGGTAGGGTCTACGACGTCCTCAACAGCCTCGAAAAACACAACCTGATCCGGAGCCAGAGCGCAAGCCGTCCGAAGAAGTACGTCGCGGTCGAACCCGACACCGCTTTAAACAGACTGGTGGAGAACAAGAAACGTGATCTCGAGAAGGAGAAGCAACGTTACGAGGAGATAGGTAGCCAGATCGAGGAAAAACTCGTGTCGAACGAACCGGTTGAGGAGAGGTTCTGGACCGCGGCCGTCGGACTCGAGGACAGCGTTGAACTACTCGTCGAACGCCTCGACAGCGCCCAAACCAGCATCGAGATGGTGACTGGTTCCCTGTCACCCCAGTTAGATCCGGACGACGTCGGAGCCCTGGTTATCGACAAGCTGGAGAACGCCGTCGAAAACGATGTCGACGTAAAGCTGATCGTCGACAAAAATCTGCTCTGGAGGTTCGGTGAGGATATACGTGAAAGAATGCAGAGGCTCTACTTCCAGAACTCAAACTTTGAGATACGTATGGACGAGGAAATCCTGGGAACCTTCAACCTGATCGACGGACTCGAGATATGTATTGAGGTTACTAACCCCCTGGATCCGAGACAGGTTTTCGCTATGATCGACCTCAAAGACCCCGAGTTCTCCGGGAGGGTGAGCGAGAAGTTCAACCAGAGGTGGGAGGAGTCGGAGAAACTAGATTTTTGAATCGTAACCTCGGTAGGAGACAGGTTTTGAAAACCTGAAATATGCGGCACAAGAGATGTCAGAACAGAACCCCCGTTTTGCAACACATACCGTTTTGCAACATATACATAACTTTACCAGAATCCGTCCTGTACACACGGCCGAGTAACAGTTTTTAACACCTCCGTAACGACCTGTTTTACGCTAAAACTTAGGCTTTCAGAAACCGTATACGGTAATCAAACTATCACCTTGTTTCTCCAAAGATGAAGGTGATTTTGTTTACGTCGGCGAGGTATCTCCTATCCTCGCTGTCACCTGAACCACTGACTTCCTCGATAAGCCCACGTTTATCAAGGGCCTCCAGACGTGACTCTATAGTGGATTCACTGCACCTTATTTTGTCAGCCACAGAGGCCTTCGATTTCGGTTCCTCCTGGAGGTTTTCAATTATTTCCGGAATAAATGGATCGCTCATTAACCTCGTGAGTTTGGGTTTATCGGAGTAAAGGATTTTCTGATGGTGCATTACATATAAATTGACGTGATTTGGATATAAGCTAAGTCACTGAACAATAAGTGGTTTTAAATGCAACAGAATACTCAAACTAAGGTTCACAGATCCTTGGCGAGACTCATGTTTAGTATCTTCTTTACGGCGGCACGGATTTTCTGGGACGCCGTCTGGGGAGTGATGTCGTATTCCTCACTCAGATCATCCAACCCGACTTTTCTGGGTGTTTCGAAGTATCCTTTATTTATCGCCGTTACCAGGATGTCTCGCTGGTCTGAAGTCAGGTTGACGCTTGATCCATCCGCCTCGTATCTGCCTGCGTTCACCACGGATTCTATTTCTATATCTATTTCGTTCTCGACACAGTCCTGGTAAAAGTTAGATAACCCTTCGTGGCCCTCGAACATCAAACGGAAAAACCAGTCCTTCCCTCCCCCTACACCCTTGAGTATTACTCCGTCGTATTTCCCGAGTATGTAGAAGAAATCGTTCTTTTCGGCCCACTCTATCTTGTAACAAAAGTTCGTCGTCTCTTCTGCGAAAATCGTATATTTGCGGAATCGAGAAAATATTCGAGTTTCCACCGGGCCGAGTGGGATTTGAACCCACGGTACTCAGGTTAAAAGCCTGACGCTTTCGGCCAGTCTAAGCTACCGGCCCACACCTATACAGTAGAGGGATAACCCCCTATTTTTCTTTCCCTTGGTCGGGCAAGAAACGGAGCCCTGGAAAACCCGTCCAAGGATTCTCCGAAACCCGGACGCGACCGTCAGTCGACGAGCGGTTTCTCGAAGACGTAGTCGACGTCGCTGAAGTCGAAGCCCGCCTGTTCGAAGCTGTTAACGTAGTCGTCCCTGTCTGGCATGAAGACGAGGGCGTCCTCCGCCTCCCTCTCACGTGCCTCGGCACGTACGTCAAGCGCCACGTCTCCGGCGTACTTCGGCTCCATCCAGACAAAACCGAAGACGAGTTCGGTGCGGTCCTGGTCCCCCGTGATCCTATCCCGTTTACCGGAGCAGATGAGTATCGCCCGGATATCGTCGTCTGCCTCCCAAGCCAGTACGTCAACACCCGACAAAAAGTCGGAGTACCTGTCGGGTATCTCTAGCATCTGCCAGTCGTCAGTGACGTAAAGTCCGTTCATGTCGTCGTAAGCCTCGGTGTCACGGATTGCGTATAACGAACTGTCGAAGTTCGCGGCCCCGAGTTTGGTTCCGTACGGAAAACCGAACGCCCGCGCGAACCGGAACTCCGCCGTCCGCTCGAAACCTGTATCCATCAGGATCTGGAGAGCGGGTTCGTTCCAGCTGAACGTCATCACTCTCGCGACCCTTGCACCCGCCTCCTTCATGTACTCGAGCGCCCGTTCGGTGAGAAGGGTTCCAACCCCCTCGTTTCTGTGGCTTTCGGCGACACGTAGACCCTCCATCCATGCCTCGCCCGTCAGGTATGCGGTGGCGCGGACGATACCTACGGGTTCGCCGCCGTCGTCCGCCACCAGAACCGTCCCCTTTCCTTCATCCTGTTTCTCCATCCATCTGTCCCAGACTCCGGGAATGAAGTCCCACCCACCGGCACCTTCCCCCTCCTTCGCCCAGGTGTCCTTTGTGAACTCCAGGACCCTCTCCCTGTCTTCCGGCGTCGCGGCTCTAACTTCCACGTCCCGAACACCCCCTCTCAGAAATTCGGGTTGTACCAATGGTTTTTCGAAGGTCCTCACAAGGCCTCCTTTCGACACCTGCTTTTACGGCTGTTCCATCGGCTGTTCCATCAACGACTCCATCAACGGCAACAGCAAAGATTTCATCGGCGTCTGCACCGATACTATCAAAGGACGGTTTTTTGAAGATATTCATAGTTTCAGATCACCTATTCCCAGGGACGGGAACAGTCCGTTATCTCGCCCGCCAGATCTGTTTTCATCGCCTCCCCCGGATCTTCGGAGTTAGCGAGAACCCACATCAGTTTGACGTAAGCAGTCTCGGGCAACATGTCCTCCCCTTCAACCACGCCCGCCTCCAAAAGGTCGCGGCCCGTGTCGTATACCCGGTCACATACCCGACCTTCGAGACACTGACTCGTCATGACGAACAGGGCATCATGTTCCGCGATGACGTCGCTCCAGTCCGAATGCACGTGTCCGAGTCCGGTGCCCTCGAGCACCACACCTTCGGCTTCAGTACATCTCTCCAGAACATCCACATCTGTTCCTGGTACAAACTTCACGAACTCGACATCGTGTTCGAGTTCGGATTTGATGGATAGCTCCGTTTCCCCCCGTTTGGAGAAATCGCGGTTCCAGTCTATCTCCCGCGTCTCGTAGTTCACGGTTCCGAGAGGTTTCTGACCCACCGACTCGAAGGCATCCCTTCTGCTGGTATGCATCTTACGGACTCGGGTGCCCAGGTGTAGATTGCATACGTGATCGCTGCCGTCACGGTGCATACAGACCATTATCTCAGCGGCGTCGCTTTTCGCGGCCTCCACCGCAGATACGGCGTTCAGGACGTTGTCGCTCGATGGTCTGTCGGCGCTACGTTGGGATCCGACGAATACTATCGGTACCGGCGTGTCGAGCATGAAGGAAAGCGCCGACGCAGTGTACTGCATCGTATCGGTGCCGTGCATCACGACCACGCCGTCGGCGCCGTTCTCTATCTCCTCGTGGACCGTCTTAGCCAGTTCCTGCCAGTGCTCCGGTGTTACGTTCTCGCTCAGTATGTTGGATATCACCCTGCCGCGGTAGTTCGCCATCCCGGCGAGGTCGGGTACCGCCCTCATGACGTCCTCGGCGTCGAACTGCGCGGTTACAGCGCCAGTACGGTAGTCTACAGTCGACGCTATCGTTCCACCCGTCGACAACAGAGAGATAGTCGGCAGGTCCTCGTCGAAAACCAGTTCGCTCTCCCCCTCTTCTACGTCCTCCTCTATGGGTGCGCCCTGCTCAATCACTTCGACGTCGGAAACCTCACGATCGACCCCCACGTTGTATCCGTCGTCGAGCTTTATCACCAGGTTCTCCGGAGTAGATGACGGCATAACGACTCCTTCGAAAACCCTTCCCTCCTCCTTACTCACCTTGACGCGGTCGCCCTGAAGATCTGTCTCAGTCATGTTAACTTAAACTCCATTAGCGCAGTTAAACTCCTTTACTGTTAAACTCCTGTCCTGTAGCTTACTAAAATGTCCTGTAACATACTTAATCCTGTACCTTACCTCATAACCCTTTACCTTACCTTAAACTTTGTAC
>JBDGRN010000006.1:0-41725 GCA_042218125.1 Halobacteria archaeon | reverse complement strand
CGTAACTTAAACCTGTACCGTAACTTAAACCTGTACCGTAACTTAAACCTGTACCGTAACTTAAACCTGTACCTTATCTTAGCCTACCTATCTACCTAACACCGATTCTTTCCATTAACTCGGGAGTACCGTTCATCCGGTCTCTTCTACAAGGGCCTGGATCTCATCCTGGAGCTCTCGGTCTGACAATCTTAATTCGTCCTCGAGGTTGTTCAGGCTATCCAGGTCCCGTTCGAGTTGCTGTCTCGCATCTTCTAACCCGTCGTCCACCTCCCCGGGACCGCCGTACGAGTCACGGAGTTCGACGTTCCTGCCGGGATCGAGTGCGTTCCGGAGTTCCTCGTCGGATACCTCGACCTCTACCCCTATCTCTTCTCCGGCGGCACGGATGTCCTCGGTTGACAGACCATCGTCCGACTCCCTGTGTTTCCTGGCTAGCGTGGCGACGAGATGGTGCGCCGTCCGGAACGGGAAGCCGTGGTTCCTGACGAGGGTGTCGGCGAGTTCCGTAGCTCCCGAGAACCCTGATTCGGCGGCATCTTCCATCTCCTCTACATTGAACTCGGCGGTGTTGACTACGCCCTTCAGGACGTCTACGACTTCCCGGGTTGTTTCGATAGAGGTCCAGATGTAGCCCGTCAGCTCCTGGAGGTCGCGGTTGTACGCCATAGGCTGGCTCTTGATGTTTGTCAAGACCGAGCTGAGTCCCCCGTATACCGTACTGGTCTTTCCGCGTGCCAGTTCCAGAGTGTCGGGATTCTTCTTCTGTGGCATAATGCTGCTGGAGCTGGCGTAGGCGTCGTCGACCTCCAGGTAGCCGAACTCGTGTGAACTCCATAGAACGAAGTCCTCGCTGATCCTCGAACCGGTGGCAGCGACCCCCGAAGCCACGGACGCCGATTCGACCGCGAAGTCACGCGCCGCCACCCCGTCCATCGAGTTACGTGTGGGGCTAGCGAACCCCAGAAGCTCCGTCGTGTACATCCTGTCGATGTCGAACCCCGTGCCGGCGAACGCCGCGCTTCCGAGCGGGTTGCGGTTCACCCGGCGGTAACAGTCGTAGATCCTTTCGGTGTGGCGTGAAAACGCGCGTTCGTACGCGAGAAGGTAGTGGGCAACGGTGGTGGGCTGTGCTCTCTGGAGATGTGTGTATCCCGGAACTACGTCATCGAGGTGTTCTACCGCCCTCCCCAGAAGGGCTTCACGGAGTTCCAGAACCGATCTCGTCAGCTCGATTAACTCTCTCCTGAGCCGTATCCTGATACAGGTAGCTACCTCGTCGTTTCTAGAACGTGCGGTATGGAGTTTTCCTCCGACGTCCTCCCCTACCTTTTCTATCACCGACTGCTCTATCGCGGGATGGACGTCCTCGTTCGAGTCGTCGAGCGCGTCGAAACCTTCCTCCTTCACCTCAAGTAACGCTTCAAGGATCGCGGCTGCCTCGTCTTCCGAAACTATACCCTGTTTCTCCAGCATCAACGTATGCGTCAACCCCACATCGATGTCCGCGTCGAAGATATACCGGTCGGTACCGAAGGACGACAGGAATGCGTCGACGTCTCTGCCGTCCGCGTCCAACCGTCCCCTGTTTACTATATCGGTCATTAACTATCCCTAACACCTCCCGAATAAAAACCCACTTTATTTCTCGGTCGAGCGAATAAATCCGTTCGATGCTCAACAGGTTCGGTATCGGTCTCCTGGTAATGTTTTTCATCGCGGGGATGACTCTGGTCGTCGCTGTGTCGAGATGGGGTCTGTTCTCCGCCAACACCGGATTGATTCTGGCTTGCTGGATCGTGCTGGTAGCGGTTTTCGGATGGTTGGGACGGATCGGTGCGGAACGGATAAAGGAGAAGAGGCAGGAGGCGGCCCATGATCGGGGGGTCGACCGAAGAAGATAAAACCGGTTAAATTTATACTATAGTACTGGAGCCTTGTGGTGTAGCGGTCAATCATATGGGCCTTTGGAGCCCATGACGGCAGTTCGAATCTGCCCAAGGCTATGAGAGAACAACGTGAACGAATAGCCGTTGAAAGATTCGAACTCAGGAACGAGCGAAGCGAAGTGACTCAAGTTCGAATCTGCCCAAGGCTATTCAAGTTCGAATCTGCCCAAGGCTATTCAAGTTCGAATCTGCCCAAGGTTGGTTTTCCCCAGATCTATTATTGCTGGCGATTCATTCAATCCTCGGCTATGGTGTAGTTCGTCAAAAACGTCAGCCATCTTTATGGTTAGCCTGTCTGTATTTTCTCTAATGACAAAGTGGTCGGCACTAACACTCATAGTGGTGGCGACATTAACGCTATCCGGCTGTACCTCGGGTGGTGCAGGTTTTTCGTTCAACAAAAACGAGGCTGTCGAACAGGCTGCCGACAGGATGGAGAACTCGGGGTTCAACGTAACCGTTGCCGACAACAAAACCGTAAGCGACTCTGGGGGTATCGAAGGTAAGAAGGTTACCGTGGACGGCGTCAAGGTGAAGCTGGCCAAAGCAAACTACAATAGCGAGATAGAAGACAGCTACCTGGAGAACAGGAAACATGTGACCTTCGTCATAGACGGTTCAGTGATGGTCGAGGTCTTCAACAACAACCGCACATTCGGCTGGAAGATCGTCGATGCCATAGCGCCGGACGCCGAAAATCGGGACGTAAAGGTCCATAACAGTTCCGACGGTTGACACCCTGGACAGGAAAAACGTAGATAAAAAACCAACATTAATACCTAACGAGGAATATCACGTCTCTTTTACAGAAGGTTTAACTGTCTCCTGTTAGTTTTTACATATGCAATGGCAAACGGTAAGGTGGATTTCTTCCACGACAGCAACGGTTACGGTTTCATATCGACAGACGATGCGGATGACGACGTTTTCTTCCACATCGAGGACATAGATGGCGACGACGTAGAAGAAGGTACGGAGTTAGAGTTCGATATCGAGCAAGCCCCAAAGGGCCCGCGAGCTACCAATATAGCCCGCGTATAAAGGCAAATAAATAACGTCCCTTACGGGGCGGTTTTTTCACTATCAATAATACGTAGCGTAAGCTTTCCTTAAAGACAGTTGAGATACAAACAGGCAGATATACAGACGGTAAATAATCCATAGCTGAATAAACTAATTTATTGCTGTAGTAGTTTGAAGTTTTAACGGAAACGCAGTCAACCGGCCTTCCAACCTACAGCATCATCTTGTCCGCTGGAAAAACGGCAATTATTTTTAACCTTTTCAGTCGAAGTACAGGGGGTCGTATCCCAGCCGTTTCCTGGCAACGGCGATCACCCAGAGGCCGAAAAGTGCCGCCCCCCATGATTCGGGGATGGCTATACCCTGGATCGCTGTACTTCCTAACACCAGTTCCTGGACGGAGTAGATTACCCAGCCGAGTACATGTAGTATCCCGAGCCAGATAGTGAACAGACCCCACTCCTTTCTGTCCTCCAGAACTTTTGCTGAACCCCATATGTAGAGTGCGAAAGTGGCGGCGATGAAGAACACCAGTGCGGACAACGAATGTATCTCAGTGTTTACGTCGAGATGGAACACGCCGACGCCAAGGAGTCCGACGAGGGCAATGAAGAGTAGGACGGAGGCAAAACGTTTCGCTTTACCTCTTGAGTCCAGGAACAGCACTGCTGCGAACGGAAGTCCGATTAATGCGCCCGCTATTATGCTGTAGTTGAAGAGGTAGTTGTACTGTCCGGCAGGACTTCCCAGCCAGGACAACGAACTGGATGTCCAGGTGAATCCCGGTGTCAAGATGGTCGCGAGAAGTATTCCTACGTATGCTACCAGGGGTGACGCTACCCCACAAATATATGGTAGATTCCTAAGCCCGAACTTACCGTATCTACTGCTGTTTTCAGGTGTCAAAGTTAGATATTGCTAAAGGAGGAGTAGTTAATAAAACGATGGGTCTATAGTTTTATAAAGAACGGAAGGAGCAACCCTGGAGTCCCGTAATACAAACTTCTCTATACGTATCCCGTGAGTTTTGACTCCCGTGTTTCGTCGAGATACCTCTTTATCCTGTCCCGTTTCCATCCGAGGGGGGACAGCACGCTTTCGGCGGCACGTACGAGTAGTTCCCGGTAGTACTCTGGGTCGTAGGTGTCGACGTCCTCGAAACCGAGCCTTACGCGGTCGTCGAGTTTCTTCGAGTCGTCGACCACCACGTACCTAACGTCCTGTCCGGGGCGGACGGTGTAGTCGAGTTTTTCGGCGCGGTGGAGTGCGGCGACGTTCCTGTTCCTGTGGCTGTACTCCTCTTTATCCTTCGACACACGTTTCTTCACGTAGAGGTCGTCGGGATCTACGTCGCCGTCACGTAGATCTTTTATACGTCGCTCCAGGAGGCTGCATACCGCTTCGGGGTCGCGGTTTCGGTCGAAACAGTCGAGCATATCCATCTGGACGTCCTCGACGAACTCCGGGGTGCTGCGTTGCCTCGCCTCTATGCCACGTATCTTGTACTCGTCCTTCCCAGATACGCGGCCGAAGTACCTGTTTAGGGCGCCCGCGCTCTCGGTCCGGCGCGGAACAAAGGATATCCAGTCGTACCTGTCCTCGTACTCTAAATCGATGCCGACCTCCTTGCTGATCTCGGAGCAGATCTTCCGGAGTTCCTCCTGGCGGCACCCCTTGTGTCCTTTTGAAGACGAATCCCTGCCCCCCTTCGTTTCGACTGGAGGTTGAACCCAGATACTGTCTACTATGCCGTGTACAACCGACCATCCACGGCTTTCGAAGGACTCCTTTGCATCAAGGAGAATCTCGCGGGCGAACGCGTTTATGGATTCGTGGCACTCTATTCTTCCGAACTTGGCGTTCGAGAATCCCTGGTAACCGAAACACGACACCAGGATCCATTTTAGCGCCTCGGACCGTCCACGGAGTTCGTCCAGCCTGTCCTCCCTACTGACATCTTCACCACCTAGGTAGATCCCGTCGCAATCCTCGACATCGCCGCTCTCGATCCCCTCGCCCTCTATTCTCTTTATCTCCCTCTTTATCCTCTTCCTGTCCTCGATCAGGGGGCGGAGAACTTCGGGGAGAAAGCCCTCCTCGTCACATATGCTGTATCCCAGCCCCGGTACGTCGCTCCTGTCGTGACAGTCACACCTGATCCTGTCGGGACTGACGTTCCGGATGCAGATGATGTTGGGGTAGAGAGACGAGAAGTCGACCTCGTATACGTTCTCGTGTACACCGACATCTGGCGAGAAGATGAAGCCGCCACGGTCGCTGCCGTGTAGGTCCGCGAGGGTCTTGAACTTCTCGTGCCGCCAAGCCTTCCACGGAACCAATACCTCTGGATCCTGGTTGAACGCCTTCCGGATCTGGATGGAGGTAAAGACGTTGCCGATGCTGGCCCAGGAGGCTTCCTGTATGGGTTTGTGGGACCTTTCGACGAGATCCATCATTCCGTCCAGGTTGGTCTGACCCCAGAAGAAGCTGTTCGAGAGATCTATTATCGCCCTCCCGGAGACGTTGTAACGCGGCGGCGAGTCGCCGACCTTCCCGAAGCTCTCGTAGGTCGACTGCCGGGCGAGAACCTGAAAACCGTCGTCGTAGCAGTCCATCCTACCGATCTCGAACCCCGGCATGCCCCACTCAGCGGCTTTCTCGTACATGAGCGGTATGATGTCGCTGTGGCTGAGTATCAGGACGTCTGGGTCGACGTTCCGGAGCCTCGAATCTACTACCGATAGAACCTGTTCCTCGCTACCCCTCACGGTTTCGCCGTCGATCTCCGCTAACGTGAGGTCGCGGTTGTCGAGTTTCTTCGACGGAACCTCGATCCTCACGGTTGTGTAGTCGAAGACAGAGGGATCTATGCCGCGGTCGAGGCAGTAACGGAACTCCCTCTCGAGGTCGACGTTGTAGAGCCTGTACTCGCCGGGTTCGCCGTATCCCCGTATCTCGTGTGCCACGCCCTTCGCCGCACCCGGATCTCGGGCGTCGATACGGAGGAAGATCTCGGGTTCCCGGCTCCAGTAACGGCGTTTCCTCTCGAAACCCGTATCCTCTATCTCCGACCGTCGCTGCATGTAGCCCCGGAGTTCCGCGAGGTTTTCGGGAGGATCAGATACAGAGCCGTCTGAGTCATCATCTCCTGGAGGTGTGGAGACGTATATGGTGGGGGTGTAGCCGGAGACGCGGCTGTAGCTGCCGCCGGCACTCCACTCCAGAACGTCTCCGTCGACGTAGTCTATCTTGAACACCATGGAGGTCACATCGAACGCATCTCTTGCCCGAAACCGGGAGACGAAAGTACGTCATACAGAGGTAAAAGTTCGGGAGTGGGTCTTCCGGTTCTTCCGGAAAACCGACTTCAGGTAACCGACCAGGACATCCTGAAGATCTTCGATAGGACTGGAGAACCTATGACTGCTCCGGAGATCGCCGAATATCTTCCGATAACAAACGATTCAGTCACTTTTAGCCTTAAACAGATGCATAAAAAAGGAACTGTGGATAGCTAAAAAAGCCGGAGCAAGGTCCGTTATATGGTGGGCTGAATTCGCTCCGGAACCCTCGGACGAATCCAAAAAACGAATCGAAAAATCCCGTGACGATATAGATAAAGGTAAGACAGTTTCTATCGACGAGATCTAACTCCAGTCGAATTAGTCCATTTTTAATCTATCTATATGGCCGATATCAGAGTTGCAAAAAAACGTACTTTCCAGGATACGGGATCTCGACAGCGGAGAAGAACAGCGTGTGAAAAAGAAACTACGTCAGGCGGCAGAGAACCCCGATTATTACCTCAAGCCTCTTGCCGGACGGAGTGATTACAGTCTGAGGATAGGGAATTATAGAGTAATAGTCGACTGGGACAAAAACGACGATGTCATCTACGTAACGTATTTCGGTAAACGGGACAGCATTTACGACTAAATACGTATGTTTCTTCTTGTTCTCCGCCTCTTATTCTCCCTTTTATTCTCCGCTGTTGCCGATACTCCCCGGTTTCTAAAATTTCTACCCCTCGGGCCAGTTCCTGGCTTCCCTGGGTTCGAAGTTCCTAACGTAACGCTCGAAGTTTCCGAACACCGTCTTTGCGCTAACGGACTTCTCGTATAACTCCTGGATCTCGTCGTCGGCGTGGGCTTTGTTCGACGGGTCGTCCTCGTTCTCGAAAATCTCCTCCGCGGCCTCGAGACTCATCTCTGGATGGAACTGGGAACCGAAGACGTGACGCCACCGGAATCCCTCTATGTACTTCGAATCCCGGGCAAGGAGACGGGCACCCACCGGTAGCTTCCTGACCTTGTCTTGGTGCGCCTCGAACCCAACGAACTCGTTCTGGACGCGGTCAAGGAGGACGGAGTTGCTTGCACCGCGGAGATGTTTGTATCCGATCTCCATATCCTCAGCACGTTCGACCTTGCCGCCCAGCACGGTGGCGAGTGTCTGGTGACCGAAGCAGATGCCCAGGTGTGGGATCTCGGCCTGGACAGATCTGTCGACGTACTCCTTGAGGTTCTCTACCCAGTCCTTTTCGCTGTAGACGGCCGCGCTCGAACCCGAAATTATCACGCCGTCGAACTCTGCTTCCTCGGGGTCCCCGGGAAGTTCGCCCTCGATCACTTTATAATCGGTGTAGTCGACGTCGATCCAGTCCTTGATATGTTCGGCCGAGTTGTACGTTCCCCTGTCCGCGTCGAATAAAGCCAGATGGAGATTTTCGTCTGTCATGGGTATAAAAAACATATCGTTGGGATAAAAGCCTGATTGGAGTTCCCCGATTCATAAATTTGAAAAGGAGGTAAAACTCTTGATTCCATCCATCCCTCTTACATGTACTACTATCGCATCTCCAACCAGTCTACCATCACCACACCAACCTGTCTACCAACACCCCAACCCACACCATCGCCCCTCGAACCTGCGGTTCGGTCCCGAAACATAACCTCGATTCCAGACCCAAACCAATTCAGACCCAAACCAACCTCATACCCAAACCAACCTCATACCCAAACCAACCTCATACCCAAACCTCAAATTCGAGAGTTTTCTGTGTTTTCTTTTTCCCTATATCTCGAGGTCCTTGTGGTAGCTGTTCAAATTTCGGTATCCGTCGTCCGTCACCACCACCATGTCCTCGATCCTTAATCCCCCAAGGTCCTTCAGGTACAGACCGGGCTCCACCGTAACCACCATACCGGACTTGAGTTCTCCACCGCCGCTCCCGAGACGGGGTTTCTCGTGGAGATCCATTCCCACGCCGTGTCCCGTAGAATGTATGAAGCCCTCGTCGATGTCACCCATACGTTCGGTCTTGTATCCACCGTCCTCCAGTACGTCACAAACCGTACCGTGTACGTATTCGGCTTCAACACCCGCCTCGACAGAGTCGAGACCCGCACTCAACGACTCCTGGACTGCGTCGTACATCTCCAGCACCTCGCCGTCGGCGGAACCCTTCACCCAGGTACGTGTCATGTCGCCGTAGTAGCCGGACGGACCTTCGGGAAACAGATCCAGGATAATGGGTTCGTCCGCCCTGAGAACGCCCTCGCCTCTCCAGTGAGGATCCGCTCCTCTCGGGCCGCAGGCGACGATAGGTTCCTCTGGACTGCATCCCCGGCGGAGCCACCCGACCTTTATCTCGTTCCTCACGCGTTCCGCCGTCAACGGTTCACCGTCGAGATACAGGACCTCGCCATCCTTCGGAAGCCCGTGATCCGAACCCATTGACTCAACGTCATCCACCGACAACACCTCTGCGTTTACCAGCATCTCCTCCGCCATATTCAGCACCTCCTCGTTTAACTGCTGAACCCCCCTGAGTTCCTCCACCTCTTCCCTGGTTTTGACCGCCCGGGACTCCCCGATAACGTCATCCACTGCATCTACGGTGAATCCACGTTCCTCCAGTTCGTCGTGTCTCCGGAGCCCGAAATCTCCCGGAACCGCTACCTCATCCACCCCGTATTCGGAGAGGAGACGCGACCAAACCTCGTACTTTGCGTCGGGGTCGCCACGTATGTCGCCGTCGACGAACTCGCTGGTGCCACGAACCTTGTCCACCGACGCCTCCTTCTCCGCCCGTCCACGCTCAAGTACAGAAACTAAGAGAACAGATACCCCAGACTCCTCCGAAGATAACCCCGGATCATCCGGACCGGAGACATCGGGGATCCTGAGATACACGTACGGGTCGGGAGCCTCGAACCCAGAAAGATACACCATGTTGCTGTCGGAACCGTCGGCGATCGTGAGATAAGCGTCGTATCCGCCTTCATTCACCAGCCTATCAAGTTCACTGTAACGGTCCCTCGTCACCGGGACACCTGGATAGCTATTTCCCTCGTTTTCAGTAGAATTCATGCTGATTTATAAAAAATCGGAAACCATATATATGTTGTCGGAACTGCAGGGCGTCGGTATAGTCGGTTTTAGAAAAGCCGGTCGTTTTATTCGAGAGTAATTTTCACGCCGTCGGAATCCACCGAACCGGGTATCAGACCCTCCCTGACGTACCAGTAGACGGTTTCCTGCATACCAGCCCGGAAGTCCGGGTGTTTCAGGTCGTATCCCGTCGCCCGGAGTTTTTGGTTCGACAGCCAGTAGTTTCCGCGGAGATAGGTCAGGACGTCGGCACCCACCGGGGGGCTCCTTCCGACGGTGTCAAGGGCTCTTTCGAGAGCCGAAACAACGGGCTTGAACTCCGGTATCCGGTCGTATATCCCCGCCGGCACGGGTGCGGGATACATCCGGGTTCCGGTTAATCTCCCGATAAACCTGAGTACCCTCTCCGCCGTATACTTCTGGTCGTCCACAACGTTGTACGCCTCCCCCGACTCGCCGTATTCGCCGAGATGTATGGCGGCTCCGACCATGTCTTCCACGTGCACTAACGGGATCCTGAACTCGGCTGTGTCCGGATATATCCTCAGCCAGCCCTCCGCCACAGCCTCGACGAGTTGGGCGACACCGTACCGGTTTCCTGGACCGTAGACTGGTGCTGGCCGTAGTGTAACGGCGTCAAATCCTTCGTCTTCGGCGTGTTCATGCACCAGCTTTTCCTGTTTCCATTTTGATCTGTCGTAACGCGATCCCGGATTCTTCGGGTGATTCTCTGTGATCCTTCGATCCTCATTTTTTGCCTCATCTCCACCACCCGTATCCGCGGGTTCGTAGACTCCGGATGTACTCCAGTTTACGAACCTCTCGACGCCCTCCCCCGATATGGCTTCAAGTAGATTCTCGGTTCCCCGGACGTTCACCTCCATGTAGACTTCCTCCTCCACGACAGTCGAGTAGTCGAAAAGTGCCGCAGTGTGGTATACGATGTCGACGTCCTCCGCCACTCCCTCCAGGCTTTCGGGTTTCGTCATATCCGCAGCTATGAACTCGACGTTTTGACCCGATAAAGGTGAACGGTCAGCTTCGGATAGATCAGTTACTCGGACTTCATATCCGTTCTCGGCGAGGTTAGCCGCCAGCTTTGAACCTATGAATCCGCATCCCCCGGTAACCAGTGCTTTCCCCATGTATGGCTTAAATAGAAGTTGGAACGGTATAAGTATACGACCGTTAACGATTTAACTGTCTATTACGAGGTATCTTGCCATTAAAGGGCTTCCAGATCACATTACCGGATTGAGAAAACATGAGTACCGAGCGGAGTCTTCGATATCTGACCGGATACTTGTAGTCTTAAACCATGCCTGACCGCGACAAACCCTCGGTTCTGCGGGATCACCTCGTTTCTGTAGCGGAGAGTCGAGAGACAACCACGTACGGTGATGTCGCCAACGTTCTCGACGACATACCGGTGAACGTCGGCAGGTACGTCTATGAGGTGTGTCGACGTTGCGTCCAACGCGGCGAACCGATGCTGGGAGCACTGATCGTATCCAAAAAATCCGGAAAGCCCGGGAACGGGTTCTACGAAAACGCACACGAGTTCGGACGTACCCAGAAACCGCCGGAGGATATGTCCGAGGAAGTTAAGGAGGAGTTCTGGCTGAACGAAGTAGAGAGAGTATACGAAGAGCTAGGCTAGACTGTTTTCCCAAAGCGACTGTACGATGAGTTTGCTGTGGATGAATGAGAAGCGGATATAATGTTTCCAGTTCTCTGGCGAATCGGGAGAAACCGTTCACTTAGTTGAGGGGATACCCACCATCCCCGCCGATCACAGTATGGATCAGTTCCACATATGGAACAGTTTCTTGAACATCAGGTCTTTTTTTTAATGACAACTGTTGGTGCGATGTAAGAATTGCGTCAAGGAAAAATATACGCGGGTGTTGACCTTTCAGACAACGAGTACCTCGTAACTCTGGGTAGCAGGAGTTCCGAGTCGTCCCTTATTGATGTCAAGCATGGCTGGGCGGTAGAAAACAGCGAAGGGAGGTTCCTTATGAGGGCTAAGGATCGAGTCTCGCCTGGTAAGATGGTGGATTTCCACGACGACGAGGGCAACGAAATCCTGAAACTGCTGGCGGCGAACCGGAGTAGGATCCAGAGTTCGAAGTACGTTCTCGTAGTCCCGGATCAGGACAGGCAGATCGGGACTCTCGAACAGCAGGGAAGATTCTCCCGAACATGGAGGTTCTCGGGCGCTGAGTCAGGCGAAATATGTACTGTGAAGAAAAGCTGGATCCCTGTAGGGAGCACGATGGAGGTCAAAAGGGATGACGGTTCTACAGCAGCGACGGTAGAAGTATCGAAAAGCGGAACGAAACGGAGGCTGTACTTCGGATCGGTAGAGTTAGATGTCAAGCTACTGATTCTTGCTGCCTCTCCGGTACTGGCGAAAAACTTGATGAGGTAGAGTCCAAGTTGACGAGGTTAGGATCCAAGGCTCAGGTCAACGTCTAAGAGCCGTCACTGGCAACCTGATCTATCAGATTCGCCGAGCTTTTCCAGTTCGTCCTCGAGCTCCGATATCTTCTTCTCCTGCTCCAGCATCATCGACAGCAGGATCGGGACCACGGGGTCCTCGCCGTTCATGTATCCGGCGGCGTCGGCGTGGCCGTCGACGTGTTCAATGAGACTGTCGAAATGGTTTTTATCACGGCGACGGAGAGCACGGCGGTAACTGCTCCACCTGTCCTTGTATCCCTCGATAACGTCACGGAAGGTAGGGTTTGTGCGACCCATCTATCCCTCCCTCCATCCGGTGTTTGGTGTTTTTACGAGCATACCGTAGATAGGAAGGCGAGGTGAATAAGTACGTGAGAGAGGTTTCCGGAAATCCGGTAATTACTGGAGATGGTGACTACCGAAATAATTTAATTACCGGAATAAATTAATACCGGAAAGCCCAGGGAGTTATTTTACTCAAGTTCAGTTTCCTGCTCGTTAGCTTCGCCACTCGACACACTGTATGCCGACATCAGTCCGAAGATAATCATGCCGATACCCGCGGCTAACTGTATCCCCAGGGCGGTGCCTAAACCCTGGGACCGTATCATGGATACTGCGGTAGCGACGACGGTTACGCCAATCGCCGCTACGAATAGATGCACCCATTTCATCGTAGAAGGTTTCATTCTTTTTAATTCCAGTAAGCGGGAAGTTTAAGGTTTTCATGGCTCCGGCTGAACCGGAGTTCCGGTTTTTCCGAATTAGGTACTATTCACCGAACCGACCGCAGCTTAACTTTTGGGTCGGCACACGGTTTGCTACATGGATTCTGTGTTCGGACGTACCCCCTCTTGTCTTTATCGCCTGCTCCGCCGGGGTTACCCCACCACGAATCCTTTACCATGACGTAACTGCCAGACGACGAGGGAGCGATAACCTTCATCCCCGAGACGTTTACGAAGTCAACGCGTTCCAGCACCGGTGCTGAGCCTGAGCCGATATTTCCGGCACGGAGAGCGTTGTTCCTGAAGACGGTGTTACGTATACTCCATCCCCCCTTGCTTCCTATAACCGTGATCCCCTCCTTGGTGCTGTTCGCTATCACCGAGCTATCTATCTCCCAGTTTCCCTTTGAACCCCTGTCGTATACGCCCCGCCCGTTACCCGTGAGAATAGATCTATTTATAGACCAGTCGGCGATGCTCTTTCTCGAATCTATGCCAAACACAGAGCTACGTACCACGACGTTCTCGATGACAGTATCCCTGTACGTCCCCGACAGGTCGATTCCTTTCCTAAATCCTGAGACCGTCAGGTTGCTTATCTTCACGTTCGCGTATTGAGCGACCTTTATCCCTGTGCCGCTGTCTCTGTTACCTGGACCGGCCTCCACGACAACCTGGTTACGGCCGAAACCCCGTAGTTCGAGGTCCTTCGAGAGGTTCACTCCTCCATCGTACGTGCCGGGTGCAAGAACCAGCGTGGAACCCTCCTTGGATTCCTCGACCGCCGACTGTAGATCGCTGGTAACCGGGACGGTGCCTTCCGGTACGGTGGCTCCATCTCCGTAACTGCTCTCGAACTCGCGTTCGGCCTCCGAAACCGAGCCGTCACCGTCGTGATCCTTCCCTTCGACACCTTCGTGATCCATTCCAGTGGTATCGTCAGTCGTATTTGTGTCGGTGGTTTCGTTGATGTCCGCAGAACCGGTGTCGTTCGTCGCCGATCCATCGGAACCGTTCCCCGACATACATCCCGCGAAAGCCAGCGTCAGAACCAACAGCAGCACTGCAATAGGTACCGTATATTTTTTCATGGAAGATACTTTTTTGGCGGAACTTCTTCTCATAGAGAAAAATAGAACTGGTTTCTTATAAACTGTATCTACCCTGGCAAATAAGGAGTTCCGGCACCTAGAACCAGGAATCACAGATAGTACTGGGAAAATAGCATGTCAGGAAAAAAATTAACCGAAGGTTACACCGAGATCGGTTCCGTAGATGAGGTTTCCGAGAATACCCCGAGAAAGATCGACGTCGATGGCAGGAAGATAGCGCTGTTCCACCACGACGGTGGATTTCACGCGACGTCTCTACGTTGCCCCCACATGGGTTTTCCTCTCACAGACGGTTCGGTGGAGGACGGACTCCTCACCTGTCCTTGGCACCACGCCAGGTTCGAGGTTGAATGCGGCGACACCCTGGACCCGTTCGCTGACGACGTCCAGACCTATCCTACGGTATCCCAAAACGGAACGGTGTACGTCAATCCGACACCCAAACGGAAGATCGATACTGTGGAGCACTGGAGGGATAGACTCCAACACGGATTACGGGAGGGTCTGAGTCTCGTGACTGCGAAGGCAGTGATCGGGTTGCTCGACAGGGGAGTTGAGTACACCGTCCCTGTACAGGAGGGTGTGGAGTTCGGAACACAGTACAGAAGCGCCGGATGGGGGAGCGGACTCACTACACTCGGGGTGATGGCGAACCTCTATCCCGAGATGGATGGCGGTGATAGAGAGAGGGCGCTTTACGTCGGTCTTTCGGAGGTGGCGGACGACTGTTTCGGCGAGCCGCCGTTCTTTCCCCAGGAGCCTCTATCGAACACAGATGTTTCGGCGGACAGGCTGGAGTCCTGGTTCCGCGAAAACATCGAAGTTCGTGACAGCGACGGCGCTGAAAGAGTGGTGCGTGCCGCCGTTAGATCCGACGACGTGGACAGACGCAAGGTCACCGAGATGCTGGTTGCGGCAGGCACCGACCACGTTTACCTCGACGGCGGCCATACGATAGACTTCGTTAACAAGGCGCTCGAAACACTCGACCACGTCGGATGGTCGGAAGCAGATGTCGTTATTCCATCCCTCGTTCCCGGACTCGCCGAAGCAGCGCGGCGGGAGGAGAGCAGCACGTGGAGGCAGCCCATCGACTTAGTGGATCTCAGATGGGATTTCAGCGATGAACTGCCTGAGCTTTTAGAGATACGGGACGACACCGACGGAAGTTGGTCCGAACCCGAGGACTTCGTAGATGTCGTACTGGGAGAGGACCCACATGCCATAACCGAAGCTCTCCGGCGGGCCGTCAATGAGGGTGCTTCGGCGTCCGACCTTTCCCAGGCGTTGTGTTACGCTGCCGCCATCCGTGTGGTGCAGTTCGGCACATCTAACGAGTTCCGGGACTGGAACACCGTACATCACACTTACACGTACAACAACGCGGTGCTTGGGTTGGCGGAGAGGGTGGACTCCCCCGAGATCTACCGTGGAGTAGCCGATGCCGCCCTAAAGATATACCTCGACCGTTTCCTCAACACGCCTCCTGCGGAGATACCCGAGGGCGAAGAAGGAAGGGATTCCGACGAGGTGATGGACGGTTTGATGGAGACGTTCGAACGGGAGGGGAGGGAGGAGGTGGATCGTGCGGGAAGGTTGACGGCAACGTATCTGGAAAGCGGCGGCGACATCGAAGAACTGAAGCAGAGTCTCGGCCACGCGTTGCTGAGGGAGGACGTGGGTTTCCACGGCAGACAGAACCTGGAGGCGGCGTTCAACCTCCACCGTAAAACAGAAGATCCGGAACGTGCAGAAATACATCTGGTGGCGACCTCTCGTTATCTCTCCGCACATACGCCGACGCGGCGGTCGGGAGAGCAGACTTTCCAGATAGCCCGGCGGCTACATCAGGGGGAGCGTATACATGAGGGTTAATCAGGAAAAACGAATACACGATGGTTAAGGGCGGTTCTGAGTTCCGAGTTACCAACCAGACAAGGTTAGAGACCGGACAAGGTTGCAACCAGACACAGTTACAAAAACCAGACAAAGATTAAACAACTATACTGAGTCACTGACCAAACAAAGATTTACCACACGTACGGTATCAGCCGATAAGGCGTCTCCTCCATGTAATCCTCGTAATCTTCACCGAGGTTTTCCAGGAGTACCTCCTCTTCGACCCGGATCCTGTACGCGTATCCCACGATGCTACCTATCGTCACGAGCACCAGACTGAGGTAGTTGTCGAGAGCGAGCCCGATACCCACTGCAGATATCAAGGCTCCGGTGTAGCTAGGGTTGCGGACGATGTTGTAAGGTCCGGTGTCGACGACCTCGTGGTCCTCCTGGGTTTCGAGGTCGAAGGAGAAGTACTTTCCCAGATACCTGACGGCGTACCACCGGTAGGCTATCCCTATCCATATCATCGAGAGCCCAAAGACGTAGAACCAGAAGGGTGAGAAGGCTATAGTCAGGCTCTCTATATGAGACGTAAAGAAGCCGAGGACGATGCCACCTATTACTGAGCTACGTAAAAACACGGTAGAGAGGCGGTTGTCCTGTTCGTCGGCCTTCTCACTTTGTCGGGAGCCACGGACCATCTCAATCGCTATCCAGGCAACTATGGAAGCAGCGAGGACGTTGTACGCCGCCTGGTGAGCATGGACGTAACTCTGCACCACTACTGCGTATAAAGGCCGGCTGTACTAAGGTCTACCGTGTAATGATACAGTGTAAGGACTACCGTGCCGGAATTCGATGGCTATACCGCTCTCAGGTTTCGGTTCAACAGAAGAAAATTATTGGCTGGGGAGCAACTTATCGCCGGTGTTGATCGGCGAATAAGACGGCGTGAACCTGCCAAATATGGTTCACGCGTGTCAAGACATACGCATACCTATGAGATAAACGTTTTCGTTAAAATAGTAAAAATTATTTTTTAGTACTAATGTCTTTTTACCCGGTTGGGGAAGTTTTGGGCGGAGAGGTTTAATCCAACAAAGTACATTGGTACCAAATATCAAACTATCTTTATAATCCTCCGTATCCAGGTACCAATCGGCGTTGCTGGGGAGCAACCCAGACGGTTTTTATTCTCGGAATGGGCTATAGTTACGGGTTAGACCATGGTTTAGACATCAGATCCAGCGATTAGACCATAGTTTAGACATCAGATCCAGAGCTAATTTATCCGGATCCTCCTTAGTCAGTCAAATAACGGTAGGTGCCTCCCGGGGGCCGGCTTCGGGTTCGACCCCCTTAACGTCGACGTACTGTTTCTCCAGTATCCTTCTCCAAAGAGCCAGAGTTGTCTGGACGTACCTGTCGCCCGCATATACGAGAGTCTCGAACTCACCGGAACTGAACCTCGGCCCCATCTCGGTCATCCGGCACTCTATCACCCGATCGGTATAGCTTGAAACCACATCGGGGTATCCGTATCTCCGCGTAACCAACACTGGGACTTCGTACTTCCTGCTGTACCCCCTCACGGTTTTTAGTGTGCTCTCCAACATCTCCCTGCCCTCTCCCTCCCTGAGGTTGTCCTCGGTGTACAGGTAGTCTACATCCGGCAGCACGAGAACCGCGGTGTCTCCACAGAGCTCGGGTTCCGCGTCCCTAACGGTCGAAAGATGCTGGAAAGCCGTGAACCCACGAGCCACCCTTATGCGGTCCAGAAACCTCATGCTGGGAGCGATCTTGGTGAAATGGCTGGTCCGGGCGTTGTCGTTGGCGTCCACCCATACCGCCCCTCCCTCGTCAAGAAGCATCTGGTTCAGGGTGAGTGACTGCACCGGCCCGACGGAGGTTCCTTCGACATCGACCAGGTTGACGCCCACGTCGAGGCCCGGGAGACGTTGAACGCCGCCGCTGTTATCCAGTCTCATATAGGGAAGTACGTCATACGGAAACAAAAGCGAGAGAGTGGCGGTTCCGGTAGTTCCGGTAGTTCCACCAATTTACGGCTCCAGAAGTTCAGATGGCCGATATCGTGAAGACTTTACCCGAACTCGGCACCACGGCAGAATTAAAACTGTTTTATAATACCGAATCCACGCCGAGCGCTTCCGCAGCCAGCTTGACGCTTTCTTCGGGATCTGGACCTAGAGGGGAACCCACCACGACGGTGTCGACGCCGACGTCGAAAAGCTCCTCCACTTTCTCTCGGCAGTCCTCCGGAGTCCCGTATATAGAGAATGCTTCAAGCATTCCGTCTGAGACGAGTTCGAACGCCTCGCCGAACCTCCCGGCTTCGATATTTTCTCCGATCTCGGCGGCGAGTTCTTCGTCGATTCCGTGTCTCTCCAGCACCGGAGGCGGAGAGCCGGATGCGACGAACGCGACTGGCTGTTTCGCCACCCTCTTCGCGGCTTCCTCGTCGCGATCAACCGAAAACGAGGTGTACGCGACGGCTTCGGCTTCAGTGTCACCCATCTGTTCCAGAGACCACTCGAAGTCCCGGGGATGACTGCCGTTTATCAGTACGCCGTCCCCGTGATCGGACGCCATACGGAGCATGTTGGGTCCCTGGGCACCGACGAAGACGGGAGGTACCCTGGCGTCGTAGTTGAGTCTGGCGTCTTTTGCCAGATCTTCGATAGAAACTGAGTCACCCGAAAGAAGGCCCCGGGTAAGCTTTATGGCGTCCAGGACCTCGTAAAGAGGTGACCCCCTCTCTATCTCCAGCGCCGCGAGGGTGTTGGTATCGCCCGCACCAATCCCGAGACGTGCGCGGCCGCCGCTTACTTCGTCTAGCGTCGCGACCGCGGACGCCATCCAGGCGGGATGTGCGTAGTAAGGATTCGTAATCCCGGGACCTATCTCTACCTCCTCCGTCTCCCGGGCTATCGACGTCAGCGCCACGAGGGGGTTGCGGTTGTTGTAATGGTCGGTAACCCAGACGCCACCGAAACCCTGGTTTTCGGCCACGGTTGCGACACGAGTCAGTTCGTCCACGGGGTGTTCGGCGACGAGTTCGACCTCGTATCCCCTGGACTCTATATCTGTTTCTTTTCCAGACTCCCCACCTGGTTCCTTTCCCTCGTCGTCTGCCGACCCCGAGAACTCTTCGCCGTCCGACATAACTCAGCCTTTCTCCTCTTCACGAACGCCTGGTGCTTTGTCGACGGATACGTCGCCGGGTTCCTCGGTTCCCCCTGGCTTCACTTCGTCTCCTGTGTCGACGTATACATCGTCCTCGTATCCCTCGTCGGCGTAGGGGTGTTCGGGATCTTCGAGTTTTTCCGGCGTCTCAGGAGCGTCCGAAAGTTCGGGTGGAGCGAAATTCCCGAGAGGATCTTCGACCGTGATTCCGTGCCGGTCGAAGAAGGTCGGATACCGGTCGATGTGGTCCTCGACCTCGTCGGCGGGGAACTCCATCATCTCGGTCCATCCGTGGTTGTAGAAGTCGAAGTTAGCTTGAATATGGGTGATCTCACGCGCCTCAGCCTCGGTATATCCCTCCTTGAGCGCCTCGACGTAGCAGTCGATAGTGGCTTCGAAGAAGTCGTCGAGATGTTCCTCCCTTTCGTCGCGCCTTTCCTGGGGCGCCCGGTCGAGAAACACCTTTGTGTGGAGGTCCACGAGTTTGTCCTCGACGACGTCCCCCACTACCGGAGTGGTTAGGGCTTTCTTGGCGGCGAAGTGGCGGATGTTCTGTTTAATCTTCATTAACAGTAATTTGTAGTTAGATGGTAATAGGCTTTCAAGAATAACCAGGACACACCGGTTGTCTTTTTATCAGTATGGACTTGATGGCTGGAGGTAGGTGATTGAGGAAGTATTTACCAAAACATAGATCCGGAGTTTCTTGCTGCGTAACCCCTCCAACCCACTTTATATTGAAGCTTTTAATTTTGTTTTATGTATATAAATCTTAATATTGGTGTATCTATACCAAGGCTTTTGTTAACCACCGGCATAGGGCTTGTTAAAGATGCACAAGGAAGAACTAATTCATCTCCACGAGGTCATGTCAGATATAAAGGACTACTTCGACGAGTCCAACCAGGATGTCTTCGAGAACTACGAAGACCTGGACCTAGATCACGACGACATACACCAGAGCAAGAGCGCACACAAACACGCCATCTTCGTCCTCGGCCAGGAAATGGCCGAGAAGATGTCGGAAGACGAGTTCTCGGACCGCGGAAGAATCAGCCAGCGGATGGAGGAGCTCGCCGAGAAAAACGCCGAGTAAGTATTTCCAGCCTGAGCTTTCAAAACGGTCAGCTTCATTAATATCGGGCTTATTGTTTGTAGGCAGTAGTAGAACCACAGTCACCCTTACAGGCAACCCCGGTTGTATCCGGGTTATCCACGTACTTGACGTGGTCGTATATCTTTACCTCAAGTCGTAATATCCTTACCTCAAGTATTAAGGGAAACCGTATCCTTGTGATAGCCTAACATGGATAGCTTTTCGGAGAAGGTGGAAAGTGTGGAGCCGAGCGCGACCTTACGTATCGGTGAACTCGCGTCGGATCTCGAGGAGAAAGGTAAGGACGTAATCGACCTCAGCGTGGGTGAACCTGACTACAACACGCCCGCCCATATACGGGAGGAAGCCAAGAACGCCCTGGACAGAGGAAAGACGGGATACACGGCGGGCACCGGTATACCGGGACTCAGGGAGGCTATCTCCCACAAGTTCAGGGAGGAAAACGGTCTCGACGTGGAGAGAGACGAGGTTATCGTAACCCCGGGAGCGAAGATGGCACTTTTCGAAACCATCTTCGCCCTCCTACAGGATGGAGAAAAAGCGACGTTACTGGATCCTTCCTGGGTTTCGTACCAGGCGATGATCAAGTTCGCGGGCGGCGAGGTCGACAGGGTGGAGCTAGATCCGTCTACCGGATTCACTCCAGGTGACGTGGATCTAGCTGAGAAGATAGACCCGGACACCAAGTTCGTTATAGTAAACACACCCTGCAACCCTACCGGAGCGGTCTTTGACGAAAAAGAACTCGCCGAGATCCGTGACCTGTCTATAGACCACGACTTCTGGGTGATCAGCGACGAGATATACGAGAAGATCATCTACGACGACGCAGTACACCACTCCATAGGCGCTATGGAAGGTATGGGAAACCGCACCGTCACGATCAACGGCTTCTCGAAGGCCTACGCCATGACGGGATGGCGTCTCGGATACCTCACGGCCCCCAACCACCTCCTAAATGAGATATCGAAGATACAGTCACATTCCGTATCCTGCGCCACGAACTTCTCGCAGTGGGGTGGCGTAGCAGCAATCGACGGACCTCAGGAACCGACGGTAGAGATGGTGGATACCTTCGAGGACAGGAGGGACGTACTGGTAGAGGAACTCGGGAAACATGGAGTCGAGATACCGCCGCCTAAGGGTGCTTTCTACGCCTATGTACCCGTCAGAAGCGAGGACGATGCCGACCTGTGTGAGGATATAATCCAGAACGAACACGTCGCCGTCACACCGGGTTCGGCTTTCGGGGTTCCGGGATATGTACGTATATCGTACGCCAAACCAGCCGAAAAGATCAGGCAGGGGGTCGACAGACTCTCCGACTACCTGGGCAGGAAAAATTAGAATAGAGATTTAACGGTATAGAACCAGTTTATTACCGTAAACAGAACCTAAAATAGAGAAATCCGATAACGTACCGAGAAGATAGAAACTACCGATAACGTACCGACAAAGATTTACCGGCGGTCTCTCTGTTTCGCCTTCTCGATTATGGAGCTGGATGACAGTATCTCGTCCCCGGATTCAGGTCGTTTTTCTATCCTCACGACCTCGGCGTTGAGTCCTCTCTCCCTCAGGTCCTCCTCGAGTTCATCAACCCCATACTGCTGGTCGTGTCCGAGAGTAACTACGTCTGGTTCGATGTCATAGAGAGGTTCGAAGATGGATTCCCTGCTACCGAGAACTGCTTCGTCGACGGGTTCAAGCGCCTCAACCATCTCCCTCCTCTGCTCCTCGGGAATCAGGAGGTTATCCTTATGTTCCAGCATCTCTTCCCGTGCAATGATCACAGTGAGGTGGTCGCCCTCCTCCTTCGAACTCGAGAGGTAATGGAGATGTCCGGGGTGGAGAACGTCGAAGGTACCGGTTGCAAGAACCTTTGTCAAGTATCAAACACCGTTATAAACCAAATTACGTGAGACGGGTCAAAAACCCCCCGCATTCCCGCCGTCTCCATCGAAAAATAAAGCCTGTTTGGCGGTTCTAAATCCACGTTTGGCAGTTCTAAATCCACGATCCTCCGGTCTACGGATTATTCCTCGAAATCGCCGTATACATAACCCACGTCCTCCAGGTCGACATCCAGAACCTCTATATCCACGGGTTCCCCTGAAGAATCGAAACACTGCCATGAATCCATCATGTAAGGCGACGCCACGATTATATGGCGCTTGCCTTTCTTGGAGAAGGTTATCAGATCCTCCTTGCTAGGCTCCGGTACTCCGGAAGGATGGCTATGTACCGTCCCCACGCCTCCAAGGTTGAGGGGTATCATGTCGTCACGGAGCGTCGCACGGGTTCTACCGCTTTTGGTTCCCGGAATCACCATTACCTCTGTAACTACCTGGCCGTCCCTGTCTACACCGATATCAGACGCCTCCGTACCCTTCATTATGCCGATGAACTCGTTGGGATGTGTGTCCCTGCATGCTTCGAAAACAAAATCCAGGGTCTCACGTGCGATGCCAGCTATGCCGCTGGAACGGAAAAACCTCATTCAGTTAAAAAAAGAGGTCGCCGTGCATAAATCTGTATCCTGCCGGAAACTGATCTTAAGGGTGGTGACCTATCCTTTAGTTCGGTAATCCCACCTAAGACTGTGGGGTATCCCGGTTTCTGGTGACCTGCAGCTAGAAACTCCCTGGACAGTTATTTCACGTGACATGCGACCGCCAGTTTCCGGAGATGGTTAATCGGCAGTGTAACCCGAAATGTACTCCAAAATCTCTTCAGGCAGCACCAATAAGCTACAAGTGACTCGTTCACGGACGTATTTCGGTGGCATATTCGGAATGAAACCAAACATGGATTAACACCCCGTTCCAAATGCCTGTAATGACTGATTCCAGATGTGATGTCTGCGGTAAACCTACTGAAGGTGATTTATGTGAAGAACACGATAGCTCCCCGATACTCTACCACTTAGATGATTCAAGCGGTATGGAGAAGGTGAAGGAGGGTTACGCCTATCTAGGCGAGGTCAACGCAGTTATGGATTACGGCGCGTTCGTCAGCCTTAACGAGGAGATCAGCGGATTAATACACGAATCCAACCTCTCCCAACCGGTCGACGTTGGCGACGATATAAAGGTCCGTGTATCTGAGATCCGTGAGGACGGAGATATCTCCCTCGTTCCCGTCCATATGCACGACTACCTTGACGCGTATCTAGGCGAGGAGGAGGAGTTCGAACGCACCCCTGTAAACGAGATGGTGGTCGGCGACAGCGTCTCGATTGAGGGTGAGGTTCAGCAGATAAAACAGACAGGCGGACCCACTATTTTTACGGTCGGCGACGAAACCGGATCCGTCGAATGTGCCGCCTTCGTTGAAGCGGGCGTCCGCGCCTTTCCCGAGGTAGACAACGGAGACTTCATCCGTCTTTACGGAAACGCCGAAACCCGTGAGGGTGACATACAGGTGGAAACGGACGAAATAGAGGTACTGGAGGACGACGAAGCTGAGGAGGTGGAGAAGAGACTCGAAAAGAAGATAGAAGACCGCGCAAACCCCGCCGACCTCGAACCCCTGATCGAGTCGGAGAGCCTGCAGGAGCTTTATCCGGGAATACGTGAGATCGCCAAGGAGATACGTAAAGCCGTCTTTACCGGCCACCCCGTCATCGTTCGGCACCACGCCGACGGAGACGGAATATCCAGCGGCGCCGTCGTGGAGAAAGCAGTCCGTTCGCTGATAGACGAAACCAGCAGCGATCCGGAAGCGGAACACCATCTCTTCAGCCGGAGACCCAGCAAGGCTCCGTACTACGAGATGGAGGACGTCACGAGGGACCTCAACTACGCCTTAGAGGACGTCAAACGTCACGGACACAGCACCCCGATACTGCTGATGCTCGACAACGGCTCCACCAGCGAGGATACCGAGGCATACGACCTGGCGAGGACCTACGACATCCCGATCTACATAATCGACCACCATTCCCCGGATCAGGATGAGGTCGAGGAGTACGTCGAGAAACACGTCAACCCCTACCTCGTAGGCAAGGACTACAGTATAACGTCCGGAATGATGTGTACGGAGCTCGCACGCCTCATCAACCCGGGAATAGAGAACGATATAAAACACGTACCCGCCGTAGCCGGGAAAGCCGACAGGTCGGAGGCGGAGGAGATGAACGACTACCTGGAGCTCGCCGAAGACAAGGGATACGAGGAAAGCCACGCGGAGGACATCGCAGATGCCCTCGACTACCAGGCGTACTGGCTCAAGTACGACGACGGAAGACATCTCGTCGACAGCATACTCGACATCGAGGACAACGACGTCCACCGCGGACTCGTAAAGAAACTGAAGAAGAGGGCTGACGACGCCTTCGAGGACCAGATGGACGCAGCACTTCCCCACGTCCAGGAACAGAGCCTCGACAACGGAGCCGTACTGTATTCGCTCGACGTCGAAAACTACGCCAGGAGATTCACCTACCCTGCCCCCGGTAAGACAACGGGCAATATACATGATGTGAAGGTGGATCAGCACGAGGAACCCGTAGTTACCATCGGCTACGGACCAGACTTCTGTGTCATACGGGGCGAGGGAGTCGAGATGGATATACCCCAGATCGTCAACGAACTGAGTGAAGAGATAGAGGGCGGCGGAGTCGACGGCGGCGGCCATCTGGTCGTCGGATCGATCAAGTTCGTGAAGGGCATGAGGGACGAGGTCATCGCCGCTCTCATCGATAAGATAGAACAGTCACCCGTAGAATAAAAAACTGACCTGTATAACCACAGTAAAAAAGTAAAGCCGTATAACCACAGTAAGAACCGTATACAGTTGTAAACTTTTTAAACGCTTTCGGCTGGTCTGAAAAATATGGATGACGCTTAAGGATTAACGTGCGTATTTTATCTTAACATGCGTAGCCTGAAGATCGGTACCGTGATGGGTATACCGATCAAGCTCCATATAACGCTGGTTCTGTTCATACCGCTTATAGTATACATAATAGCCGGTGACATCACCAGCGAGGTGGGCGCGAAGTCCCTGCAAGTCCTGGTTAACGAGATATCACCTCACCAGATATCGGTTTCCAGCCTCCAGTCAGGACTGACGCCGTTCCTACTAGGTCTCGGAGCGGCGTTCGGCCTGTTTTTCAGCGTGGCGGTGCACGAGCTAGGTCACTCATGGGTGGCGCTGAGACACGAGCTAGAGATATCGTCGATTACGCTCTGGATATTTGGTGGAATGGCTCAGATGGAGGACACTCCAAGAGACTGGTGGTTCGAGTTCAAGATGGCGATAGCGGGACCCATAACCAGCGTACTTGTGGGACTCGGTTTTTTTATCCTGCTTCAGGTCCTCCCTCCGATATCACCGGAACTCCTGTTCCTTTTCTCGTGGCTAACAGTTATGAACATCGTGCTGGCGGTGTTCAACATGCTTCCGGCGTTCCCGATGGACGGCGGCCGTGTATTACGGGCACTGCTTTCAAGAAACAGGAACTACGTCAAGGCAACTCAGACTGCGGCGAACATCGGCAAGTTATTCGCGGTACTAATGGGTTTGTTTGGGCTTCTCTCTCTGAACCCGCTTATGATCCTGATAGCAATGTTCGTCTACGTTGCTGCCACCGGCGAGGCAAAGGCGACCGTTATCAGTGAATCGCTGGAGGGTATAACGGCAGGTGACCTGATGACCAGGGAAGTTAAAGTCGTTCATCCCGAGATGGCTGTCGCCGAACTCATGGACAGAATGATGAGAGAACACCACACCGGATACCCTGTAACGGAGAACGGCGACCTGATCGGCGTGGTGACTCTTTCGGATGTAAAGAAGGTCAAGCCGGTGGAGAGGGATGCCTACAGGGTCCGGGAAATAATGTCCGACGACGTCATAACGGTGGAGCCCGACGAACCCTCGATGGAGGCGTTGAAGAAAATAGGTAAGAACAACATAGGCCGCCTTATCGTAACACGAGAGGGAGAGATGATGGGTATACTGTCGAGAACCGAC
Organism: Halobacteria archaeon; assembly: GCA_042218125.1. Classification (GTDB taxonomy): domain Archaea; phylum Halobacteriota; class Halobacteria; order Halobacteriales; family Halorutilaceae; genus JBDGRN01. The sequence continues at coordinate 15,915 of JBDGRN010000006.1, read as the reverse complement.
ATCACGCGGGCCCTCAACATACTGCAGAACAAGAACGCTCCAGGTACCTCGGACGTAATGACTCAGAGCCGTACAAAGCGGTGAATGGGAAGTCGATGTGACTGAAACCAAACCGAGGAAAGACGCGAACCTATTATCTACATCAGTTAAACCCACCCCTTTTTTCAACCGGTGACTACCCCTGATCTTTCATATATTTCAGGCAGTTCCAGCGACAATCACAGGTTCTAATAATAAACCCTATGTCGCTATATAGAACCGGTACGTCACGGGATATAGACAGCTTATCGAGGACCACAATTTAAAGCCATGATACAAAAACTGGGATGCCTCGTCCTGAAGGATAATACCGCCGTTCACTTACTGTCAGGAAAGTTTTGAACAGAGTTATTGAAATGCAGCAGGTCGGCTCAAATACATCCAGGTATATTGATCCGGTATGTAGATCCTATATATAGACCCATATCCTGTATATAGCCCATACTCGAACATGTTAAATAACTAAGATAGACAGATTCCGGTTTAACCAGAGGCCTTCAGGCAATAAATACCGATAATAAAGAAGGACACCACAAGTAAGTGATACCGGTTGTAAAAACGGGCTTCCGGTTTACAGTTTGCAGATATAGTCAGTAGCCCTCCAGTAGGAATATAGAGGGTGATCACATCTGAAGATATAGACAATAGATTACCGGAAAAATTAGTCGGAAGCCCACCATTGAAAATATACTCAACAACTCACCAACGAATCTATACTCAACATCTTAACAAAGTAAGTATACTCAACACCCCCATCAACTAAGACGAAACCAACATCTAAAGAAAGTCAGCGAGAGTTCCACGGGTTGTCGAAAATCGAAGATTTTCGTACGTATGCGAATCTTTGATTCGCAGCATTCCGAAAAGCGAAGCTTTTCGGCTTTCGCAAATCTTCGATTTGCCAAACACCTGACCCGTGGTACTTCACAATTAAAACATTGAGGATTTTTCTTCAGTGGTTTACACGCTTCTTTATCCCCTTTTTGGTTACCATACCCTTTATCTTATTAATAAGTCAAGGCCGGTAGTTTCAGCCGTTGCATCTCCAGGAGGTAAATCACTTCATTCCTGATAGGATAATCAACCTCACCTGTGATGCCCGTATTTCAACCTCCAACCGCCCGGGATCACGTATCGAGTTATCCACTCGTGTTCAGATTCTGGTTGATAACCTTCTTGACCCTCGGAAAGTTGTTCGCCGTTATCTTGGTTCCGTTTACGACTATAGTTGGAGTGGCGTGTACTTCTTGATCGTGTGCCTTAGCCACGTTGTCCTGTATGTCCGTGAGGTACGTGTTGTTTCTGACAGATTCCGCCACCGATGTAGGATCTGAAACACCGACTTCCTCGGCGTATCCCTTCAGCTGGGACGGTTTCGTCCAAGTACTTGCCTTCTGTTCCGAGATAAGTTTCCGGTGAAAGCTCCAGTACTTGGGTTTGTCGTTTTTCCACACCCAGATCGATGCCTGACCAGCCCTCTCCGACGGCTTCTTAAAGAAATTCAGTGCCCTGTAAACCAGCTTGATCTTTCCGGGTTTAACGTACTGCTTGATGAGTTTCGGCATGAATCTGTCCTCGAAATCTTTGCAGTGTGGACATTCGAAGTCACCGTAGTAGTACACCGTTAGAGTATGGTCGCCCGACGTTGAGTTGGCGCTGACCAGTGAGGGATCTTCTCCATCCCCTGCCTTTACACCCGTCCAGTCGGCGTCTTCTCCCCCGGAACCTCCAGCGATAAGGAAAATATAACCGACCACGGCAACGATAACCACAACTGCCGCGATTCCTAAGTAGGTAGCCAGGTTGGTTTCTTCCTCCTTCGCACCCCCCTCTTTTCGGAACTCAGTCTTTCCTTCGTCAGTCATACATCCCCCAAAACACCGAAGTTGTAAAAATTTCTAGGGAAGGACGGCTTTTACGGGTGGAGTTAACCGGAAAATGCTACCTCTCCCATCCACGATCTGTATGAAAAACCGGTCTTAAGGAGTTCATAAAATCGAAATACTAACCAATACCCGTTAATGTAGAAGTTTGATATAGCGGTATATGGTTTATAGCCGGTTTTAGCAAGATACTCCCCCCCCCCGTCTTGGTAAAAGATCTGGTGGAAGTTCGCAGTCCAACATCAGTATTTTTAGGCTCACCAAAAAACCTAAGTCAACGGAAGATAATTCAAAACCGGAGAGAAAGTCGGATAAAGACGAGGTTAAACGGATAAAGAACTCTCTTCGAAGTCCAAGGGAATTTGCCATACCCCTTTTTAGAAAAGATATCAACGAAAAGATATCCACGTTAGCAACTGGTATAGCTATCCAGCCAACACCAACCATCAACCAACACCAACCATCAACCAACACCAAACAACGACAAACACCAACCACCCAAACTCCCTAGATACCAGCAGTAGATAATAGACCAAGTAGTATAGACCAAAGAGTTGACGTTTCACAGCCAACTTTCTTAGATATCGATTAGAAAGAGAACCATGTCTTCACCGCAAAAATGATAACTCTAAGAGTGAGATACCGTGGTACGTAAGAATACACGTTACTCCGTTATGATTTTCGTGTGGATACTGCTGGTTTTTGGAGTAACTGTAGCGATCTACTCCGGTAAGGTATCACATTTGTTGACACCCCAGATGCTATCGATCGACCGGCCTTTCGGTTTGTTCGGGTTTGCTGGAGGTCTCATGGTACTCGGTGCCCTCGTTCTAGTACTGTTGAAAAAACGGGCTTGGAAACGTGCAGGAAGACGGGCTAACCTGAAACCGAAGGGAGGAGGACTCTTCAGTAAACCTGACCTCGTAGGAAGCCTGAACGGACGCAAAGTGAGAGCACGAACTATTAAAAAAAAGACTGGTAGTGACGGAGAAAGCAGTTCAAACAAGTCGACGTTCACGGTGGTCGAAGCCGACCTGGACGAAAGCCCCGAGGAAGGACTCGTTATCGGTATAGGTGATGGAGAGGGGGTATCAACGGCTCAAGATATGCCTGTCGACTTCGATACCGGTTCAGTCAACGGTTTCGCCGTCGTCGGCTCCACGGATATCGCTCGTGAAACCCTCACCACCCGTGCGGAAAACGCACTCCGGGATCCAGAGCTTCTCGACTCGGTACTCGTGGGAAACGTCGCCGACGTGTTGCTCGAGGCGGTACCCGAATCCGACGGCTTCATCTTGGGAAAACTCACCGAAGGTATAGAAAAAGCGATACGTGACGGTACCTTGGGGGAATCCGGTAAGGTCCGTGCCGAAACTAAAGGAGTTATTCTCGACAGTGACGAACTCGAGGAGCAGATACAGGCCGTTTCTGCGGTGGCAGACGGATTCGAGACTGTCGGGAGGTATGATTGACCGGAGATAATCGACGTCTCACGTCATCGGCTTCAGTTCCTTATCTCCCCGAGTCTACCCGTCTGTTTCATCCTAAGAAGAGGAGCCACCGAATACGTGTACATAAAGAAGTAGTAGAAAAAGAACGCCGGCAGTAACCATGACAGCGGAAACGGTAGATGCATTGATATAATTAGAATAAATATGTCGTCTATCACACTCACCACGTAGATAACCATAGCCCGGAGGTACACCCAGGTAAACGCCTTTTCGGCGGCGTCCCGCCACCCGGAGGTATACGTATGAACGGTTCCCTCCTCCGTCTGTATCCCGAGCATCGCCAGGTATAGATAAAATATAAAGCCGACGGATATACCAGAAAAAACGAAGCTAACTGCCCCGGGATAGAGATACGCCGGCAGACCTAAAGCAGCCTGAACAGCGACATATATTCCGTTGAATACAGTTACTTGAATGCCCTGAACAAGCAGTTTACGCGGTCTGTCGAACTCCGGTAACTCCCCTCCATGCTTCACTGCCTCCGGAACCCTCTTGAGATATCCGTTGGCGAACAGAAAAGGCATAATAAGGAAGGATAAGGTCCAGAGAAGGCTTCCCGCCACGTAAGGCTTCATTCTTTTCTGCATGGTGAAAAGAAGTGAGAACTTCACGATCCCTGTAACCGTGCCGTCTTCGAGATAGTTGTAGGGATCTTTCTGCCTCAAACTGACTTCCGGAATCACTTAGAATAGAACTTTAGAGCAACGACAGGTAAAGGTTTCTTCGCGCAGTGGGGTTTCCTTTACTTTGCACAGCGTGGTTTTCAGAGGGTCTTTTTTAATTACTCTCTATCTTATCTCCACCCTGAACGTCCTCTTCGAGATGCTTGCCTATCCTCTTTCTTCTTTCGTCGACGACCGCACTTAGTACGTTAGCTTCATCGCCGGGCAAGATATCCGCCATTTTCTTGAGTGACGGTTCTGTCGAGATCCGTAGAACTACGTCCGATAAACTCTCTTCCTGCTTCTTTAAAGATGAGAGACGTTCGTATGCTTCATCCGAAAGACGAACGATCTTTGCCATAATGAATAGGTAGTATTTTTAGGGAGAAAAGACTGTTGACTATCTTTTTAAATTTTAACTTAGTCATACGGAATGATCCACCAAGCTATTTATTAATTCATGAAGTTTTCCACGTAGATTTAATTTAAACCAGTGTTTTTAAACCCGAATGATAAAGTAGCGACGTGTAGAGAGCACCCGGATAAAAGAAGTCTACAGGAAGGAAGATTATGGAGCCTCACAGTCCATCTCTTTACCCAGAAGTTTTCCGTTAAACTCTCTTGCTTTCCTCATATTCCCAATATTTTCATAGAGAGCTTTCTTTCTCGATAGTTCGGATATGTTTATATAATAATCTACTTTGCAGTTCAGTTCTTTGAGGATGTTTGACGTCCTATTAGTTCTATTTAAAGCATTGGAAAGCTTGGATTTGGAATTTTTGAAACCCCGGTTAGCGTTCTCGTACGCAGATTCTGCCCGACTGTATTCCCCCGAATATAAAAAGTCGTCTCCTTTTTCAAGCTTATTCCGGGCATGAACCATACTTTTTAAGCCAGGGATCATTAGATCAAAATATTTCAAAAAACGTTGTATTTTTTGGTAATTTTCCCTGCTGCTCTCGATGTCTTCCCGCAGATCTTCACGGACCTCAACCCGAAACCCCGAAGCATTCAGTTTCTTTCTTTTCTCGATCGCGTCTCTAATTGAGGAGTTAAATTTCCGGTAAGCATCGTCTGCCTGATCCAGTTTATTTAACGCGGTACCAAACCTATCAAGTTCGTTAGCATTAGAAAAAGCACTCAGGTTATTTATCACGTGAACACCGTGTTCAAACGCGTTCATTCCATCTTCATAGTATTCAGCCAAAAATAAAAGCTGTCTTCCACGAGCCCTGTCCCCGTTTTCCATGGCTTTATTTGCCTGAGTTTCCGCCTCTCTCAAAGTTGAGGTTACAGATTTTTTCCTGTCAAGGCTTACAGGTTCATCGGGAATATCTTGGCTCTCATCTAGTTTTTCTGAAAAGTTCAACAGATTTTGATGGGTTTTCTGTAGATTTTCGATAGAGTTGTTAAGGTGCTCATCATCAGTGTCCTCATCAGTACTGTCCTGAATACCCATAACGGCGAACCCAACAATAGATATGATTACGATGATAACAATGACCGTTATAAAAAACCGTTTCATACTACACTCTAGACAAATTTTCCTGGTATAAACATATTGCCCTAATGGCCATGGTTACCCCGTAGACAAGACCACCTCACGAGAAGTTCAAATAGATACGTTTGAGATTTCTAAGTATCCAAAAACCATCAACTTTTGATAGCCAAGGGCGGTTATGAACTTTGGCAAAACGTTCCGGTTCGTTCCCTTTCGAATACTGCTCGGGCCTGCAACTTGCTAAGTTCAAATCACTGCCTTGTCTTGTGAACTACCCCACCCTACTCCGCTTTCGCTTCGTTGAGGGTGGGGCTTCCCTGTTCGATGACGCTACTTGCAGAAACCACCGAGGTTTCCGTAGAGGTACTCGGTTTCTAACTCGACGTCAACGTTCGCTAGCCCATCTGCAACGATCTCGAATATTTCGTCAGCAAAGAGTTCGCGCTGTTCAACTGACGCCTTATCGGGTGCCCCACCTGCTTTCTCGATGACGTGCACTGCGACGACTACTCCACCAGCTGATTTAACGTATGGCGCGAGTGCCGCTGTCGTCGCTGCTGCGTCATCCTTGTTCGCAACCGGGACAATGACTCTCTGGTAGAGGGATGCAGGCATAGTGAATCACGTGTTTAGAAATAATGAATGGTCGATTTGCTATTCGGGAGCGAATTACACATACTATCGGGGACGGAGACTGCTGTCTTAATACGTTCGACTGAAAACAGGCGAAGTGCCCGCATAGCTGTCAAGTGCGGGGGAGAGACGCTCGGGATGAAGTTACGTCGGCATCAAGTCCTTCCTGAACAGACATCAGTACACAGTATCAAACTGCACGGTGCCAGCGGGAACGTCTCAAAACGCGATCTTCTCGACGATTCCTCTGATGAGACTTCGGCTCTTTAATTCCCGTGGGTGTGCCAACAACACCGTCGCCTCAAGTCGATTACTAATGTCCGTCGCAGGGTCCCCGAACGCGAACTCGTGGATTCGGGAGTGTGCAACCGTTCCGATGACCGCGACATCAGTATCTTGTGAAGCTGTAACGAGGGTCTCAATGATATCGGAGGTGCGAATGACTTCGCTCCTCGTCGGAGCCTCACACAATGCCTCGAGTTCTTCGTGATACTCTCGGGTTGCAGTTACCCGCTCTTCAGGAGCGTCCTCGTCCACAGCCGTGAGAAATCGCACGCTGGCGTCGTGCTGTACGGCGACAGCGTCTGCAAGCGTGACTTTGAGCGGCCGATACGGACCACGACGAGTGATAACCGTCACCTCGTCGATGTCGTCGAACCCTCGGTCACGGAGGAAGACCGTATCACAGGGGGCGTGTTCCATGAACCAGTCGACGTCGCTCCCGAGTAGCTCCGCGTGATACCGGTCGGGTTCCCACTCACCGATCAGGAGGTCCGCGTTGACATCCGTCGCATAGTTGACGACGGCGCGTTTCAGGTCGTGGCTGACGATCTCCTGGGCGTGAATCGGGACCGGGAGATCTTCGGCGAGTTCCGCCGTCGCTCGCTCGAATTGGCGGTCCGACTCGTCCATATCGGTCGCCGAAGAGAGCGTCAGCTGTTCAGGGACTTCTTCGAACCGAACTGCGTGAACCTGACCCCCACGTTGCGCTGCCACGCTCGCCGCGGCTGTGAGTAGCGTTCGTTCGTGGTCCTGAGAAGTCTCTTCGTCCATTGCAACGAGTATCGTTCCACCCCCATCCACGAACGCCTGCTCGACCTGTGATAGGGACTGCGCATCTGCCGACCGGCGAACCGCGTCGAGCGCCGCACCTTGACGGTCGGTTTTGGCTCGCCCGTAGACCATGTACCAGAGAATTCCCATGAGAATGATTCCGATGGCCCCACCAATCGCGACGAGCCCCATCTGGGTGAGCAATACCAATCCACCGATGATTCCGAAGCCCTGTACCCATGGATACGCCGGAGACGTGAATTCGGGAGAGTAATCCTCGAGAGAGTTCTCCCGGAAGGCGATCAGTGCGACGTTGATGAACGTGAAGATGAGGATCTTGAACGCACTCGCGAGTTTTGCGAGGTCTTGAACCGGGAAGACCGCTATAAGCGTGAGGAGGAGCGCGCCAGTAAGGAGTACCGACGTAATCGGTGTTTTGAATCGTGAACTCACGTCACTCAGACGCCGCGGAGCTAGCTCGTCACGACTCATAGCGAACGGGAAACGTGACGAGGAGAGAACCCCCGCATTAGCCATGCTCGTGAGCGCGAGGATCGCGACGATACCGATTGCGAATTCGCCCCACTGGCCAGCGAACTGCCGCGTAGCGAGCGCCATGGGGGTCAGCATATCGTTGGCCATCAATTCGCCTGGTGGCGAAACGCCGACCACGACGAATACGATCAGCGTGTAGACGAGCATCATCACGATAACGCTCGAAATCATCGCGATCGGGATGTTCCGGCCAGGATTCTCGACTTCTTCCGCGACAGACGCGATTTTCGTGACACCGGCGTACGAGACGAAGACAAAGCCCGTCGCGGCGAGAATCCCACCGTTTCCATGGGTCGTAAATGGGTGGTAATTCGTGCCGTCGACGTTGATAATGCCCGAAAGGGCGAACGCTGCGAGCGAGAGCAACACCAGACTGACGATGATGGCCTGTAAGCGGCCACTCTGTTTCACGCCGACGATGTTCACGACGACGAGAAGCGCTCCAAGAATCAGACTGAGGAAGACCAAATAGCCCTCTGGAATAGAGACGAGGACGAGTACGTAAGCACCCAGTCCAACGAGCGCGAAGGCGCTCTTGAACACGAGTGAAAACCACGAACCAATCCCTGCGATAGTTCCCAATAGTGGCCCCATTGCCCGGTCGATATACAGATACGTGCCCCCAGCTTCGGGCATTGCTGTCGCCATTTCAGCCTTCGAGAGAGCCGCAGGTAAGACTATCAGACCGGCTAAGAGGTAGGCGAAAATAACGCTCGGGCCCGTTTTCTTCGCGGCGAGGCCTGGAAGCACGAAGATGCCACTCCCGATCATCGCCCCGATGCTGATCGTAATCGTCGCGTAGAGACCGAGGTCACGTTCGAGAGATTTCGGCATAGTTAGCCGACCTCCTGTAGGGTCGAATCTAACGAGAAGCTCATTATCACACGAGATGAAAAGCAGGCGGTTAAAAAGGCCGGTCTTCCCCGGATTCTCGATTACCGATCATCGCCGAAGGCCTCAACAGTTTCTCTAGTCACCCCATTCCGACAAAACAGCGTCACCAGATCATCCGCGCGAACCGTCGTATCCCCCCGAGGGGTCAACATCTCATCATCTCGTTCGATGGAGACCACCAGTACGTCAGATTGGATGACGCCCTGTTCGTTCGCCTCACTTAGCGTAAGCCCAGCAACGTCGGCGTCCGCTGAGACGGACAACTCGACGACTTCAGCACCGCCAGAGAGTTCCATAAAGTCCGCTATCGTGTGGCCGTTTTGGGACTCTTCAGGCCCGAATTTGTGATATGGGAGGTGTTGTTCGCTCTGAAGTAGATTTTCTTCCTCGATTTCGAGCCCGATGGCCGAGAGGTCGTTCGCCACGCGGTTGAGCTCCTGCATATCGTCCCCGACAGCAGTAACGTGAAGATTGTGTCTTCCCTTCATCAGCTGTCGAACGCTCACAACGCCGGGGATTTCGGCTACTTGTTTCGAGTGCCGGTCACGGTCAGGAACCGGACTGGTACAAATATAGAGATTCGTTAGACGCCCGCCTGCTTGTGGATAATCGACAAGTGCGTGATAGCCGCGAAGGATACCGGCTTCCTCGAGCTGTGAAATTCGATTTCGAATCGTACCCGCCGAAACGTTTACTTCTTCGGCTATTTCAGGCGCAGACGTATTCCGTGCGTCCCGAGCCAGGTGGTAGAGGATTCGTTTGTCTACCTCATCCAAACGGTCGCTCATACCTGGCCCCTCACTCTGCAGGGAGATAATCCATTTGGACTCGTATCGGTATCACTGCCGTTTCGGTTTGCCCAAAATTCTCCACGGTATTGTTCGCTTCGAGTAATTGAATCGGTTTATTTATATGGTCCGGGAGCACCAGTGGAGAACGATACAAGGATGGGTTCCGGCTTGCGGAACCCTTCTGTCACAGAAATCAAGTCATCGCCTCCTGAAACGCGGACCACCGAACTATGTCTAATTCCAACTCATCCTCGACGTCCAACGCTGGTCGCTTGAATTTCCTCACTGCTTCGAAGACAATCATCAGAGACATCGGCGGACTTCAGGTCCTCATTGGCGGATCGATGCTCGTCCCGGTCCTGGTGTCCCTGCTCTATCAAGAGTGGCACAGCGGGCTATCATTTCTCATCGCAGCAGGCATCACAGCATTCGTCGGTGGGGGAGCGTACAAGCTCTTTGAGGACGCCCCGGAACCGAAACGACACCACGCGATGATCGTTGCAGCGCTTGGCTGGGTCGCTACTGCGTTCTTCGGTGCGCTTCCGTTCATTATTGCGGCGTACATCACACCGCCAGCAGTGCTCGAATCCTTCGTCCCTGCAGGGGCGTTATCAATCGAGTCTGTTGAACTTCCAGAACCCCTTGCACGCGTTCTTCGAGAGCATGAGCGGGTACACCACCACCGGCCTGACGATGAGCGTCCACGAACCATCCGTGGGCCATGCCTTCCTCTGGTATCTCTCACAGATGCAGTGGATCGGTGGCGCAGGGATGATCGTCCTCTCCCTGGCGATTTTGAGACAACCCCACGGAACGGCAGGTATCTCGCTGTACGAACCCGAAGCGCGCAATGAGAAGCTGCGACCCAGCATCGCTGGTACCGCACGGGCGATCTGGAAGATCTACGTCGGCGTGACCGCTGCTGCCGCCGTGTATCTCGCAATCGCGACGTTCCTCGTCCAGCCCGGATACGGCATCGAGAACACGATTTTCGACGCAATCAACCACGCGATGACCGGCCAGTCGACGGGCGGGTTCAGTACGCTCGACGACTCGATTGCAGGCTACGGATCGTACGCGATGGAACTCGTCCACATCCCGGCGATGATCACTGGGGCGATTGCGATTCCCGTGTACTACAGCGCCCTCTCCGAACGTGACATCCGTGAATTTACGAGAGATCCACAAGTTAGAACGCTCTTCGCACTCTTCGTGGTCGGCGTCATCGGGCTGACAGCGTTCCTCGCTCGGTGGGTCGGCGTCCCGTACAATGGCGACCCTATCGACTACGTGGCGCGCGTAGTGACGAGTGAAGCGCTCCGTGCCGGCTTGTTCCAATTCATCAGTGCATTGACGACGACTGGCTGGCAGACGTCCGCGATCGGTGACTGGAACAACGGAGCCGTGCTGTTCATCGTCCTCGGCGCGATGCTGCTCGGTGGGTCGGCTGGTGCGACGGTCGGGGTAATCAAAATTCTCCGCGGCTACATCATCGGGCGCGGAATCAGCTGGGAGGTCTCACGCGTGTTCCGGTCCGAACACGCGATTGACGATCTTCGGATCGGTCAACGGATCTTCAAAGCCGACGAGGCAAACGACGAGATTCGCGCTGCGGCGACGTTCGCATTCGCGTATCTCATCCTCCTAGGGCTTTCGCTGTTCGTGCTGCTCGCGGTACTCCCGTCGAACTTCACCCTCGCGGACGCGATCTTCGAGGTCGCCACCGCTCAGGGAACTGTCGGGTTGTCCTCTGGTATTACCGGGCCCGGAATGCCCGTCATCGCGGAGGTACTCTTCATCATCCAGATGTGGATGGGGCGCCTCGAAATCATTCCCGTCCTCGCCATGATAAACAGCATCTTCCGGAGGTAACCCATATGTCTCACCAAAGTGTTTCCACACCGACCGTCATCGACGTTCCAGGACCACCGACACCACTCACATCAACTCCATAGATTCGTCCGCTAAACACACCTTCACCACCAATCACAATGTACATCATCGTCGTCGGCGCGGGCCGTACCGGAAGCAAAGTCATCGAACTCGCAACCCAGGACGACCACGAAGTCGTCGTCATCGAACGCGACTCGGAGCTGGCCGAAGAGGCGAGCGCGACCTACGACTGCATGGTCATCAATGCCGATGCAGCGTCGAAGGAAATCCTTCTCGAAGCCGGGATCGAGGAAGCCGACGCGCTCATCTCGACGACAGAGAGCGATTCAGTGAACCTCATGATCTCGATGCTCGGCAAACAGTACGGCGTCGAGAACCTCGTCAGTTCAATCAACGACCCCCAGCATATGGAACTGTTCGGCGACCTCGGCGTGAACATCGTCGAGAGCCCGCACGAACTCAACGGCCAGTATCTTTACCGAGCAGTCCAGCGCCCGAAGATTCAAGACTTCATGGAAATCGCTGGCGAAGCTGAAATCTTCGAGGTCACGGTCGACGAGGGAGCACCAGTCGCTGGGCTCAGTCTGAGCGACGCCGACAGGGAGGATCTGCTTCCTGAGGAGACGATCATCGTCGCAATTGTCCGAGATGGAGAACTGCTCATCCCCCGAGGTGGGACCGACTTTCAGGCAGGAGACACCGTGACCGTGTTCGCCAGAAATGGAGCGACTGACCGAGTCACAGGTGCGTTTACGAGGCCGTGACGATGACGGTTGACAGTACGGAATACGATGTCCGTATCGCTGTTCAACAACCGCCCAGAGATTCGGAGATAGATGAATCGATTCGAAGCGGTCCGGTCATTCATACGCCGGATTACACCATCGTCGTGCCCGTAACAGGCGAGCTCCTCGATCCGGAAACAGGCATTAACGTCCGCCGACTTCTTCAGACGGCGTTTGCCCTTGCCGAGGACAACGACGGACGAGTCCTGTTACTCGGAATCGCGGCCGTCGATGATGAAGCCTCGCTTAATACCGTTCGAGAGTACATAGAAATGGACGAATCGAGCTCATCTGACTCGGCTCCGGTACTCAAATTTATCGACGAGCGGCAGTCCCAGCTGGCACGGATTGTCGATATCGCGCAAGATCTCGATCCGGATGTCTCCATCAACGCGACTGTTCAAGTGGTATCCGACACAACGCGCGGTATTCTGGACATACTCGGGTCGGGAAGTGAGATGGCCGTATTATTGCTCCGGGGCACGAGCCTCGATGAAGGATGGTTCCTCTCTCGGAGCACGATAGATGCAGTCCTTGAACAGGCCGAATGCGACGTGTTCGTCGAGAACCTCGGAACCCAAAGTGGGGACAACGCGTTGTATATCCCTGACGTCGACGAACATACGGTCGCCTCGTTGGCTGAGTCCGAAACAGAGACCATTGAGTCGATACTGCTCCCGGTCGGGACTGGACCACACTCCGCGCTCGCTGCGGAAGCTGCTCGTGCAGTGGCCACTGCTGCTGATGCACCAGTCACGGTTCTACACGTAATCGACGCAGACGCATCTGGAAAAGCGAAATCTGACGCCACTGATCTCCTCAAATTCGCGGAATACGTCTTGGGTCCGGATGTGACTGTAGACACAGAAATCCAGGAAGCTGCAGATACAACGGATATAATCCTGGAGAAAGCCCAGAAACACGACTTCACCTCGATTGGTGCGCCAGAACAGCAATCTCGATTGGAAAGCCGCGTGTTTGAGTCGGTCCAGCAAACACTTACACAGCGGAGTGACGTAACGGTACTTATGGCCAGAGATTCAGATCGGGCGATGCGGTCGCTCTACTACCGCTGGAAACAGGGTATGGACGCAATGGAGGACAGTAATGGGTCTGACTGAGAGCCAAGAAGCGGTGGCGGCCCGCATTCGTGAAAAGGCCCCCGGTGAAATTCTTCGCCTTGATCCTGGCGTGAAAGGGTTCCTCGTCGTTCAACAGTTACCCGACGATCCACAACCGATTCTCTATCGCGTGACTCTTGAGAAACAGATCGACGGATCTGAGTCACTCCACTGGGCCTATCTTGGACCCTCCAATGAGTCAGACGATGCTTCACCAGAAGATTCAGATCGGGCCTCCATGTAATTACCACGCGTATCGACTGACATCAGGAGCGAGATAGTTCGACCACTGGCGACGTGAGTACGAGATGCGACTGTATCGCTCCAACAGTGCAGGTCACGCTACGCCTACGAGTACATATAGGCAGTCGGTTTCAAAGAGACGGGAGCGGGAATCTCCACTCCCCGACAGCGGTTTGGTCAACGGACCCACCGATGGCATCCACGACGGGCTCGAACCCGGAGCGGGTGTCGGAGCAAGACTGACGCTGGCCGCACTACTCGTCTTCACCGTCCACATTAGCCTGTGTCTCCGTCTCTGGCGTGAGATTGAGTTCTGCAATGAGACGAGCACTCATGACCTGGTCGACGATTGCGAACAGCTGCGTGTCGTCAGTCGTATAATCCGCGAAGATGCCGAGTGGCACTTCGCCACCGGCCATTTCGCGGTGGCCGCCGGCGCTGCCGACATCAGAAAATGCGCCATCAAGCACGTCGCCGATATGAATCCGAGAATCAGTCGACCGCGCCGAGATCTGAACTCCGTCCTCGACGATCCCGAACACGATAGCCGTCTCGACACCCTCTAGGGTAGCGAGATAGTCGGCAGCCTGGGGCAGCGCATCACGCTCGCTCGTCCGTCCGATCCCCGAGATGAGGACCGAGCCCCGCACAGTCCGGTTCGAAATCGCTTCTGCGATCGCATCGACAGTCGCACCGGTGATCGACGGTGTCGAGAGGGTCCGGAGCAACGCACTGTCCACGTGGTCGTGAAGCCAGCCCGCAGCGTCGTACTCATCGCTGGTCACGCCACGGAGAAACCCGAGCGTCTCGCGACGGATCGCGAATAGGAGGGCCGTCCCGAGGTCAGAATCCATTTCGGTGGCCAACTCTCGCACGTACTCCGTCAGAATCGTCGCCGTCGAACCCACCTGCTCACGATGATCGATGAACCGTGCCTCAATTTCCTCGCTCGGATGATGGTCGATCACGATATCGACCGGAGTCCCCTCTGGGACTCGATTGTTCGACCCCGGAACCGCATGATCGACGAACGCAAGCAGTGACCTCTCGGGACGGTCCTGGACGGCTCCAGGCTCGAAGGACTGCAGATCAATGTCGAGGAGATTGACGAACGCCCGGTTCTGCTGATGGGAGATGTCACCGCTATACAGGATGTGATGTTCGTCGATGCCGGCGGCCATGGCGATCCGGCCTAAGGCGAATGCGCTTGCGAGACAGTCTGGATCGGGATTGTTGTGACAGACGATGGTAAGTTCCTCGCCGTCAGTGAGGAGTTCGTTGAGTTCCTGTGCAGGATGCATGCCTCACTATTGTGAAAGCATGTACAAGCATCTGATGTACTGAATCAGTCTCTGACTGGAAATGGCCTGCCTCAGCGGGCAGTACGCACTCAAAGTAGATTACCGTCAACCTCCGTGAGAGCTTCTGTCGCCACGTCCCCTAGCTCCCTGGCCTCAATATGGGAGTACCGCTCTCGAACCATCTCTTCGGAGTTGTCCAAGTATCGAGCTGCAACCGTGTAGCCAAATGCTCGAACGAGAACCTCACCCATCCCGCGGCGACCGCCGTGTGGAGCGAGATAATCGTGTTTCGGATGGTCGATATCGATCCCCGCTGCTTCGGAGAGTCGTTGGAGAATCGACCGTGCTCCATCCGTCGTGATCGACGGCGGTCGGACGTCCTCGTCAAGTGCCAGCAAGAGGTCACGAGCGTACTCGTCACGTCGTTCGTCGATTGTTTCGGGCCGCAGTCCCCGATCCACCAGCTCGTCTTGCACGAGCGTTGCGAGCGTCCGCTGATCGAACGTCGGGAACACCGGCCACCGCTCCGTTGGTGGGTCCATCACCTTTTGATAGCTCCGAAGCGGAGCGATCACCGGATCGGGGAGACTGGTGGCGTCCCATTGCTGTTTCTTCCGGTAGACGTCCATACTCCCGTCGTCGAGCGAGATATCCTCCCACCGGATGCCGGGCCGGCGCGGATCGTTCGGGTCTCGGAGGAGTTCCCCGACGCGGACAGCTGTGTACGCAAGGACGAACACCAGAGCCCGATCACGAGCCGCCTTCAGCGCCGCCTAGCGCGCTCGCTGCTTGTCGAGGGCCAGTAATCCTCCGGAAGTGTCGTGTACGCCTCGGCGGCGTAGCGGGCCCGTTCGTCGACGTGGCGGGTGAGGATGTGGCGCTGCTCGGACGTCCAGGCTTGCTGGTCGTCGGGCTTACTGCCGTCGTCTTCTGGATGCGGTGTAAGTGATCAAACTATGTAATTGAACTCCAGAGCTTGATCACTCCAGTTCGGGCTCCTGTCCAATACACCGATAGAGGCGATCCCGTGTCGTCCCTTCAGCAGCCACG